>CAYMLW010000047.1:11676-17614 GCA_964391035.1 uncultured Gemmatimonadaceae bacterium
GTCAGCCAGCCAGTCCATGACATCCGAATCGCGGTACGGAAGGCGGATCTGGTGGATCTCGTCGATGAGCCCCGTGGCGACGACGATGGCGAGTCCGCTCCAGCCCTCCCACGGGTTCTTTGTCTTCCGCCCCATCCACGCCGCCAGGGCGCCGCCTACGGCGTACATCAGGAAGTGGGCGACCTTGTCGGCGTCCCCCGGCAGGCCCTCCGGCGCTTCGACCTCGGCAGAGCCCAGCAGAAGAACCGCAGCGGCCCAGAGCCCCAGCGGTAGATGGGCAACCAGGGCTCGGGTCACGCGGCCTCGGCGTCGCGGACCAGCGCGAGGAACGATGCCCGGTCCGACGCCTGGATGAGCTGGTCCCGTAGATCTCGCCGCCGCACGAGACGGGAGATCCGGCTCAATGCCTTGATGTGCGCTCCTGCCGCCGATTCCGGGCCAACGAGCAGGAAGACCAGCCGCACCGGCTGCTCATCGAGTGCGTCGAACTCCACGCCGTCCCGGGTCACGCCCGCGGCAATGACAAGATCGGCGCACACATCGCTCTTCCCGTGGGGCAGCGCCACGCCGTGGCCGATCCCGGTCGACAGGACCTTCTCCCGCTCCTGAACCACCCGCAGCACCTCGTCCGGGTTCTCGACGCAGCCGTCCCGGGTCAGGACGTCCACGAGCTCGCGCAGCACTTCGTCCTTCGACGTGGCCTCCAGCGGGACTTTCACCCGCATGGACGTCAGGATATCGGAGATCAGGACCACCGCGTGTACTCTGGGGTTCAAGACGTGCCAGAATCCCGATAACTTAACCGCGCCCCATGACGTCGACAACCGAACGCCCCGACCTGATCGGCCTCGTCCCGGACCGGGCCCGAGCCCTCCTCGCCGAGCACTTCAGCGCGCGGGGCGTGGCCTCGTATCGGGTTCAGCAGACCCTCGATCGCCTCTATGACAAGGTGCCGCTGTCGGTCGACGAGATCACGGAGCTTCCGAGGGCCGAGCGCGCCGCCCTCGCCCATGCCTTCGCCTTCACTGCCTCCGAGCCGGCACGGATCCAGCGCTCGGAGGATGGCACGGCGAAACATCTGTGGCGCCTCGAGGACGGGGAGCTGGTCGAGAGCGTGCTCATCCCGTCGGAGGACCGCCTCACCCTCTGCATCTCGAGTCAGGCCGGGTGTGCCATGGCCTGCACCTTCTGTGCGACCGGATGGTCCGGCTACCGGCGCAACCTCACGGCGGGGGAGATCGTCGCCCAGTACCGCGGCGCCCGCCGCTGGGCCGAAGACCATGACCTGGGGCCGATCAGCAACGTCGTCTACATGGGAATGGGTGAGCCCCTCATGAACCGGGGACCGGTGATGGACTCGCTGACGATCCTCAACCAGGGGTACGACGTCGGGGCACGCAGGATCACCGTGTCCACCGTGGGGATCGTCCCGGGCATCGACGAGCTCGCCGCCCGGCCCGAGCAGTTCAACCTCGCGATCAGCCTTCATGCCCCCACACACGGGCTCCGGCGGAAGATCGTCCCGGTCGAGAAGAAGTACCCCCTCGCAGATCTCCTCGACAGTGTGCGCCGCTTCGACGCGGCCGGTGGGCGCCGGATCACCTTCGAGTACATCATGATCGACGGCGTGAACGATGACCCCGCCCTCGCCGACGCGCTGGCCGGGATCGCCCAGGAGCTCCACGCCCACGTCAACCTCATCCCGTACAACCCGATCCCGGGTAACGACTGGCGCCCATCACCCGCCGGGCGCATCCGCAGCTTCGCCGACCGGATGGAGCGCCGCGGCGTGAACGCCACGGTGCGAACGCCGCGGGGCCGGGACATCGCGGCGGCGTGCGGCCAGTTGCGGGCCGAGCACGAGGTGTCACCGCCTAAGCCGTTTGTGGAGCTGGTGGGTTGACCTCGGACCACGTTTCCATTTTCCGAACATTCCCTATCTGCTATCGCCGTGCCCCATGGCCGGGTGCATCTTCCACCTGACCTCGAGAACTCATCGAGGAGAGCCGTGGTACGTTCCGCCCCGCCGGGACGAGATCTGCGGGCGACGTTCCCGCCGCCCTCCCCACGTTCTTCACCCTGCCCGGACTCCAACGCCTCGATCATCGCGTCGAGATCATCGACCCGGAAGTAGAGGATCCCTCCGCCGACCCGCGCGGTGGAGGTGCATTGGCGAGGGTCAGCGCCAGGCGTCGACGTGTTCTTCCGCGAAACTCTGGAAGCTCGTGGGCGGCCGACCCAGGATCGCCTCCACGCGTCCCGTCACCTTCGAGCGCCGGCCCTCACGTATGGCGGCCATCAGCCCTGCGAACGTGTCCGCCTGGCTGTCG
Source organism: uncultured Gemmatimonadaceae bacterium (assembly GCA_964391035.1). GTDB lineage: Bacteria > Gemmatimonadota > Gemmatimonadetes > Longimicrobiales > RSA9 > JAWVYT01. Next base: position 14,007 of record CAYMLW010000047.1, read on the forward strand.
GACCACCCGGCTTCGCTCAGCACCTCGCGCATCGCGTTCTCCGGGATCGCCTCGTAGACGACGTCGCGATCCGCCAGCTCCCCGATGACCGCGGCCACCCGGTGGTGATCGAGCGCCTCGGGGCCCGTCAGCGTGTACGCCTCCCCAAAGTGATCCCCGCCCTCCAGCACACGGGCGGCCACCGCGGCCACGTCCCGGCCGTCCACGAAGCTGACCGGCGCCTCGTTCACCGGCAGCCGGATCACTCCGTTGTCCCGGATCGCGCGTGCGACGAAGCCTCGCGCGAAGTTCTGCATGTAGATGTTCGGGCGCAGGAAGGTCCAGTCGACCCCCGTCCGCTCCACCCGCTGCTCGATCCGTCGCAGATGGAGTCGCTCTCTCGCCTCGATGCCCATGGCCGAAAGCAGCACCAGGTGTCGGGCCCCCGACTGGACCGCCCAGTCGAGGAAGGGCACCAGTCGCTCATCGCCCCGCGGATCGAACGGCGGCGGGACCAGGAACACGCGATCCGCCCACTGGACCGCTTCGTCCCACGTGGCGGTCACGTCGTAGTCGAGCTCTACCGTCTCCGCGCCGGGACCGAACAGGTCCGCGGCCAGCTCCGGACTGCGCGTCGCCGCCTTGATGTCTGCGCCCGCCTCGACCAGCCGCGTGACCAGCTCGCGGCCGACCTTTCCTGTCGCTCCGGTTACGAGGATCTTCTCAGCCATGACGCAGAATCAATGGCCGCGGGTCGAGTAGTGCAAGGATTGTCTCCGGGTTCAGCCCCATGCCTCCCGGGCCGCGGCAACCCGGTCGTGGGTCCCGATGTCGGCCCAGCAGGCGTCTTCGGCATCCCAACCCACGACCCGTGTAGCGATCGCTCTCGGCCGCACGGACGGCCAGCGTGGCCACCGCGTCGCTTGGATGGGGACGTACAGCGCGGCGAGGTCGTCTACGTCCCAGGCATGCACCACTCCCTCGCCTCCCTCGTTCCCCGCCTGCCCCACGACCTCGCCCGGCTCATGCGCCTCGACCCCCACGCCGAGCGTACCGCACATGACATCGTCACCCACATGTCCGATGCCCTGGATCCACACGCCGCTGTCAGCCAGCCCCTCCCCGCCCCCGCGATCGAGGAATACCACTGGCACCGGATCGCCGGTACCCTCGCCCGCCAGCTCCGACGGCTCCCCGCACAGCCCCCTTTCGCCCCCCTGGCACCCGACGGCTGCGCGGCGAGAAGGGGCGCCCGGAACTCGGGTCTTGACATATTAAACCCCCATCAACAACTTAGCCGCGAAGCGATCGGACCCGGGAACGGGCCCCGCACCCCGGACGAGTGACCCCCCGTCCTGGCCGCTGCGGCGGTACCACCCGACCGGTCGCTTCCTTTGTGCCCCCCGGAATCGATGCCCCCGGAGCTCGGAAAGAGGGCGGCGCCTTGTCGGCCCCGCCCTCTCCCTCTCCCTAACTCGATCTCAGATCTCGGATCTTGGATCCTGGATCTAGTATCTGTAGTGCTCCGGCTTGTAGGGCCCCTCCTTCGGCACGCCGATGTAGGCGGCCTGCTCGTCGGTCAGCTCGGTGAGCTCGACGCTGAGGTGGTCGAGGTGCAGGCGGGCCACCTCTTCGTCCAGTTTCTTGGGCAGCACGTACACCCTCTTCTCGTAGGCGTCTTTGTTGGTCCAGAGCTCGACCTGGGCGAGCACCTGGTTGCTGAAGCTGTTGCTCATCACGAACGACGGGTGGCCGGTGGCGTTCCCGAGGTTCAGGAGCCGGCCCTCGGAGAGGACCAGGACGCTGTGGCCATCGTCGAAGGTGAACATGTCGTACTGCGGCTTAATGTTGGTCCGGGTGGTGCGCTTCTTCAGCCCGGCCATGTCGATCTCGTTGTCGAAGTGGCCGATGTTGCCGACAATGGCCTTGTCCTTCATGCGAGCCATGTGGTCGACGGTGATGACGTCCTTGTTGCCGGTGGCGGTGATGAAGATGTCGGCTTCCTCGAGGACGCTCTCGAGCCGCTTCACCTCGTAGCCCTCCATGGCGGCCTGGAGTGCCAGGATCGGGTCGATCTCCGTGATGATCACCCGCGCGCCCTGCCCCCGCAGCGACGCCGCCGAGCCCTTCCCGACCTCACCGAACCCGCAGATCACGGCCATCTTCCCGCCGATCATGACGTCGGTGGCCCGGTTGATCCCGTCCACCAGGGAGTGACGGCAGCCGTAGATGTTGTCGAACTTCGACTTCGTCACGCTGTCGTTCACGTTGATGGCCGGGAACAGGAGTGTGCCCTCCCGCATCCTCTCGTACAGCCGGTGCACGCCGGTCGTGGTCTCCTCGCTCACGCCCTGGATGGTCTCGGCCACCCGCGTCCACCGCCCCGGGTCCTTCTCCATCTCGGAGCGCAGCAGGTCGAGGATGACCCCCCACTCCTCCGGCTCCGTCTCGGGGTTGAACTCGGGTACCGCGCCGGCCTTTTCGAACTCGGCACCCTTGTGGACCAGCAACGTGGCGTCGCCGCCGTCGTCCACGATCAGGTCCGGCCCGCTCCCGTCCGGCCACATCAGCGCCTGCGATGTGCACCACCAGTACTCCTCCAGCGTCTCGCCCTTCCAGGCGAAGACCGGGCACCCTTGCGGGTCTTCGGCCGTGCCGTCCTTCCCCACGACCACCGCGGCAGCCGCGTGGTCCTGCGTGCTGAAGATGTTGCACGACACCCAGCGCACGTCCGCGCCCAGATCCCGCAGCGTCTCGATGAGCACCGCCGTCTGCACCGTCATGTGCAGCGATCCCATGATCTTCGCCCCGGCCAGCGGCTTCTCGTCGGCGTAGCGTCGCCGGATCTCCATCAGCCCCGGCATCTCGTGCTCCGCCAGCTCGATCTCCTTCCGCCCGTACTCCGCCAGCCCGAGATCCGCGACCCGGTACTGCGGCCGCGTCTCGACCCTCTCCCCACTCGGCGCCATCGCTGTGCTCATCGTGCTCCTTTCAGTCGATTCGTCGTGATCATGACATGTGTGCTCGTACTCCTACCCGTACTCGGTCCGGCCCTCGACTCACCTCTCGCCATCCGACCGCCTTCGCCCTCGCCCTTCGCCTTCGATCCTCGCCTCGATATTCAGCCCTCGCACCTCGTCTCCCCGTTCCTCACGCCTCGACCTCCGCCTTCCCGACTACGACTTCGAAGCGACCACCCTGGCGCGGGCAACGAACAGCACCGGCCCGCTCGCCTCCTCGTCCATCGGCAGGTGCGCGTAGTGCCCGACCTCCAGCCCCGCGGCGCCGAGCCATCCCTCGAGCTGTTCCCGGGCGAAGCCCTGCCACCGGTGACCCATCTGCTCCGCGTACTCCTCTCGCCCGTGAGCCACCATGTCCACCACCAGCAGCTGCCCACCAGGACGCAGCGCCCGGGCCGCCTCCTCCAACGCGTGCACCGGCTCCACCACGTAGTGCAGCACCAGTGACACCAGCGCGATGTCCAGCTCCTCGTCCCCGACCGGCAGCGACTCCAGGCGCCCCGCCCGAAGCTCCACGGCACCCGACTCCACCAGCCTCTCCAGCCGACGACCGGCCGCCTCCAGCATATCCGGAGACTCGTCCACCGCCACCACCTTCGCCACGTACGG
>CAYMLW010000048.1:0-9976 GCA_964391035.1 uncultured Gemmatimonadaceae bacterium
ATGGTGCTGGGCGACGAGCTGCTCCCGGCGGGCCAGTCGCTGTACACCCGGCTGCGGGAGCTGGAAGTGGAGCGGAACCGGCTGACGTCGTCCCGGTTCGGGTACACGGAGAGCGGGTCGCGGGTCGAGGTGCTGGACTCGCTGATCGCGTCGACCCGGTCCGAGATGCGGACGGTGACCGAGCAGTCGCTGGCGCTGCTCCGTGACCAGATCGGCGCGGCGGAGGACCGGGCGGGCGAGCTCCGGGCGCAGGTGGGCCGCCTCCCCGGCCAGGCGGGCGTATTCGCTCAGCTCAGGCAGCGCGTGGACGCCGCACAGGCCATGTACAACGAGCTGTCGGGCAAGTACTACGAAGCGCAGGTCGCGGAGGCCGTGGAGTCGGGGAACGTCGAGGTCGTCGACCCGGCGACGGTGCCGATGGGGCCGAACCCGATGAGTCGGACCCGGACGCTCGCCTTCGCGCTGCTGGCCGGGCTCTTCTTCGGTGCCGGCGTGGCCGTCTTCCTCGATCGACTGGACACGACGGTGCGGGACCGGACGGAGGCCGAGTCCGTCACGGGACTGCCGGTCCTGGTCGTGGTCCCGCGCATGAAGCAGAAGAGGCGGGAAGGCGTGCCGATCCCGTTCATGATGGACGAGGCGGCGGCCGGGGCGGAGGCCTTCCGAACGCTGCGCACGATCCTGCGGTTCACCCAGCCGAATCAGCCGCGGGCGCTCCTGGTGACGAGCCCGACGGCGGGGGCGGGGAAGAGCACCATCTCGGCCAACCTGGCCATTGCGTTGACGCAGCAGGGGGCGAGCGTGCTGGTGGTGGACGCCGACCTGCGCCGGCCGACGCAGCACCAGATCTTCGGCGTGTCGCGGGAGCCCGGGCTCTCGGACGTGCTGAACGAGCCGAACGTCCTGCCCCGGGCCACGCGTTCCATCGAGGGCTTTTCCCGGCTCAAGGTGATCCCCGCCGGGACCGTCGTGGCCAACCCGTCGGAGCTGCTGGGGCTGGATGTCTTCCCCCGCCTGATCCAGCGGCTCATCGACTCGGCGAGGGAGCATTTCGACACCGTGATCGTGGACACGCCGCCGGCGCTGCCGGTCACCGACGCGTCGGTGATCGCGCCGCTCGTGGATCGGGTCCTCATGGTAGCCGTGCCGGGCAAGACCGACCGGCGGGCGCTTCGACAGGCCACCGAGCAGCTCGGACGGCTCGGAGCGCCCCTCATGGGCGTCGTGCTGAACAAGGTGACGCCGGGCGGCGGGGGCCGGTACTACTACTCGGGCGACTACTACACGCAGGAATCGGAGGAGAAGAGGACCGGCCGCCGGCTGCTGAAGGCGGCGGGCAAGCCCCGGGCCGCCCTCATGCTGGCGACGCTCGTCGTGGCCGTGGGCGTGATCGGGGCCCTCTGGGGCGCGCCCCTCGCCATCGGCAATGACCCGGAGCCGTCGCCGTTCGTGGCCGCGATGACCGGGATGGACACCACGGAGGTCGAGGACGAAGCGACGCCGTCGCACGAGGTGGCCGGGGAGGAGCCGGCCCCCGGGCCCGAGCCCGCCTCCGGGCCCGAGCCCGCCGGTCCCGTCGACGCGCCGCTCCCGTACTCGGTGGTGATCGAGGTGCACCGCGACCTCACCCTGGCATGGAACCGGGCTGCCCGGCTCGCGGAGGACGAGGCCGGAGCCAGCTTCTACGTGGCCCCGAAACGGATGTACGGGGCGCTCTACTATCCGGTCATGGCGGGGCCGCTGGCCACCGAGGCCACCGGGGAGGCGCTGGCCCGCAGGCTGGTCTCGGGCGGGGACCCGTCGGTGGGAGCCGACTGGGCCGTCCAGTCGACGCCCTGGGCCTTCAACCTCGGCGACCACGGGACCCGGGCCGAAGCGGCATCCCGGAGCCGCCGACTGATCGACCTCGGCATCCCCACCTACGTCGTGGAAGTGCCGTTCACGTCGGGGCCGGCGCGCTTCCGCGTCTACGCCGGCGCCTACCAGAACGCCGCGGAAGCGGAGGCCATGGAGGGCCTCCTGGCCGATGCCGGCGTCGACGGCTACGCCCTCGAGCGGCGCGTCGGCCGCGTCCCCATCCCCCAGTCGCGGCGCACCGGCTCCTGACGCGTGAGCGCGCCGGGACGAGCCCGCTGACGGGCCCGCCCGCGGTACACGTCGCTCCGCCCGAATCCGCCGGGCCGGTCGGAGGCCACGTAGAGGGCCTGGCTCGTAATCGCGGGATGGATCAGAGCCGCACAGTGGCGCGCGGCAGGACGGGATGATGACCGAATCGATCGCGGGCAACCCCCTCACCGACATGCGGCGCCGGGACCGGGCCCGGGACGACGCCTGGATCCGGGCCTTCCTCCACGCCGTACCGTTCGGGATCCTGGCCACCGTGGAGGACGGCCGGCCCTTCCTCAACTCCAACCTCTTCGTATACGACGACGACGCCCACGCCCTCTACTTCCATACCGCCCGCACCGGGCGCACCCCCACCAACCTGGCCCGGCCGGCGCCCGTCACCTTCACCGCCGGCGTCATGGGCCGGCTGTTGCCCGCGGACGAGGCGCTGGAGTTCAGCGTGGAGTACGCGTCGGTGGTGGTCTTCGGGCAGGGTCGCCTGGTAGGGGATGACGGCGAGGCCCGCCGCGCCCTCCAGATGCTCCTGGACCGCTACGCGCCGCACCTGGAGCCCGGCCGTCCCCCAACACCTGACGGCTGCTCTCGCGTGCCGGGCGCGCCACCGCGACCGGCCCCGGCCGGACCGGTCGCGCCACCCACGCTCGACCGCGTCACCGGCGATGAGCCAGCGCCTACGCCGGCTCCGTGTTGGCGGACTGGAACCCGCCGCTGCCCGACTCGAAGCGGTCGATGTTCTCCTTCAGCGCCGACAGGAGCCGCTTCGCGTGCTCGGGCGTGAGAATGACCCGCGTCTGCAGCTGCGTGTTGCCCGGCAGGTTGGCCAGGAAGTCGAGGACGAACTCCTCGCGCGTGTGCTGGATCAGGACCAGGTTCGAGTAGACGCCCCGCGCGGTCTCGGGGTCGGCATTGATCTGCAGCTCGCCGGGCTTGGGCTGATCGGACATCGTTGCTCCTCTGTGAATCCGCTGGTGTGCTCTCGTGCAATGTAGGCCAAAGCAAGGGAATGCGTCGGGCCGGGTGGCACGCGGCCGCCGGGCGCCCGAGCCAGGCGACGGTGTGGCGGGCTGAGCGCGGGGCCGGAACTCCTTGATGCCGGGGTCGGACGCGCGTACGCTCTCTCTCGGGTGGCGAGGGGATGGCACCAGGGGAGATCGATGAGCCACACGGAGCGATACGACCGGATGACGTGCAACCGGGCGGGACGGAGCGGGCTCGTCCTGCCCGCCGTCTCCCTCGGGCTCTGGCACAACTTCGGGAGCGTGGACCCGTTCGAGAACGCCCGGGCCATGGCGCTCCGGGCCTTCGACCTGGGCGTCTTCCACTTCGACCTGGCCAACAACTACGGCCCGGCGCCCGGCTCCGCCGAGGAGACGTTCGGCCGGATCCTCCGGGATGACCTGGCCGGACACCGGGACGAGCTCATCATCTCGACCAAGGCCGGCTACCGGATGGGGCCCGGCCCCCACGGCGACGGCGGCTCCCGGAAGTACCTGCTCTCGAGCCTCGATGCGAGCCTGCGCCGCACGGGGCTCGACTACGTCGACGTCTTCTACCACCACCGGCCGGATCCGGAGACCCCGGTCGAGGAGAGCATGCGGGCCCTCGACCAGGCGGTCCGCCAGGGCAAGGCCCTCTACGCCGGCGTCTCCAACTACGACGCCGCAGGGACCGCCGAGGCCCTCGAGATCCTCCGCGGGCTCGGCACTCCCTTCGTCCTGCACCAGCCGAAGTACAGCATGGTCGCGCGAGAGCCCGAGGAGGGGCTCCTGGACCTCCTCGACGACGAGGGCATCGGCTGCATCGCCTACTCGCCGCTGGCCCAGGGCCTCCTCACCGACCGGTACCTCGACGACATCCCGCCCGACTCCCGGGCGGCCCGCTCCGACAGCTTCCTCTCCGCCGACCGGGTCACCGACGACCTGCGACGCCGGACCCGCTGCCTCGCCGCCATCGCCGAACGGCGCGGCCAGTCGCTCGCCCAGATGGCCATCGCATGGGTGCTCCGCCAGCCGGCCGTGACATCCACCATCGTGGGAGCGAGCCGGGTCGAGCAGGTCGAGGCGAACGTGGCCGCGCTGGAGGGTGCGGAATTCTCGGACCATGAGCTGGCCCGGATCGACGAGTGCTTGTAGGCGTCCAGCGACCAGCGTCCAGCGTCCAGCGTCCAGTGTCCAGCGTCCAGGGTTCCGGCGACCGGGAGGGACGTGATGGCTTCACCGGTGGGGACGAACGAACGGGAGCCGGGGGTCGGCCGGGCGCTGGCGCTGCTGGCGCTGCCGGCGCTGCTGCTGACGCTGTTGATCGTGGGCTATGTGGTGTCGCGTGGCGGCGAGGTGGTGGAGTCGGAGCTGCGAGGGGTTCTGCCGGCGCTGATCGCGGCGAACCACACGGTGGTGTTCGTGGTGCTGCTGGTGGTGCTGGGGCGGGAGGGTCGGACGCTGGGGGACATGGGGTGGCGGCTGTCGCCGGACCGGGGTCTGGCGCGGGAGCTGGCGATGGGCGTGGCGGTCGGGCTGGCGTTCTACCTGTTGAAGGAGCTCGGGTTCGACTCGATCCGTGCGCTGGCGGCGGGCGTCGAGCCCACGTTCACGACGCTCTTCCGGTTCCGTCCGTCGTTGGAGGAGGCCCCGCTGCTGGTGGTGGCCACGACGTTCATGGCGGTGGAGGAGAGCGTGTACCGGGGGTACGGTCTGCCGCCGCTGTGTCGACGTTGGGGCGCGCCGGTGGCGCTGGCGGTGATGGGGGCGCTGTTCGGGCTGCTGCACTGGGGGAACGGCGGGCTGGCGGTGGTGTTCACGGGCACGCTGGGGGTGCTGTTCGGGGTGCTCTTCCTCTGGCGTGGGACGCTGGTGGCGCCGGTGGCGGCGCACGGTCTGTACAACGCCCTGGTGATCCTGACCTGACGGTGGCGCGGACCAACCGGAGCCGGTACACGATCCTGGCGTGCCTGTCGCTGGAGCCGATGTCGGGGTACGACATCAAGCAGTTCCTGGAGGGAACGCTGGCCCACTTCTGGAGCGAGAGCTACGGCCAGATCTACCCGACGTTGAAGGAGCTGGAGGCGGAGGGGCTGGTGACCGGTCGGGACGAGCCGCCGGAGGCCGGGGGTCGGCCCCGTCGCGTGTACACGCTGACGGCGGCGGGGCTCGGGGTGTTGCGCGGCTGGCTGCGGGAGCCGCCGGAGCCGGAGGTGCCGCGCTACGAGATCTCGCTGAAGCTCTTCTTCGGCGACCAGCTCCCGGTGGACGACGCGCTGGAGCACCTTCGCCGGCATCGCGAGCGCCACGCCGGGATCCTCGAGCGGTACCGGGAGTCGGAGGCCCGGCTGACGGAGCGGCTCGCGGGGTCGCCCCGGCTGCCGTACTGGCTGGCGGTGCTCCGGGGCGGGATCCGCTACTCGGCGATGGTGGTGGACTGGTGCGACGAGACGGCGGAGAGCCTGCGGGCGCTGGATCCCGGGGCGTACCCGGCGGAGCCCGGGGCGCCGGTGTGGGACGAGCCCGGTGGCTAGCGGTGCCGTCCAGGGAATCGGCGCCGCCGGCCCCGTGGATGTGGAGGTCGATGAGGCCCGGGATCAGGATTCGGCCCGCCGGGTCCAGGCCCCGGACCTCGTTGGCGGGCCCCGGCGGGGTCTCCGGGGACGGCCCGCTCCCGCCCGGCCGGCTTCCCGGCGCGGCGTCATCCCCGCCCCCTGGCGTCGGCACGACCGCGGCGATGCGGCCGGCCTCGATCCGGACGGCCACGGGCGGGTCGTCGGGCGCGGCGTCGTACAGCCGGCAGCCGGTCAGCAGGATGGGTCGCGGCACCGGGCCTCCTATGGCTGCGGCGTCCGGGTCCCGTCGTATCCGGCCTGGCCGGGGGCATCGCCCGGAGCCGGTTCCCGGGGCCGTTCCTCGCCTTCACCACGGGCCAGGTCGGGCGGGATCGAGACGGGCAGCCGTCCCCGGATCGGGATCTCGCCGGTCAGCGCCCGGACCGCGGCCCGCTGGAGGGCGTTTTCGTCGCCCCAGGCCAGCATGTAGGCGCCCACGTCCGGGAAGGCGCTGAGCACGTACGGGTTGCCGAAGGAGACGGCCAGGGTCGGGTGTCGGGCGGCCAGCTCCCGGACGAGGGCCGCCACGGGCCCGGCGATCCCGATCTCGTCCTTCGAGGCCATGGCCCGGACGAAGGGGGCGAAGATCACGAGGTCGGCGCGGTCGGCCATGGTCCGGATCGCGTCGAGCTGGCGGGGTCCCGGGTCGGCGTCCAGGAGGGCGTCCTCGCCGTCGGGGAACCGGGCCGCGAGCTCTCGTCGGAAGGTCCGGCCGGCGAAGGGGTCCGGGTCGTCGGTGTAGACGATGGCGAGGATCCGGAGCGAGTCGCCGGCCGTCAGGGGCACCAGCCCGTCCCGGTCCCGGGCCAGGGTGATGGAGGCTTCGGCGGCCTGCCGGGCGACCTCGCGGTGGGCCTCGATCCCGACGACCCCGGGCACCCGGGCCACGTCCACCGTACGCTCCCGGTGCAGGCCGAGGCCCGCCTTGGCGTGGAGGACCCTGCGGACCGACCGGTCGAGGCGCTCTTCCGGGATCCGGCCCGACTCGATGGCGGCGACCACGGCGTCGATGGCGCCGGGCAGATCGGCGGGCATGAGGAGGACGTCGGCGCCGGCCTCGAGGGCGAGGACGGCCGCCTCGTGGCCGCCCCAGCCGGAGACGATCCCGCCCATGCCGAGGGCGTCGGTGACCACGAGGCCGTCGAACCCGAGCTCGTCCCGGAGGAGCCCGGTCAGCAGCCGGGGCTGGAGGGTGGCCGGGGTCGAGTCGCCGGTGAGGGAGGGGAAGGCGATGTGCGCGCTCATGACGGCGCCCACGCCGTTGTCGATGGCCGACCGGAAGGGCACGAGCTCGACGGAGTCGGTCCGGGCCCGGTCGTGGGGGATGACGGGAAGAGCGATGTGGGAGTCGATGTCGGTGTCGCCGTGGCCGGGGAAGTGCTTGGCCGTGGCGATGACGCCGTGCTCCTGCATGCCCCGGATGTGGGCCGTCGCCAGCCGGGCCACCTCCGCCGGGTCCTCGCCGTAGCTGCGGGTATTGATGATCGGGTTGCCGGGGTCGCTGTTCACGTCCACCACGGGCCCGTAGGCCATGTGTACGCCGACGGCCCGGGCCTCGATGGCGGTGATCCGGCCCATTTCGTAGGCGAGGCGCTCGTCGCCCGTGGCGCCCATGCCCATGAGGGGCGGGAAGGCGGTCCCGCCCCCGAGCTCGAGGCCGTAGGGGAGGACGGTCCCGCCGGTGAGCCGCTGGCCGGGTCCGTGCTCCATGTTGGCGGAGACCAGGAGCGGCACGGGTGCGAGCTCCTGGAGGGCGTTCAGCTTGGCGGCCACGGCCTGGGGCGAGCCGATGGCGAGGGTGACGCCGCCGATGTCGTAGTCGACCACCCATTCCCGCAGCCGCTCGTACTCCTCGCCGTCCAGGGGCAGATAGTCGCCGCCCAGCCAGGGGACCATGAGCTGGCCGACCTTCTGGCGCAGCGTGAGCCCGGCCAGGGTGGTCTCGACCCAGGCGTCATCGGGCGACCCGGGGCCGGGGAGGATCGCGAACCGGTCGTGCGCCGCCGGCATGGCAGCGTCCCGGCCGTCCGCCAGCATCGGGCCGGCGAGGCGAAGGGGCGGCCCGACGTTCGCCAGCCGGTCGACGGCCGACACGAGGATCTCGTCGGGCACGGTGTCGGCGGGGAGCCGGACGCCGGCGCGGGAGCCGGGCACGATGTCGACGGTCCAGTCGGCGTCGTAGCGGGCCTGTACGAGCCACCACCGTGGGGCCTCGGCGTCGCCGGGTCGGAGGGCGAGGGCCAGGCCGCCCGGCGAGCCAGGGGCGAGGGTCGCATCGTCCGGGGTGCCGGACTGCGACGAGACCCGGGGTCGGGCGGGCGGCGAGTCGTCGAGCCACGGGGCCGTGGGCGGGAGCGCGGGCCATCGGTAGGCGCGGGCGGCGAGGAGGTCGGTGAGGATCGGGTTCCGGAGCAGCGCCTGGGCGTTGAAGTGAACGTGGCCGGAGGCGCCGGGCTGGCCGCGGGTCACCAGGATCTGGCGCAGGATCTCCTCGGGCGGTTGGCCATCGACCTGGCCGGGCCGCCGTACGCGGCTGGGGGCCATGCCGGGCCAGAGGTGGCGGCCCTTCACGTTCTGCTCGATCCACCAACCCAGCGAGATCGGGTAGCTGCGGAGGGAATCCGTGATGGGGCGGTAGAGCTGGGGCGCGAAGTAATCGAGCCAGCCCTCGACCAGCCATTTCCGGGCGTCGGCGTAGATCCCCTCGTAGGCGTCCCAGCAGCACCAGCCCGGGGGCTGGCCGGGTCGATAGACTCCGATGGGGCTGATGCCCACCCGCACGTGCGGCCTCTCCGCCCTGACCCGGCGGTACAGCTCCTCGACGAAGGTGTCCACGTTGCTGCGCCGCCAGTCGTCCCGGTCCAGCCGCCCGCCGTCCGCCCGGTAGCGCGCCCAGCTCGCGGTGTCGGGGAAGGGGATCTCGACGCCGGCGCTGTCCCGTTCCCGGTAGGGGTAGAAGTAGTCGTCGAGGTGGACGCCGTCGACGTCGTAGCGGCGGACCACGTCCAGGATCACCCGCAGCGAGTGCTCCCGGACCTCGGGCTCCCCCGGGTCCATCCACAGGTGCCGGCCGTACTCGACCACCAGGTCGGGACGGGTCCGGCCGAGGTGGTCCGGCGAGAGGTCCGACTGTGCCGATGGGTGCCGCGCCCGGTACGGGTTGAACCAGGCGTGCAGCTCGAGCCCCCGATCGTGGGCCGCCTCGATGGCGAAGGCCAGCGGGTCGTAGGCCGGCTCGGGGGGCCGGCCCATGGTGCCGGTGAGGTACTCGGACCAGGGTTCGTGGGGCGAGTCGTAGAGGGCATCGCCGGCGGGCCGGACCTGGAAGACCACCCCGTTGAGCCCGAGCTCGGCGGCCCGGTCGAAGATCGTGAGCAGCTCGGCCCGCTGGCTGTCCGCCGGCAGCCCGGGCCGGGAGGGCCAGTCGATGTTGGCGACGGTGGCCACCCAGACGCCCCGGAACTCCCGGTGGACGGGGGGTGGGCCGTCGGTCGGCGGGCCATCGTGCGTCGCCGGGGGGGCGCCCGACGCGAGGGCGCAGCCGGGGAGCAGGGCCAGGGGGAGGAGCCAGGGTGCGGTGCGGGCCCGAGCACCGGCATGCCGTGGGCGGGGGGTGTGCCGGGAGCGGCCGGCGGCCAGTGGCCGGAGGGCGGGTCGGGGCGTCATGGTCATGGCGAAGCGAGGTTCAGGGTACGGCGTGCAGGCGCGCCCGCACGGCCCGGAGGAAGGTGTCGTCCTCCAGGTACCGGCGGAGGTGGGTGCCGGGACAGGAAGTGTCGGCGTAGTGGTAGTGGCCGCCGATCCGGTCGAGGGGGAGGTCGAAGGCGGAGACCGCCCAGGCCATGAGGTCGACGATGGCGTCGAGCTGGGCCGGCGTTGGCCGCTGGAGCTGGTAGTTGCCCAGGACGCTGATGAGCAGGTGGCCCCGGGGGTCGTAGGTGGTGTTGGTCTCGCCCATGAAGCGCCAGTCCCGGCCCTGGTAGATCCGGCCCTCGAGGTCGATCAGGAAGTGGTAGGGCACGTCCCACCAGTTCCGGTCGGTGCGGCCCCAGCGCTGGAGCCCGCGCAGCTTCGCCACCGGGTCGTCCCCGGGCCGGAGCGGCTCGGGGCTGCCGCTGTGGTGCAGGGTGATGTGCCCGATCTCGTGGGGCACCCGCAGGCGCAGGGCGGCGTCTCCGGCCACGGGCGAGCGCGCCACTTCGTCCGGCAGTGATGCGGCCGTGGCGACCTCGAGCTCGGCCAGCCCCGCGCCCAGCT
>CAYMLW010000048.1:9986-17404 GCA_964391035.1 uncultured Gemmatimonadaceae bacterium
CCACGGCGAGCAGCAGAATGCCCACCGTCGTTTCGATCCGGTAGCCCTGCCAGAGGATGGCGGAGCCTTCCGTCAGGACCCGGGCCGATCCGGACGTCTCGTGGTCGAGGAGCAGGAGGGCCGCCGGCGACCCGGCTCCCTCTCCGGGCCCCCGCGTTCCCGCGGCCTCCGGGGGCAGGAGGGATTCCAACCGGAGCCGGAGGTTCGCGAAGGACAGGGAATCGCCGGGTCGCAGGTTGCGGCGGGTCGCCTCCGCCGGGTGGCCGACGGGCGGCTCGGCGCGCCAGTCGGAGCCGGGGACCACGTAGGGCGGGGGGACCGGGCCGCGGGGTGCGTCGGCGAGGGCGCCGGGACGGGCCGGGGCGCAGCCGGCCAGCGAGAGGGCGGCGAGCAGGGTGAGGCCGGGGCCGCGGCGGGGCGCGCACAGGGCACGTGAGATCATGATTCAATGTACAGAAGGAGACGGGCGGGGCGAGGAGCCGGCCTACTCACGGAGCGGGGGCAGCCCCCAGTCGGTCCGGAGTCTCTGGTAGACACCGGTCGGGAGCTGGACCAGCGCCGGCCGAGCGTCGGCGTCGAGCCATGCCACGAGCGCGGCGAGGGGGTCCGCCGCGAGGGCGGTGCAGCCGGACGTCGTCGAATCGGGGCCGTCCCAGATGTGGAGGAAGATGCACGACCCCCGGCCGGGCGCGGCGCCATCGGCGTTGTAGTCCACGAGCACCCCGAGCCGGTACAGCGGGATGGCCCGCATCCCCTCGGCGCTCCGCCAGTCCGGCTCCGCCACCTCCCCACGGTCCACGACGCGGCCGTAGTGCGCCGAGCCCGTGTCGTCGACGCACTCGGTACCGGGCCCGAGCATCAGGTACGGCGGGCCCACGGATGGCATCGAGTCCGGGGGCGCGAAGCCGAACGGCGTGCCCAGGGCGAACGCCCCCGCCGGCGCACGGCCGTCGCCCTCGCGCTTGCGTGGACCGGCGAGCTCCCCCGCCGCGAGCGTGTCGAACCCGACGCCCCAGCCGAGGCCGCCTCGCCCGATCACCACCGGCGTCGCCGCGCCGTCGCCGTGGACCGGACGCCACGGCGCATCGAGGGCGTCGCGCTCGAAGCGACGCAGCTCCCCCGCGGTGGCGTCCCAGTCCGCGCTGCCGACCACCACGAGCTGGGTGGCCCGCATGAGCGGCGCCGGCGCCGGCCCCGGCGCCGCTGCCGGGCCGCACGCCAGCGGGAGCGTCAGCAGGATGGCTCGAGGGCAGCGCGGGAAGGACGTGGTCGCTCGCTTCATCGGGTCCTCCGGGTCAGTTGTGCGCACCGTATGGTACGCAACCGGCAGCGCGGCGGCGATCGGGGCCGCGGGCAGTGGAGCGGGATCACGTGGTGCAGGCGTCGGCCCGCGCCACCACCGTGAGCTGGAGCTGGATCAGGTCGTGGACGATGGCGTTCCGGAGCGCGGAGGTGCGACCATCGAAGTCGATGCCCCAGAGCTGCCGGTCGATGCCGAAGTGGGCGGAGGCCCAGAGCTCCCCTTCGGTCACCACCGGAGCGGCGGCCTGGAAGGTCACGTTGTGGACGCTGTCGCGGATCGCGAGGTTGCCGGAGACGGTGTAGAGCCCGTGCTCGGCCGGCTCGACGGCGGTCAGGACGAAGTGGGCCGTGGGAAACCGGTCCACGCCGAAGAACTCGTCGTGGGACAGGTGCTCGCGCAGCAGGGCGCGTGGCTCCGGCTGATCGGGCGGTATGTCGGTGACGGCGATGCTGTGCATGTCCACCGTCACCCGTCCGCTCCGCACCCGGCCGTCCTGGAGTCGGATGTGGCCGTCGGCGAGGTGGACGACGCCGGCGTGGCTGCCGCCTCCGACCTTCGTCCCGCGCCAGCGGACGAGCGAGCGTGTGGTGTCGACGCAGAGCGTGACCGAACCCCGGTCGTCCGCCTGCGGCCGGCCCGGGTCGCCGCTGCCCGCGAGGGCCTGCGCCGCGGGGACCACCGGCAGCACGCGGGCGCGCGCCACGGGCTCGGGGTCCCCGCACGCGGCGGCCCACAGTGACGTCGCGGCGAGCAAAGCCGTCCCTGCCACGGCGCGGCTCATCGGGGCGGGTCCTCGGGGAGCACGATATCGCGTCGCGCCACCCACACGCCGTCCTCGCCGCGGCGCAGCTCGAGCACGTTGGGCGCGCCGGGGTCGGCGTCGAGATAGGGGTCGTCGGCGAACTTGAAGCTCGGCAGCCAGTACTCCGGCGTCCCGTCCGGCTCCTGCGCGGTCACGTGGATGTGCTGCGCCGCATCTCTGCCGGGGTAATTGCCGGGCCGGATGGTGCGGATCTCGTAGCGGCCGGCGCCGTCGGTACGCAGCCAGCCGCGCAGGTGCCCGTGCCTACGGCCGTTGCCGGTCTCGTTACCTCGTTTCTCGTAGATTCCCTCCGCATTGGTGTGATAGAGGTAGAGCAGGACGTCCGGCGCGGGGGTCCGTCCGTCGGGCTGGTAGACGACACCGTGGACGCGGATCTGCTGGCCGGGCTCCTCCGGCCCCGCGATCGTGACGCGCCAGTCGAGGCTGTCGGGGGCCTCGGCGGTGCCGCACCATTCGCACTCGGGCAGCGGCGGCTCCCCGCCGTCCTGTGCGACGCACGCGGCGGCCGGGGCCAGGATCGCCAGGGCCGCGGTCAGCAGGGCCACCCGGGCGACCGGACGGCTGCCGGGCGGCGTGTCTCGGCGGGTGCCGGGCGGCGTGCCTCGACGGTGTCGATGGACGAAGTTCAAAGGGCCTCCTTCGGGTAGGATGATGTCACGGTTCACCCTTCCGACGACGCGAACATGCACATTGTTCAGAGCGTCTTTGAACAATCGGCGACGCCGCGTCGTCTCAAGGTCGGAATGGGGACAGGAACGGGATGATCGCTGACCGCGGCGCGATCGGAGACCGGGTGCGGCGGGCGCAGGCGGGGGATGCCGCTGCGTTCGACGCGCTCTACGCCGAGCACGTCGACAGGGTCTTCGCCCTCTGCCTTCGCATGACGGCGGACGAGCGAAGAGCGGAGGAGCTGACCCAGGACGCGTTCGTGACGGTGTGGCGCCGGCTGGGGACCTTCCGCGGCGATGCGGCGTTCTCGACGTGGCTGTACCGGGTGACGGTGAACACGGTGCTGGACGACCGGAAGCGCCGGGGACGTCGGCCGGCGCAGCTCTCGGCCGTGCCCGACGAGGCGTTCGGCGATGAGGCATCGGCGGAGACGGATCCGGGGGAGCGACTTCGCCTGGAGGCGGCCATCGCGTCGCTCCCGGAGCGGGCGCGGATGGCGATCGTGCTGCACGGCATCGAGGGCTACTCGTACGAAGAGGTGGCGGAGCTCATGGGCGTCGCGATGGGCACGGTGAAGTCCCATATCCATCGCGCCCGCTCGCTCCTGATCGAACGACTGGAGGCGACATGAACCACCCCGGCGACGGAGCGCTCAACGAGTACGTCGACCGCCGGCTCGACCGGGCGGCCGCCGCTGGCGTCGAGGCCCACCTGGAGGAGTGTGCCCGGTGCCGGGAGCGGGTGACGGCGATCCGGTCGCTGAACGCGCGACTCGCGGGCCTGCCCCGTGGCATCGCTCCCCGCCGCGATCTGCGGGAGGGGATCCGCCGACGGATGGAGATCACTTCCCCCGAGGCGACGCGGACCCGGCGCGACACCGGAAGCCCTTCTCGCGGCTGGCTGCGGGCCGCGGTCGTCGCTCTCGCCCTCGCGGGGGGAGCCACCCTGCTCTGGCGGGGGATCTACGGCGGGGCCCCGGCCGACGGGGCCCCGAACGCCGTGATCGATTCCTACGCCAATGCGGCCGCCGAGCTCGAACGCGCGGTGGAAGGCCGGAAGGCGGACCTGGGGCCCGCCGGTAGCCGTGCCCTCACCGAAAGCCTGGCGTCCCTCGACGCGGCCATTCGCGAGCTGGAGCGCGCGGGCCGGGGTGGACGCGGCGGCGCGGACGCCGAGCTGCTCCGGCAGCTGGAAGCGCAACACCGGGCGAGGCTGGAGCTGCTGCGTGGAGTCAAGACCCTGCTGGAGGAATCGTGATGGCGAGAAGAAGCCGGACAGGAACCGCACCCCACCCCCGCTCCGGGAGGGCATCCGACGCGCCGGAGCGCGCGCCCGAGCCCGCCGTCATCCTCGTGGCGATCCTCGCCGCGGTGCTCGCCGCCGCCTCGCCCACGGGTGCGCAGGAGACTGTGGACTTCGGTCGGTCCATCGCCGGTGACGCCGCCATCAAGGTGTGGAACGGCGGCGGCTCGGTCCGGGTCGAGGGCTGGGATGCAGACTCGCTCGCGGTCACCGGGACCGTGGACGCGACCGGCGGGGGCCGCTTCTTCGCCGTGGCCGGCAGGAACGTGGCCAAGGTCGGCGTCGAGGGGGACCAGGCCGAGATCGGCGGCCGGCTGATCGTCCGGGTCCCGACCGGCGCCACCATCTGGGTCCGGACCGGAAGCGCGGACGTGATGGTCCGGAACATGACCGGCTCGGTGGACGTGCACACCGTGGCTGGCCGGATCGAGGTACGGAGCCGCCCGACCACGTTCTACGCCGAGTCCATGGCCGGGGACCTGGAGCTGCATCTCGAGGCCGGGATCGCGCGGGCGAACACGGCCACCGGCGACATCACGTTCACCGGCTCCGTCCAGGACCTCGCCCTGCGGACCGTGAGCGGCGCCTTCGACATCACCGCGCCCGACCTCCGGCGCGGCCAGTTCACCACGGTCGATGGCGACATCGCGTTCCGCGGCGCCGTCCGCACCGCCGGCGCCCTCACCTTCGAGACCCATTCCGGCGACGTGGCCGTCCGCCTGCCCCCGTCGCTCTCCGCGGACGTGCGGCTCTCGACCTTCCAGGGTGAGATCGACGTGGGATACGACGCGAGACCTCCGCGCGTCGAAGAGGGGCAGCGGTCGCTGCTCTTCGAGGCGGGCGCCGGGGGTGCGGAGGTCAGCGTCCGCAGCTGGTCCGGTACAATCCGGATCCACCCGTACTGAGCCGTCGCCGGCCGACCCGCCGGACGGGTCATCTACTCCGCCGCCGGAGGCCCGGCTCCCGGCGATGAACCGGATCCGGATTCGAGACCGGATGAGCCGGTTCCGCGCGTTCCCGCGTGTTACAGGGCACACGGACCCGTCGACGAGACACGGGACGAGCCTCGCAGCCCCCGAAGATCACGATGACGCAACGCTCCCACCACCGTGAAACCCTTCCCGGGGCGGGCCTGGCGTATTCTGGCCTCGCCTGGAAGTCGAGGTCGTTCGGCGCGCTCGTCCTTTCCGCCCTCACCGCCCCGCTCCTCGCCTGCGGGGACGACGGGCCGACGGGGCCGCCCCCGGTCGCCTCCGTCGAGGTGACCTCGCCGATCGAGGACGTGATGGCGGCCGGCCGCTCGGTCCAGCTCACGGCGATCGCCCGGGACGCCTCGGGCACCACGATCCCGGGCGCGAGCTTCACCTGGAGCTCAGCGGACGAGTCCGTGGCCAGCGTGGACGGGGCGGGACTCGTCCAGGGACGGGCGGGGGGCACCGCCACGATCAGCGCCACCGCCGACGGCGTGAGCGGCAGCCTCGGCATGGAGGTGGTACCGGCCGATCTCACGAAGATCCTGGCGCTGCTCGGGGACGCCTACACGGGCCGGCTCGCCGGGAGCCTCACCGCCGGGCCCGGCGATGCGGTCCAATCGGCCCTGCAGGACTGCTCGGACGCCCTGGACGCGGGCCATGTCGTGAACCTCCAGAGCTGCCTTCAGCGGATCCAGAGCCAGACGGCCACCGACCCCACCGACCGGGCATTGCTCGCCGTGCTCGGTCTGATCGGGCTCGGGGCGGAGCTGTTGCTCCACCTCTGACCTCTTCTACGTGCCCGAGGTGGGGGCGCTCTACCTGATCAACCACAGCGGCCTGCCCACGAGCGAGGAGGCGGTCCAGCGGGTTCGGGAGCGTCCGTAGCCCCGACCACCGGTTTCGAACGGTTCGCGTCACCGACGAACGGCTCGTCCCGGGACCCCCGTCTCACCCTGTTGTCCGGCCTCCCCCGCCGAGAGATTGGTTAGAGGGCCTCGAATTCCGTTCGGAGAATGAGATGACTGCACGGCTCCCGGAAAACCGACTCGACCGACGCGGCACCCGCCGGTGCGGAGCGCTGCCCCTGGTACGGGTCCTCACGGTGACCGCCGCTTTCGCCGCGCCGTTGACTCCTCCCCCGGCCGCCGCGCAGGCGCCGCCGCTGTGGCACGGGCTGGACCCGGTCCCCACGATGTCGGGTTCCACCGCGTCTGGACGCTGGACCGGTCCCGGGTCTGGCCCCGGGCCACGGCCCTCGATTCGGCCATGGGCGAGGTCGCGCGCCCGATCCGCATCGACGTCTGGTACCCCGCCGAGTGCGAGGGCGCCGACCGGATGCCGCTCAGCGATTACATGGCCATGGAATCGCCGGGCCCGTTGTACGACGATCTCGTGTTCCTCACCCACCGGTGGGACGAGTACTCCTACCGCGGGCTGCCCGAGGACAGCGCCGCCTTCGACCGGCTCATGGCCACGGCCACGGCCGCGTGCCCCGGCGCGCCGCCGGCGTCCGGTCGGTTCCCGCTCGTGGTCTACTCCGCCGGATGGTTCAATCGTGCGCCGGACAACACGGTGCTCCTGGAGTACCTGGCGAGCCGCGGCTTCGTGGCGGCCACCGTGCCTCAGCTGAACCCGGGGCTGTGGACGTTCAGCTTCGCGTCGGACGCCCCCGGCGTGGAGAATCAGGTCCGCGACCTCGAGCTGGCCATCGGTGTGTTGGCCGGCGACCCGAGGGTGGACCGCTCGCGGGTGGCCGCCATGGGCTACAGCACCGGGGGCGATGTGGCGCTCCTCCTGGCTGGCCGCAATCCGCTGGTGGACGCCGTGGTGGGGCTCGACGCGTCGTGGACGTTGGGCCGGGAGAACGACGTGGCGTCGTCGTCGCTCTTCATCCCGTCGAGGCACGAGGAGGCCGTCATCGCGCTGCGGCGGCCCTTCCGCGTCGATTCCCTCGAGGCAGACGTCCTCCACCGGATGATCCACGCCCCCCGGCTCCTGGCCGCGGTACCGGGGGGAGATCACGGCTCGTTCTCCGACGACCCGCCGCAGCGATTGCTCCTGGGTTCGGGCTCGACGGCGGCCGCGGACCGGCACGCCCGGGTGGTCCGGGCCACGGCGATGGCGCTGGAGTCGGCGCTGTCCGGTCCGGCGGATCTGGAGGCGCTCGCCACGGAGCTGCGGGGGCTGGGCCTGGAGCCGGCGACGGTGCTGGTGGCCGAGCCGCCGGAGTCGGACGGGTGAACCCACCTCGGGCGAGAATTCAGCGGATGCTCCCCAACGAAAGGTCCTGAGCCATGTCCGGTCTTCGCGCGCTGCGCCCGCTCCTCGTGTTGGGGTGCCACGCACA
>CAYMLW010000049.1:0-16653 GCA_964391035.1 uncultured Gemmatimonadaceae bacterium
CAGCCGTCAGCCGTCAGCCGTCAGCCGTCAGCCGTCAGCCGTCAGCCGTCAGCCGTCAGTCCCGTGCCCACCATCATCCGCGCACCCAACCACCTCGGCGACGTCGTCATGGCGCTGCCCGCCCTGGCCGACGCGGGCCACGACGTCATGGTGGTCCGCCGCCTGGTCCCCGTCCTCGAGATGGCCGGCCTCCGCGGCCGGACCGAGCGGGCCGACCGGGCCGAGCGGGCGGGGCGAGCCGAGCCTGCCGACCGGGGCGTCCGCGTCCTCCCCCTCGACCGCGGCTTCGCAGGCTTCCGGGACGCCGTCGGTCGGCTCCGGGCCGGCGGCTACGACCGCGGCTACCTCATGACCCGGGCCCTGAGCGCCGCCATCCTCTTCCGGACCGGCGGCGTGTCGTGGCTCCGGGGCACCGCCACCGACGGTCGCTCGCCGCTCCTGGCCGACCCCTTCCCCCGGGAGGAACTGGGCCACCGGCACCGGATCCTCCAGTACCGCTTCCTCCTCGAGCAGCCCACCGACGTCCCGCCCGGGAACCGGCGAATCACGCCGCCCGCGGACGCGGTCGAGCGATGGGTCCGGGCGCTGGCCGCGGAGCCCGGCCGGGACGACGGCCCCCTCGTCGCCTTCTTCCCGGGCTCGAACGCTCCGGCCCGCCGCTGGCCCGCCCATCGGTTCGCCGAGCTGGGCCGGCGGCTGGCCGGGGACGGCGCCCGGGTCGTCGTGCTGGGGGGACCCGCCGAGTCGGAGCTCACGGCGACGATCGCGGCGGCGGTCCCGGGCGCTCTGGACGCCGGCGGGAAGACCGACCTCTACGGCCTGGCCGCGCTCCTCTCCCTGTGCGACGTCCTGGTCTCCAACGACACCGGTCCCATGCACCTCGCCGGCGTGGTCGGCACCCGGACCGTCACCCTCTGGGGCTCGTCCAGCCCCCGGGAGGTCCACCCCGTCGGCGCCCACGACCTCCGGGTCGCCGGCGACCGGATCCCCTGCATGCCGTGCAGGAAGAACGTCTGCCCCCGCTCCGGCAGCGGCTACGTGCTCGAACACGCCGACACCGAGTGCATGCGGCTGATCGGCGGCGAGGCGGTACACCGCGCGACCCGGCGGGCGCTGGCAACCCACGCCCGCGATCCCGATCCAGACCCCTCCGGCTCCTCCCCCGGATCCGGCGACCCGGCCCGACGCTGATTCCCGAGGCGTGTCCCGGCCCCGCTACCCGCGCCCGGGGTCACGGTACCGGCTGCGAATACGTCACGGTCACCTGGACGGTCGCGAAACCCTCCAGTGACTGGATCTCGACCTGCCAGCCGCCCGGGCATGTGCCGCGGCCGTCCGGGAACGTCAGCGTGCTTTCGTCGAGGATCTCGCCGGCCTGGCTGCGGGTGCGGCAGAGGACCGGGACCGGGTCCGCGTTGCCGATCCACAGCAGCTCGAAGTCGATCTCGTCGAGCGTGGGCATGCCGGGAAGGTCGCTCTCGCCGAGGAGGAAGGAGAGCGGGTCGCCGGGGTTGCCGCCGACGTGGTCGTCGTCGGTGCCGTTCGCGCTGATCCACCAGTCGTCGCCCGTGGCCTCCACGACGATGTCCCCGGCCACTTCCTCCCCGGTGGGTCCGACCAGGTCGACCACGTGCTGTCCGGCGCTGATCCTGCCCCCCTGCGCGTCGATGTCCCGGTGGTCCAGGCCGTACGTGACGACCACCTCTTCCTGCTCCTTCTCGAAGCAGGCGGTGACCGAGCCGTCGGCGTCCATCGTGACCTTCACCGTGGGCGAGCTCTCGGTCTGGCCGCTTCCCCCGGTCCAGCCGCAGAAGGTCGAGCCGTCGTCGGGGGTGGCGGTGAGCGTGACTTCGGTGCCCTTTACGAAGTGTCCGGCGCAATCCGTCTCGCTGCTCGGGCAGTCGATTCCCGTCGGGTCGCTCGCCACGCGGCCCGAGCCCGTGCCCTCGAAATGGACGGTGAGAAACTGGTACCGCACGGCACAGTTGACCGTCTGGTGGACCGCTCCTTCGCTGGGCCCGAGGAATCCCGGGAACCACACCCGGAGCGTCGCGGCGTACCTGGCCTCGGAAGTCTCCTCGGTGCAGACGTAGTCGAACAGGATGGGGCCCTCGCCCTGGAGGGAGTTGCTCGTGATGTTGGCTTGCAGTGGAGGCCCGGACCGGTCGAGGTACTCCCCTTCGTACGGGTGCTCGGCGAGCCGATCCGGAAGGGCGACGTAGGCGGCCACTTCGAACGGCTCGCCCACGTAGGCGTTCAGCGGGACGATCACCCTGAAGCGGATACCGTCGTCCCAGGCGTAGGTCTTCGAGAAGTGCTCCAGCGTGCCCCGAACGATGAGCTCTCCCGTCTCGGGGTCGACGAACGACTCCTGGTCGCCGGCAAAGCCCCGGCCCTCGCCGTCCTGCACCGCCAGAATCCGCGTCTCGAACTCGCTGCTGTCGAGTTCCGGCACCCAGCCGGTGTTCATGGTCGCCGTCACCGGCTCATCGAACTGCAGCCCGTCCGGCCCCAGGTCGTACGCGGCCAGGATGCCCGGATCCTCGGCCAGGTCCAGAAGGTCCTCCGGCAGGTTGTCCGGGTCCAGTCGTCGGATCGTGATGGTCCGGTTCTCCGACACCGCGCCCGCGGGGATTGCGAGCGTCAGGCCGCCGTCCTCGGACGTGACGAAGTTGCCGCCCGGCCCCACGACCTGCGAGCGGACGTTCGGGTCGTTGAACTCTGCGGAGACCGGGCGGTGGTTTTCCATGGTGACGGTGCAGGTCGTCGCGGACCCCGAGCAGTGGCCGCTCCAGCCCACGAAGGTCGAGGGATCATCCGGCGTGGCCGTCAGCGTCACCGCTGTGCCCCGCAGGAACTCGGCATTGCAGGCGACACCGCTCGGGCAGTCGATCCCGGCGGGATCGCTCGCCACCCGCCCGCTCCCATCGCCGACCCAGTGGACGGTCAGGGCGTACGCCGGGATCACGTCGAAGGTGGCCGAGATCGTCGCGTCCCCGGTCACCGTGAACGAGCACTCGCCCTGCCCGCTGCACGGCTCCGCCTAGCCGGCGAACTCGTGGCCTCCGTCCGGCTCCGCCACCAGCGTCACGGCGGTGCCCTCTTCGAACTCCGCAGCGCAGCTCTGGTCGGCGGACGTGCAGACGATGCCGGCCGGCGTGCTCGTGACCGTGCCGGCACCCTCGCCGGAGACGGTGACCGTGAGCGTGCGGAGGACGGGCTCCGGGTCGGGCGTCGCGCCGTCGTCGCATCCGGCCAGGAACGTGAGCGAAAGCATGGCAGGCACACAGACAGGGGCTTCAGCTGGCGCACGGGTTCTCCTTTCGGGCCGTGGAGGGGGCTTGCGACGCCGCTGCGGGGCAGGTCCGGAGCTGTCGTGGCGGTCGTAACCGACCGACCCTCTGTAATCGACGATGCCGTACACCGCAAGACTCTCGACGCGGCGGCCTCGCCCCCGAAACCCATCCGGCCGGGGCTCCGTAGGTCGGGGCGGCGAGGGGAGGCTGGAGGCGCTGGACCCCTCCTGCGTGGCCGAGGCCCCGCCCACCGGGTTCCGGATGCCTTGATTCTCCGCCCGCCGGGCCGTACCCGTGGAGGCGCTCACCACGATCAGGGATCCGACCTCGGGGAGCTCCGCGCCGCATGCCCGATACGAACAAGCACATCGTCCTGAAGGGCATTGCCGGGCTGGGGAACCGGATCCTGGCCCTGTTGTCCGGGTGCCTCTACGCCCGTCTGGCCGGTCGTACCCTGTACGTGGACTGGCGCGATGGCGGCTACGCGGAGCGGGGCGACAACGCGTTCTCCCACCTGTTCCGCTCGCCGTGCTGCCATCCGGTTCCGGCCGAGCTCCCGTCCGGGACGGTGTGGCCGGATGCATGGACGGGTCGACTCGACCTGGCGGTCGCGGACGTCCGCTGGTCGCCTCCCTACCGGGTCCATGCCACGCCGTGGGATGTGCTGTCGGCGGACCACTCCCGGCTCGACTATCCGGAAGACATCCTCGTCCTCTGGTCCTACTTCGAGAACGTCCAGGCCCTCCGGCCACACTTCGACGGCCCGCTCCGCCACCTGCGCGGGCGGTCGACGAAAGCCGTGCTCCGGGCGGTCCACGACCAGTGCCTTCGTCCGGAGCCCGGAATCCAGGCCCGGATCGATGACTGCAGGGCGTCGTATCTGGACGGCACGACCATCGGGGTCCACGTACGCTACAGCGACAAGCGCTCCCGTATGCGCCCCATCCGACGCCACGTCGACCGGCTCCTGCGGCGGAATCCCGGTGCCCGGCTGTTCGTGGCCACCGACAACATCGACGTTCTGCGCGACTTCGAGGCCCGCTACCCCGCCGTCCTGAGCACGGACAAGTGGTACCCGGATCCCGGCGCCGCCATGCACACCGCCGCCGACTGTCCCGACAGGATCGCCGGCGGGATCGAGGCCCTGGTGGACATCCACCTCCTGGCCTCGTGCGACTACCTGGTGGCCGACGAGCGCTCCGCGTTCGCGTACGTCGCGAGTACGCTGTTCGACAAGCCGTCGCGGCGGATCCACAACGTCCAGCGGGCGCGCTTCGTGCCCGCATCGTTCCGCCGCTGGCTCTGGGCGCGCTGGCGGAGCTGGCGCTGGGATCCCGACGTGGGACCCGTCGTCGCTGCGGGGCCGTCGGACCGGGGGCGCTGAGGTCGGAGCCGGCTCCCACGGCAACGAGATCATTGCGCTGCGCGGACGCACCGCGCTAGCGTTGCCCAGCCCCGTTCCCCCGGGACCCTCGGGCCAGGGACCCACGGCGATCTCCCCGCTCTCCGAAAGGGAAGCCCCCATGAGTCGCTCTCTCCTCATCGCAGGACTGGCCGTGCTCTTCCTGGCCAGCCCCAGGACACCGATCCACGCCCAGACGGGCGCCCACGTCGCCCTCGCCCCCATCGTTCCGGTCGGCGACCTCGGCGACTTCGCGAACCCCGGCTTCATGGCCGCCGTCGGCGCCCATCGCAACCTCGGCGACAACCCCCTGCTCTCCGGCCACGTGACGGCGTTCTTCGGCTCCGTGTCCCACGACGACGTCGAGGGCGACGCGACGCACATACCCGGCATCGGCCTCGGCGGGCGGTATCAGCTGGGCACGGGCCCGACCAGGCCCTACGCCGGCGCGGCCGTGGGCGCCCTCCAGCACCGGTACGTGTCCGACACGTTCGAGGAGGGAAGCGAGACGAAAGCGTTCGTCTCCGCCGGCGGAGGCGTCGAGACCTACCTGGCCGGCATCGGCGTGTTCGCCGACGCCCGCCTGACCCTGGCCGAGGGGACATCGTTCTTCGGGCTCTTCATCGGCGGTGTCAAGCGGTTCTGAGCTCCTGAGCATCGTCCAGTCAGGCAACCAGCGGATGCACCCGGAGAGGAGGACGTCACGAAGACGCTGCCCGTCGTCGGGCCCGATCGGGTTCCGGAAGCCATGCTCACGGCGTTCGCCCTCGTGGTGGCGCTCGGCGGGACGGCGTCGACCACCGCGCCCGTCGCCGCGCCCGTCGCCGTGCCCGTCGCCGCGCCCGTCGCCGCGCCCGTCGTCGCGCCGGTTCCCGCGGCCCTCCAGACATCCGGCACCACGGTCATCCTCCTGGGCACCGGAACGCCGTACCCCGACCCCGCCCGCCAGGGACCGGCCACGGCCGTCACCGTGGACGACCGCTTCTTCCTCTTCGACGCCGGGGCGGGCGTCATGCGGCAGGCCAACGCCGCCGGCCTGCCCCGCAGCGGGCCCGAGGCGCTCTTCATCACCCATCTCCACAGCGACCACACCCTCGGCTACCCCGACGTCATCCTCACGTCCTGGGTCATGCGACGCGCGGGCCCCTTCCCGGTCTTCGGGCCGCCGGGGCTCCGTCGCATGACCGACCACATCATGGCCGCCTGGGCCGAGGACATCCGGATCCGGACCGAGGGACTCGAGGCCGAGGTGCCGGGCGGGCAGCGGGTCGACGTGCACGAGATCGCGGCGTGGAGGCCGGACGACGCGGGACCGGAGCAGGGCCGCCCGGACGCTGGCGGACTGGAAGCCGGCGGCCGGGGAGGGGCCGCCCCGGGGACCGGCGAGCCCCTCGTCGTCTACGACAGCGCCGGCGTCACGGTCACCGCCATCCCCGTCCACCACGGCTCCTGGGAGCACGCCTTCGCCTACCGCGTCGACGCGCCCGACCGGGCCATCCTCATCACCGGCGACCTGGCCCCGCCTTTCGACCGGCTCATCCCCGCCGCCCGCGGCGTCGACCTCCTCGTCAGCGAGGTGTACCCGGCCGAGCGCGTGGCGCCCGAGGACCGCCCCGGCGGCCACCTCTGGCCCCGGTACATGCGGGAGTTCCACACCTCCGGCGAGGAGCTCGGGGCACTGGCCGGAGCGATCGGGCCGCGGGCGCTCGTGCTGACCCACGTGGTCTGGAGCGGCGGGACCCCCGAGGAGATCGTCGCCGCCATCCGGCGAGGCGGCTACGACGGGCCGGTGGTCGTGGGCGAGGACCTCGGCCGGTACTGAGTCGTCGGGCCGCGGGTGTCCGGCGCCCGGCCACTCGATCGGGGTTCCCAGCGGAGGCCCGGCCCGGCCCCGCCGGAGCGCACCGGTGCCCGGCCCGGCCCCGCCGGAGCCCCACCCGCCGGCTAGGGCGTTTCCACCACCGAGTTGCTCTCCTCGATGACCTGTGTCTGGTCGGAGATCAGCCACGGCGCGGTGAGGTTGCCGGCGAACGTATTGGCCACCAGGCGCGTGCCCGGGTTGCGCTCGCCGATGGTGACGAAGCCCCAGCCCTTGAGCGCGCCGTCGGAGTGACCGGCGTTGTGGACCAGCTTGTTGCGGCGGATGACCGCGTCCCGCACCATGCCCCGGCCGGCCCCTTCCACCATCACCCCCGCCAGGTTCCGCCCGCTCCAGTTGTGCTCGATGAGGACGTTCCGCTGGACGGCGCCGATGTCGGTGCCGGCGCTGGTCCCGACGGCCATGATCCCGGCCCGCTCGTTGTCGGCGACCTCGTTGAGCCGGACCACGTTGCCATCGGCCTCGATATTCCGCGGGCCCAGCCTGGCCCGGAACGGCGCGATGTAGAGCAGGATCCCGTTGCGATCGCTGGCCCGCAAGGCCCCTGCATCCCAGAGCCGGTTCCAGCCGTTCCGGCTCACGCGGTTGTTCTCGATCCGGCACCGGGTGCCGTTCACGTCGATCCCGTTCGTGCCGTTCCGGTGGTAGTAGCCGCCCGTGATCTCGATGCCCTCGGTCAGCAGGCCCACCTGGATCCCGGCGTTGCCGTTCCTCAGCGACTCCACCCCGTCGACGACGATGTCGCGCACGCCGATGCCGGTGTTGATCCCGGCCCCGCTGAAGCCCTCGATCCGGCAGTCACGGAGCGTCCAGCCCTCCATCCAGCGGAGCACCGTGCCGGTGTCGAGGTCCACCTGCCCGCCGCTGTTGATGCCGGGCACCACCTCGGATGGCTCCCTCACCGAGTTCGGGCCCGGCCCCACCAGGTGCAGCCCCTGACAGACGGAGTTGCGAGCCAGCACGAGCTGCCCGCCGTGGCGGGCCACGAGACGCGGCCGCTCCCCGGCCCGGGACTCACCCTCGAGGGTCACACCCTCCGGGACCCGGACCGGCCGGGTGAGAAGGTAGGGACGGCCTCCGGCGTGGCCGAGGATGACCCGGGGCTCGCCGATCCCCGTGACCGCCCGGCTGAGCGCCGCGTGGAGGTACCCCTCGAGGTGCATCGAGTGGTCCCGGTCATCCGGGGTGAGGTACAGGTCGCCGCCGGGCAGGGGCCGGAACCGTCGTCCGGGGGCGCCGGGGGCGTCGGTCGGGGTGTCGCCCGCGCAGCCGAGGGTGGCCAGCAGCCCACCGCCGACGCTCATGCCGAGCGCCGCCCTCGCCGCCCAGTGCCCGCCACGCAGCAGGAACTCGCGACGCGAGGCGGAGGACGGGGTCGTGGCCGTACGCCGCCGGGGACGCGGGTCCGGGCCGCGGGACGGCGGGTCCGGCTGTCGCCCGGCGCCCGGGCCGGAGCTTCGTCCGGGCGGTTCTCGTCGAGGGTCCAGGGCTCCTCCAGGACTGCGGTGCACGGAACATCCGGTCTTCGGCCGGGGGCGGCAGGCCACCGGAGTATGTCGCGAGCTCCGGCCTGCCGTCAATCGTGCGGGCGAGTGGCGCGATCCCGGCCCCTGCGACCCGACGCGGCGGGTCTGACACTCTGGGTCCGGCCGTCGTCACGGGCGCGACGAGAGGGGTCGGGGAAGGGGTTCGGTGCGACGGGCACTCTTGACGCTCCGATCCCGGCCGGCCTACTCTGGGGGCGGTCCAACGCAGTGCCCGCGACCGTGACTCTCCAGTCCCCCCGCACGAACGGAGCCCCCTCATGACGCACCCCGGTATCGCCGTGGCCGCCCTCGCCACCCTGACCGCGACAGGACCTCTCGCCGAGGCCCCCTCGGAGCGCGGACGCCTCTCGGTTGCGGTGACGGCCATCGATGCGGAAGAGCTGGAGCGAATGTCGGGTCCGCGCCAGCCGAGCGACTTCCTCAGCCTGGTCGTTGCCGGTACCGGGGGAACCGCGGAAGTCGGCACCGTGCGTGTCGGCGGGTCGCGGGAGATCGAAATGGACTGGCCCGAGGCCCAGCGGATCGAGGTCGTCGCCGGAGCCCGGAGCATCGTGTTCGGCACGGGAGGCCAGGCGGCGAGGGTATGCGTGGAGCGGGAAAGCGAGGCCGCCTGCCGGCCGGTCGGCGACTTCTCATGGGAGCCCGACGAGAACGGCCAGCATGTCGAGATCGACCTGGCGCAGAATGCGCTGGCGTTCCCGGCTGCATCCGTCGACATGGATCGGTCCGGAAGCGGCCTCTTCGGCACGCCGATCCAGACGCTGATGGTCCGGGTGGGAGCGAGGATGAACCGGCTGCACGAGGAGTCCCTCGACGGTTTCTGCGACGGCGCGCCCGAGCCCTGTGACGTCACGACCAGCCAGATCGGGTTCGAACTCGCCATCGAGGGCCGGTTCCCGCTGACCGAGGTCGTGACGACCGGGCTGTCCATCGGCTGGACGGACCTGGACGGCGCCGAGATCCAGGTCGGCGACGGACCCGACATGTTCGAAGGGTACTTCCGGGCCCGGGCCCTCTACGCCCAGGCGTCCTTCTACTTCGACGTCCTCGACGACTATCCGATGGTGCGCCCATTCGCCCTGCTCGGCGCAGCCCGCTGGAGCGCCGAGTCGGGCAGCTCGCTGGGCGATCAGTCGTTCGCACAGGACGACAGCGGGACCAGCATCATGTACGGCGCCGGCGTGACGTACACCGACTTCGGGCCGGGCGAGCTGGCCCTGACGGTCCGCCGGATGGCCCTCAGCTCCCATGAGCACATGGACAGCCCCGTCGACAACAGCGTGACGTAGTTCGGGGTGAGCTATGGGCTGAACACGGAGTCGTGGTGTTGACGGGCAACGGGCGGGCGGACTCTCCGTCCCCCCGTCCTCGTGGCGGATCGAGGAGGCGCCGAGGCCTGGTCGTCGTGCTCCGCCGGGCTCATTCCCCGGCGCCGGGCCGGGCGCCGGCGAGGGGGCCGGGGCCGCCAATGGCCTCGCGACGGGCCCGGACATCGCCGTCCGGGACGACCACGGCGACCCACGGCTCGTCCGCGGCGAGGACCCGGCCGGTCCACTGCAGGTAGCCCACCCCATCCGGGCCCAGCGTCATCGAGCGCACGGGCTCGTCCACGGCCAGGTTGCGGGTGCGCAGGGCGAAGGAGTGGGTGCCGGCGCCGGTCGCGACGACCCGGATCGTGACCCCGCCGTCCTCGGCGGCCCCGGTCTCGATCTCGAGGGACGCGAGCCCGGCGGGCGTGGGCTTCGCCTCGTGTTCCAACGGCTCCAGGAGGTCCCGCATGAGCCAGAGCCAGCGGGCGGCCGGGTGCACCCACACTTCCTTGTAGACGTACATGTTCTGCGGCGGCCAGTAGGGGACGTCGCGGGCGCCCGGGCTCTTGATCCCGACCGGCAGCGAGCCGACGAAGTCGCCGGAGGAGACGCTGTACTGCTGGCTCCAGTCGTAGCCCACGCCGTACATGGTGCTCTGCGAGAACGGGTTGCGGCCGACGATCCACTGCGCCTGCCGGTGCGCCAGCTCGGCGGCCTCCCGATCGTTGCGCACGCGGGCCGCGACCGAGAGGGCCTTGGCCTGGGACAGCAGCACGCCGAAGTTGCCCCGGCGGGCGAACCAGACGGGGAAGGCCCGGAGGTAATAGCCGTCGCCCATGGGCATGCCCTGGAGCACCTGCTGGTGGTAGGCCTCGGGCGTGGCGTCGTAGCGGGCCAGGTCGGGCGGCATGCGGAGGTGGTCGGTGTCGCGGTAGACGTACGCCGGCAATACCCCCCAGGGCTCGGTCGTGCCCGAGCCGGCCTTCAGGTACTCGGAGTAGAGCGCGATCGCGGCGTACCAGTTCATCCAGTCGTCGTGGTCGGGAAAGGCCTCGACCAGCACGGCCAGGGCCACGATCGGCGCCTGGTCATTGCCGCGGTGGAACTGGTGGAAGAGGGTGTCGCGGGCGGGGCCGCGGTAGAAGAAGCCGGCGAGGGGGTAGTCGGGTCCGACGAAACGCTTCTGCTGCGAGTCGACGATGGTGCGGGCCAGCTCGACGGCCTTGTCGGCGTACCGCGGATCGCCGGTCGCCCTGTACAGCTCCATGGAGGCGAGGGCGCCGATGCCGGCCAGCTCCATGGCCGAGGCCTTGTAGGCGGGGGTGCTCCAGGTCTCGGGCCCCGGCGTGCCCGTGACCGCGTGGCGCCAGTCGTCCTCGGCGATGCGCAGGCTGCGGGCGGCCAGCGCCGGGTCGCGCTCCCGGAGGACGCGGGCGCCGATGGCCGCGGCGGCCGCGGCGATGTAGTTGACGTTCGGGTTGTTCAGCGCCTCGCGAGAGCGGTCGTCGGCGTCCCCGATGATGCCGTTGGTCCACAGGTTGTGGCCGGCGAAGCCGATGCGGCGGCCCCCATCGAAGCGGACCCGGAGCACCCACTCGAGGCCCCAGCTCGCCTCCTCGATGACCCGTTCCAGCAGCGCGGGGTCGTCGTCGCGTTCGGCCAGCCGCTCCGCCAGCGCGAACATGGCGTACGTCGCTTCGCCCGTGTTCACCATGCCCTGCGACAGGTCGCCGGCATCGTGCCAGCCGCCGTTCATGACCAGGCGCCGGTCGCCGGCCGTGGCCAGCCAGTCCTGGTGGTCGACGCCGTGGGAGCCGGGCACGGGGAAGCCGCAGCGCTCGCCGTAGAAGAAGTTGAGCGCCTTCAGGATCGTGCCACGCCAGACGTCGTCGCCTATGCGGAACGACCGCGTGCGCCGCTCGCCCGTGCGCACGATGTACCGGCCGGGCTCGCGGACGTCGGAGAAGTCCATGCGCTGGAACCGGCCGAGGCGGGTGTCCACGGTCTCGACGGGACCCGTGAAGGCCAGCGAGCCGAGGGGCGTGTCATCGACGCGGATCAGCTCGAACGCGTCTGCCTCCAGACCGCTCGCGAGCGCCGTCTTCCGTGACGCCGTGGCGTAGCCGGTGTGGCTGTACGCGATCCCGCCGGGCGCCACGTCCCAGCCCGCGTAGTGGTCCGGGCGCACGCGCTGGAGCTCGAGCCGGCCGACCTCGAAGGCCACGCGGTCGGCGGGTCCGGCCAGCAGCTTGTTCACCCAGTAGCCGATCTCGATGCCGGTCACCCGGTCCCGGGGCAGGTGCTCGATCTCCCATACCACGTGCTGCCAGGCGCTGTCCTGGAGCGTGACGTAGTGGATGCCCTCCCGGTAGTAGCGATCCGGCACCGTGTCCGCCCCCTCGTTGTGCAGGACGATCTGGAGCGGGAGCATGGGGAAGCCCGAGACCTCCGGCCGGATCCAGAGCGAGATGCGGTTGTAGCCGCGCCAGTCCTCGCCGTCGAAGGCACGGCGCAGGGTCACCGACGAGAGCCCGTTCCGGGTGGGCGCGGGCCGGTCACGGAACACGTCCATGTCCACGCGCAGCGCGCGCGTGCCCGGGGGAGCGGCTCCCGTCGGGGCGGAGAACGTGAGGGCGCCCGTCCCGCGGAGCTGCCAGGTACCCGGCTCGCTCATGTCGTCCAGCACGCGGCGGTCGAGCACCTCCTTGTTCAGCCAGCGGAACTCGGCCGACCGCTCGAACTCGACGGGCAGAAGGGGACGGGGCCGCTGTGCCGTGGCGGGCAGGAGCACGAGGGCGCAGAGCCCGTGGAGGATCCGGTTCATGGCCGCAGCTCGAATCGCCGCGCCGTGACCTCCTCGATCCGGTCCCTGGAGTAGAAGACCGGGTGGAACCGGTCGGCGGCCCAGAGCTCGAAGAGGTTGTCGTAGAAGGCCGAGCGGGTGTCGCCGCTCTGGCCCGGCGCGTTCATCCCCACCGCCCGGTCCCAGTCCCCGGTGTCCACGATGATCCGGAACGAGGCGCCGGACGTCTGGTTGTCGCCGTTGCCCGTCTGGTTCACGGTGTAGCCGTACCCGCCCCGGGGCAGCGGCCCGACCTCGAGGGCGTCCCGGGTCCCGGCGTCGACCGCCGTCCCCAGCGGGTGCCGGAGGTAGGCGTGGTGGTAGTCCGGCTGGCCGTACCGCCAGCGCGTCATGTCCGGGCCCAGCTTGGCCTCGAGGGCCTCGACCGCGACCTCGAGAGCGGACACGAGCAGCGCGTCGCGCGCGCGGATCGGGTCCTGGCCCAGGGTGCCGGGGGGCACGAGGAGGGTCCCGACCACCTTCGACAGCGACAGCTTCATGTCCGCGCCCCGGGGCACGATGGCGTTCCGGACGGCGCGACGCAGCTCGCCCTCCCAGGCCGCGTAGATGCCCGCCGCGACCGAGTGGCGATCCATCACGAAGTCCCAGTCCAGGAGCCGCTGCCGGGCCTCGTCGGCCTCGCCGGCGTCGACGTGCTCGAGGAGGGGGACGAGCTCCCGGGCCGGGATCGAGAGCTCGTCGGTCTGGAGCCGCATCATGTCGGCCATCGAGAAGCGGGTGCCGCTATCGAGGACCTCGGCGATGCGCAGCCAGCGGTACGGGTCGGACCAGGAGAAGCCGATGGCGTCCGTGTACGGGTAGTCGCGGGGGATGAGGTCATTGTTGGCCGTGGCGAACCAGCCCTCGGGTGGGTCGACCAGGTGCGGCTTCGCGGGGATCGGGAGGTAGCCGTCCCATTCGTAGCGTCCGTCGCCGGGTACCGGGACCAGCCCGCTCCAGTCACGCCGCACGGGCGCGATGCCGACGGCCTGCCACCCGGTGGTCCCGTCCCGTCCGGCCCAGACCATGTTCTCGCCCGGGATGTTCGAGTAGGCGCACGCCTCCCGGAACTCCTCCCACGACGCGGCCTGGTCCATCCGCAGCGACGCCAGGTACGGCGACCCGCCGATCTCCATCCACGCCGCCCGCACCGCGTACGCCAGGTTCCGGTCGCGATCCTCGTAGACCACGGGGCCGTGCCGCGTGTACTTCAGCTCCGCCGTATGCGGCGCCCGGCCCTTCACCGGGATCTCCTCGGTGATGACCGTCATGGCCTCCCACTCGCCCCGGTACCGGTACTGGCTCGGGTTCGACGGGTTCGTCTCGTAGACGTAGAGGTCCTCGCCGTCGGTCGCGAAGACGGTCAGGCCCCAGGCGCCGTGCTCGTTGTGCCCGATGGACACGCCGGGGAGCGACGGCTCGCCGCCACCGATCACGTTCCAGCCCGGGCCCACCAGGTGGACCCAGTAGCGCAGCGAGGGCGCGCCCTGGGCCCGGTGCGGATCATTGGCCATCATCGGGTAGCCGCTGGCCGAGCGGGAGCCGTCCACCACCCAGGCATTGGACCCGATGTCCCGCTCGACGTCGTAGGCGACGACGCGCCCGACCTCCTCCGCCGCTGCCTCGAGCCGGGCGAAGGCGGCCGGGTCGGCGCGCCGGGACGGGTCCACGATGTCCTCCGGCCGGAACCGGACTCGGGCGCGGAAGGCGTTGTAGAGGCCGAGGATGTCGGCGGAAAGGGCGTCGCCGTCGATGGCGGGATCGAGGGCGAGGAGCGGATCGCCGGGGCCGTAGGTCGACAGCGCTTTCACCGTCTCCGGGCCGAGGGCCGCCACCCGCCGGCCGGTCGCGAGCTCCTCGCGGATGTTGCCGAGCAGCCCCTGGTGCCGGGAGACCACGACGTCGGGCGTCCAGTAGCCGGGCGTGATGCCGAGGAGCTCGAACTCGACGGTCAACAGGCCCGGGTCTTCCCGGGTCCGGGCGATGTAGGCGTTGATGCCGGCCGTGTACGCCCGGATGATCTCGGCGCCGCGGTCGTGGTAGTGGTTCAGCTCCTGCTCGAGCCCCCGCCGGAACCGGAAGAGCCGGGTCCCGATGTCCCGCTCGAGCTCCCGCTCCCCCAGGATCTCCGCCACCGTGCCGGTGGCCTGCCGGCGCCACAGCTCGAGCTGGAAGAGCCGGTCCCGGGCCGCGTTCCAACCCTGGGCGAAGAAGAGGTCGTGCTCCGTCTCCGCGTAGATGTGGCTGATGCCCCACCGGTCGACCAGGATCTCGACCGGCCGGTCCAGCCCCGGGACGTCGAGGGCGGTGGGCTCCTGCGCCGCGGCCGGCGTCGCGAGGGCCGGGCCGGCGACGGCGGCGGCAAGGAGGAGAACGCGGAGACAGCGGACGAGGGGATTCGTGATCATGGTCTGGGCTCGGCGGTCCACGGGTCGCGGCGGACGGTTCACTGCGGGCAGTCTACCGTGCGCGGGTCCCGGCGGACAGGTCCACGGCCCGCGGGCCGTGGAGGAGCTGAAGAGCTGGCTCGGCTAGTGGTCGTGCTCCGCCCGGGTCATGCGACCTCCCCTTTCAACCCATCGATGATCCCGTTCAGCGTCGGGCTCGGTCGCATGGCCGCGGCCGTCCGCTCCGGGTCGGGCAGGTAGTACCCGCCCACGTCCTGGGGCGGGCCCTGGGCGTCGATCAGCTCGGCGAGGATCGTCTCCTCGTTCTCCTCCAGCGCCGCGGCCACCGGTCCGAACCGCTCCGCCAGGGCGGCGTTCGTGGCCTGGTCCGCCAGCGCCCGGGCCCAGTACCGGGTCAGGTAGTACGTGCTCCCCCGGTTGTCCAGCTCGTGGACCTCCCGGGACGGCGAGCGGGCGTTGTGGAGGTAGCTGGCCGTGGCCGCGTCCAGGGCCTCGCCCAGCTCGAGGGCCCGGGCGTTGTCGAACTGTTCGCCGAGGTGCTGGAGGGAAGCGGCCAGCGCCATGTACTCGCCCAGGGAATCCCAGCGGAGGTGGCCCTCCTTCTGGAACTGCTGGACGTGCTTGGGGGCCGAGCCCCCGGCGCCGGTCTCGAACAGGCCCCCACCGTTCAGGAGCGGGACGATGGAGAGCATCCGGGCGCTCGTGCCGATCTCGAGGATGGGGAAGAGGTCGGTCAGGTAGTCCCGCAGCACGTTGCCCGTGACGGAGATGGTGTCCTCGCCGCGACGGATCCGCTCCAGCGATAAGGCCATGGCATCCATGGGCGCCATGATCTCGATCCGGAGCCCCTCCGTGTCGTGGTCCCGCAGGTAGGTCCGGACCTTCTCGATCAGCACCGCGTCGTGGGCCCGGTCCTCGTCCAGCCAGAAGACCGCCGGCGCGCCGGTGGCCCGGGCCCGGCGCACGGCCAGCCCCACCCAGTCCCGGATGGGCTCGTCCTTGGCCTGGCAGGCCCGCCAGATGTCGCCCTCCTCGACCTCGTGCTCCAGGAGGACGGTGCCGTCCCCGTCGACGACCCGGACCAGGCCATCGGCCGGGACCTCGAAGGTCTTGTCGTGGGACCCGTACTCCTCGGCCTTCTGCGCCATGAGCCCCACGTTCGGCACGCTCCCCATGGTGGTGGGGTCGAACTGGCCGTTGGCCTGGCAGTCCCGGATCACGACGTCGTAGATCCCGGCATAGCTGGAGTCCGGGATCACGGCCTTGCAATCCTGGAGCTCCCCTTCGGCGTTCCACATCCGCCCCGAGTCCCGGATCATGGGCGGCATGGAGGCGTCGATGATGATGTCGCTGGGCACGTGGAGGTTGGTGATGCCCCGGTCCGAGTCCACCATGGCGATGTCCGGCCCCGTCTCGATTGCCGCCTCGATGTCGGCCTCGATCCCGGCCCGCCGCTCCTCGGGCAGCTCGGCGATCCTGGCGAGCACGTCGCCGAACCCGTTGCTGGGGTCCACGCCCAGCTCGTCGAAGAGGTCGCCGTACTTGTCGAAGAGGTCCTCGAAATACACCCGCACGGCGTGACCGAAGATGATCGGGTCGGAGACCTTCATCATCGTGGCCTTCATGTGGAGCGAGAAGAGCACGCCCTGCTCCCTGGCGTCCTCGACCTGGTCACGGAGGAATCGGACCAGGGCCCTCCGGCTCATGTAGGTCCCGTCGAGGACCTCGCCGGCCTGGAGGGGCAGCGACGCCTTCAGCACCGTGACGCTGCCGTCCTCCGCCACGTGCTCGATACGGGCTTCCGTGGCCTCGTCGATGCAGACGGCCTCCTCGTTGTTCCGGAAGTCGTCGGCGTCCATGCAGGCCACGTGGGTCCTCGAGTCCTCGGGCCACGGCCGCATCCGCGGCGGGTTCTTGCGGACGTACTCCTTCACCGACTTCGGCGCCCGGCGGTCGGAGTTCCCCTGCC
>CAYMLW010000049.1:16663-17304 GCA_964391035.1 uncultured Gemmatimonadaceae bacterium
CGCGCTGCCCTTGACCGAGTCGTAGCGGGCCCTGATGCCGTGCTCCTCCTCGGTGCTCGGCTCGGCCGGGTAGTCCGGCAGGGCGTACCCCTTGCCCTGCAACTCGGCGATGCACGCCTTCATCTGCGGGATCGATGCGCTGATGTTCGGGAGCTTGATGACATTGGCTTCCGGCCGCTTCACCAGACGACCCAGCTCGGCCAGGTCATCCGACACCCGCTGGTCGTCCGTCAGGACATCGGGGAAGACCGCCAGGATGCGGCCGGCCAGGGAGATGTCCCGTGTCTCGACCGGGACGCCCGCGGCTCCGGCAAAGGCCCGTATGACGGGAAGGAAGGCGTGCGTGGCCAGGGCCGGTGCTTCGTCCGTCCACGTGTAGATGATCGGCGGTGACGTATCCATGAAATCGCTTCTTTGTCGTTGAGCCCAGGGCGTCCGGCCAGGGGCCGGAGGCGCCAGAATGCGTGGCTTCTGTCTGTTTGCCGGGCCGGCGCTCGCGTGCGCCGGCGCCCGGGACGGGGGTAGGGTAGGGCGAATGGCGGCGGCTGACAATACGGTCTACGGTCTACGGTTTACGGATCACGGTTTACGGCTGACGGCTGACGGCTGACGGCTGACGGATCACGGATCACGGATCACGG
>CAYMLW010000050.1:0-17113 GCA_964391035.1 uncultured Gemmatimonadaceae bacterium
GGCCAGCGAGCGGGTCAGCCGGAGCACGGCATCCTCGACCACGGCCTGGACTGACGCGGCCAGGTCCATGTGCCGCTGCTCGAGGGGGTCCGACGGGCGGCGGGGCGGGCCGCCGAACAGCTCGTCGAAGCGGCCACTGGTCATGGTCAGCCCGGTGGCGTAGTCGAAGTACGCCTGGTCCAGCCGGAACGAGCCGTCGTCCTTCAGGTCGAAGACGTGCCCGTAGATCGCGTCGACGTACTTCGGCTCTCCGTACGGGGCGAGGCCCATGACCTTGTACTCGCCCGAGTTGACCCTGAACCCGGTATAGTATGTGAACGCCGAGTAGAGGAGCCCGAGGGAGTGGGGGAAGTGGATCTCCTTCGTGATGACGACCTCGTTGTCGCGGCCGTAGCCGGCCGACGTCGTGGCCCACTCGCCCACGCCGTCCATGGTCAGGATGGCGGCCTCCTGGAACGGCGAGGGGAAGAAGGCGCTGGCGGCGTGGCTCTGGTGGTGCTCGGTGAAGAGGAGCCGGTCGGCGTCGAAGTGGTCGTCGATGCGCCGCAGCTCCTGCTCGAGGAGGCCCTTCTGGAAGAGCTTCTCCCGGATCCACAGGGGGATGGCCATCCGGAACGACCGGAACCCCGCGGGCGCGAAGTTCACGTACGTCTCGAGCAGCCGCTCGAACTTCAGGAACGGCTTCTCGTAGAAGGCTACGTAGTCGAGCTCCGAGAGGCTGGCGCCGGTCTCGGACAGGCAGTAGCGGATCGCCTGCTCCGGGAACGACGCGTCGTGCTTCGTCCGGCTGAAGCGCTCCTCCTGGGCCGCCGCCACGATCCGTCCATCTTCGACCAGCGCCGCCGCGCTATCGTGGTAGAACGCGGAGATCCCGAGGACGCGCACGGCCCTAGAAGACCGTGTAGATGAACGGCGCCACCGCGGACCCCTGCGTGAGCACGATCAGCGCCCCGAAGAGCAGAAGCATGATCAGGATCGGCAGGAGCCAGTACTTCTTCCGTACCCGCAGAAATGCCCAGAACTCGCGTATGAAACTCATTGAGGCACCCTCAGAACTGGTTCTTCATCCCGGCCGGCGGAGGACCCGGCGGGTCTCGCAGGATCCAGTAGCTGTCCCGGTCGGGGTCCGCGCCGGTGGGCACCGTGCGCTTGCCGAACAGCCGCATCAACAGCCCGGTGGGAAGCACGACCAGAAAGAAGACCACCGCGAGCACGATGGGCGAGACGATGCGGTGGAGGACCGACCCGATCCACAGCCACACCCGGCTGAGCGGCCGCAGGAGCGGCGGGTAGACCAGCGCGGTCCCGAGGAAGACCCCGGCCACCACGAGCGACCAGACACGCACTCCCCCGCCGTGCAGCAGCGGCCACGCCGCGATCACCGTGAAGACCGCGGCGAACACCACGCCGAAGGCCCGGTCACTGGACTGCTCGACCCGACCGGTGCGGGCCAGATCCTCGTGGAAGGACGCGTCCTGACTCACAGGCGTGTGACCTCCATCACGGACGCCGCCCGGCCGTGCTGCCCCTGCCGCCCCGCCGGGGGACCTTCGGGTCGATCTCCCGGTCCAGCTCGATCGCCGGCTCCGGCTCGTGGCGTTCCACGTCCACGAGGCGACTCGGGACGAGGCCGCAGAAGTTGCCATCGGAGAGCGTCGCGACGGCTTCCGGGCTCGGTGGCCGTGTATACGAGCGCAGGAACAGCGTGGTCGCCTGCTGGCTGGCCTCGAGCGTGCCCGGCGCATCCCCCCTCCATGGGCGAGCGCCCAGGTAGTGTCCGGCGCCGTTCACCAGGACACCGTGTTTGCCGCCCGGTGGGCTGTCCCTTGCGATGCCCAGGAAGTCCTCCGGCGTGTTCGGCGGCTCGTTGCCCACGTCGTCCGATCCGACAATGGCCAGAATCGGCATGTCCAGCCGGCTGTGGTCGGCGCGGACATCGGATCGAATGAGGTACGTGAAGTAGCCGGCGAGGAAGATGCCGGCCCGGAACCGTGGATCCCTGAAGTCCAGGCCCTGGAGGCCGCCCGACAGGTGGGTGGTCCCGAGGATTATGGCCGCGGTGGTGGCCCCGGCGCTGAATCCCGCGATCACCGGGTTGCGGAGGTCCACGAAGGTGTAGGGATCAATCTCCCTCACCATGTCCCGCACGTGGTCGAGGGCGAGGCCGACGTCCCGGGTCCGCCACTCCTGGTTCTTCTCCGGGTCGTCGGGGAAATGACGGTGACGCGGCGCCAGGACGATGTACCCCCTTGCCACCCAGTGCCGGGTGAACTCGGGGAACATGGGCTCGAACTCGATGGTGTACTCGGTCGGGTCGTACGGCAGCCCGCCGTGGCTGTACACAACGACCCCGAAGGGCCCGCCGCCGAAGACCAGTGGCAGGCCCGTCGGATCGATCGGCAGCATGACGTCAATCGGGACGTCGATCTGCCGCTCCGGATCGTGAACCGTGAGGGTGTGGAGGCGCTCGCCGTAGGCGCCGTAGACCAGATCCGATGGGTCCTCGGGGCACGTTTCCGCGTCCCCTGGCACGACCCCCAGCCCGTCCTCAACGAAGCCGGGAGCGGTTTCGAAGGTCCCGTCGGTGCCGCTGTCATCGGCCGCCGGACCCAGGATGTCGGAGTCACCGCAGGCGCTGAACGCCGCGACGAGAGCCAGAAAGCCCAGGGGTATGGTGAATCTGTGCATGAAGTCGGATCGAACGGTTCGTCGCTTCGGGGCCGGCCGGACTCGCGAGCCGAGCGGGGCTCTACGTTAGCACCGCTCGGGGTCCGGAGCAACGCCGGCCTGCGGCTCCGGGACGGCGGCCCTGGATCAGCCGTGATCCCCGTCCGCCCCGATGACCCGGATGGCGGCGCTCCCGCGGAACCGCTCCCGGGTGAAGCTCGCCACTTCCCCGGCGAATGTACACCCGAGGAAGAGCATCCCTGCCCCGGCGCGGTCGACGCGGACGGCGCCGCCGGGGGCGTCGGGGAAGTCGCAGCCGATGGCGGTGAAGGGGACGCGGTAGTCGATGGGCGCGATGTAGTCGTCGTGGAGCGGTCCCCAGTAGCCCTGGATCAGGGTCGGCGGCGTGCCCCGCAGGAACGCCATGTCGTACGGCCTGTTCTTCTCGAAGTACGGGTTCAGGATGGTGACGCCGCGGCAGTTCACGTACGTCCCGTCCTGCTGGCGGCCGACCACGATCGGCGTGGAGCGGTGGCTTTCGAGGATCGGGTTGGAAAGAGTAAGGCTCTGGCCGTAGCCGAGGCGGAGGCCGGCCCCGTCGCTGTCCTTGGCCCGGAGCTTGTTGAAGACGCATGCATTGGACTGGGCGTACAGGTACACGCCCTCCCCGGACAGGCCACCGGCCTGGCTCATCCCCGTGAGGTTCAGGTTGTCGAACTGGACACCGATGGCACGGTGTCCCTCGAGGCCCCATCCGAGGCGAGTGAGCCGGACGTTCTGGACGAGGGAGTCGTACACGGCGTGGAACCGGATCCCGCCGGAGCGGGTCGCGCCCTGGTCCCGGCCCCGGATCGTGAAGTCGGCCAGCCGGAGGCCGCGCAGGATCTTCGAGAAGTCGGCATGGCCGATGTCGAAGACCGGCCCGCCGTCATCGATCCGGGAGTCGATCACGGACGGCCGCGGGCCGTCGCCGATGATGGAGAAGTTGCCCCGGACGCGGATCGGCCGGCGGATCACGTACACGCTCTTCGGGATGTAGACCACGCCGCTGCCCCGGGAGTCGAACGCCGCCTGGAAGGCCGCCGTGTCGTCGGCCTGGCCGTCGCCGCGGGCGCCGTGGTCGAACACGTTGATCCAGCCGGTCACGCCGGAGTGGGTGTCGGGCGGCGCGCCGGGGCCGGGACCGCCGGGACCACCGGTCCCGGGACCGGTCCCCAGGCCGGCCATGGCGCCGAAGGCGGCGCCCAGTCCGGCGCCGGCGGAGCGTGTGAATTCACGGCGCGTGCTCATCCCTGCCTCTCCTCCTGCCTGTGCGGCGTGATCCGGCTCACCAGCTCGCCCTCCGTCCCGTCGACGGCCCGGCGAGCGAGTACGGCGGGCGCTTCCAGCTTCTGCCCGTACCGGGGCGAGAACCATGCCGTCTCCCGGGCGGCCGCGGCCGGCGGCTCCACGGTCACTGCCGCGTCGGACTCCGGGTGGAGCAGCCACCGGACGGTCAGCTCGGAGGCGGCGGCGTCCAGGGCCCGATCGGCGACCCGGACCCCGTCCCGGGTCACGGTGATGTGCCGGCGGACCCGGCCCGGGATCTCGGCGATCAGCGTGGCCCGGTCCGGCGGCGCCCACTCCACCCCCCGGATGCGGGCGCCCGGCCAGGTCAGCCAGAGGAAGCGCGGGCCCCGGACCCCCGGCTCCGTTCCGTCCACGAGCGGACCGTTGTGGGCCCGGGCCGACGGGAGCTCCCGGTCCAGCGGCGGCGCGTTGTACGAGAACGTGCCCGGATCCACCACCGCCTCCCGCGGCCCGAACCGGACGTCGATGTGGAGCGGGTCGATGTGGCCCGGCCGGGTCCGGTACGACCCGGCCCGCAGGAACACATGCGTCGGTCCCACCTTCGCGGTGGCCCAGCCCGCCGGCCCGTGGCGCACCCCGTCGCCGGGCGCCGCGCCCGGCCGGGGCGCGTCCGCGCCGAGCCACGCCAGGACCTCGGGGTCCGGCTCGATCGAGGCCGGCAGCGGCAGGTCGAAGGTCGCGCAGACGGCGGTCACCGTCGGGCGGTGGTCCCGGTAGCCCCGGAGCGTGATGGGGTGCGTGTACGCGCCGTCGTTGGCGCCGTGGTTGGGGACCGCGCCGGAGCCGGGCTCCATGACGTGGGCGAGGAGGTCGACCGCGGCGGCCACCCGGTCGACCACCGCCGGGGAGGGCGGGACCCCGATCGTCGCCAGGCCCCGGTGGGCGAGGACCAGCTGATCCAGTGCGAGGCGCAGGTAGTTGAAGGAGTGCTGGATGTACCACCCGTCCGGGGCGAACTGCTCCCGGACCAGCCGGTCGAGCCATTTCCGCCCCGTGGCCAGCCAGCGCCCGGCCGACGGGTGGCGGTCCCGGAACCGGATCCCGAGCAGGACCAGGCCGGTGGCCTCCGAGATGCCGTGGTTGTTGCGCTGCGAGATGGCGTAGCCGAGGGCGTCATGGATCCGCTCCCCCGATGCCGCCAGGGTCGCCGCGATCCGGTCCTTGGCCGCCGGCGAGCTCGCCGGCGCGCCGGCGAGATTCGCCTCGGCGTAGAGCAGCGCGGCCGCCCGGATGGCCGTCTCCTGGCCGCACGCCCAGTGGGGCCCCCGGAAGGGCGGACTGCTGGCCGCCCAGCTCTCGAACCGGTCGTGGAAGGCCCGGGCATAGCGGTCCTCGCCGGTGACCAGGTACCCGCGCACCAGGTCGTACGCCCAGGCCATACGGGCCGGCTCCCAGACACCCTTGATGTCGCCGAAGTCCGGGTCCAGCAGCGGGATCCTCCACCAGGGCACCGGCTCCCGGGACCGCCCGGTGGCCGGATGCCGGAGCCAGGCAGCGGCGTCGGCCGGCAGGGGCCGCCAGTCCCAGCGGTAGGCCTGGTGCTCCCCGCCCGCGACCCGGTCCGCCCGCTCCCGGGCGGCCGCGGCGTCGGTGGCATCGGCGAGGCGCTCCGCGTCGACCCGGAAGGGGTGGTCGGCCGGCGGGTCCGTATCCGCGGCCCGGGCCTCGATGG
This sequence comes from uncultured Gemmatimonadaceae bacterium, assembly GCA_964391035.1. GTDB lineage: Bacteria > Gemmatimonadota > Gemmatimonadetes > Longimicrobiales > RSA9 > JAWVYT01. Next base: position 5,690 of record CAYMLW010000050.1, read on the forward strand.
GGGTGGCCCGGAACCGCCCGATCGCCCGTCGCAGCTCGTGGCGGGCCCGCAGCACGCCGCCCCGGAGGCCGTAGGTCCGCGCCAGGGTGAGCGCGGCGCGGGGCCACCACCGGGGCGACAGGGTCATCAGTCCAGCAGGGTCCGCAGCGCCTCGTCCAGCCGCGTTGCCAGCACCGGCCGATCGTGCTGCCGGATGACCCACTCCCGACCGGCCTGCCCCATGGCGCGCCGCTCCTCCATGGACCGGTCCGCCAGGGCGACGGTGGCCCGGGCGAGGTCGGACGGTGACCCGCCCTCCGCGAGCTCGCCGGCCCCGGCCCGCCGCACCATGCCCGCCACCTCGCCGTCCACGTTGCAGAGTACGGGGAGTCCGGCGGCGAAGTAGTCGAAGAGCTTGTTGGGACTGACGGCGTACGAGAAGAGGGGCGCGTCGTCCAGCACCATGAGCCCGGCGTCCGCCTCCTCGAGGAGCTCCGGCATCTGATCCTTCGGCACCGGGTCGCGGAACTCGACGTTGTGAAGGTTGCCCTTGCGGCTCCGGGACTGGAGCTCCGGCTTCGCGGGCCCGTCTCCGACCAGCACGAACCCGATGTCCGGGCGGTCCCGGAGCCGATCGGCGGCGTCCAGCACCACGTCCAGGCCATTGGCGGGGCCGTGGGCGCCGGCATAGACCACGGTGAACCGATCGCGCTCCGGACGCTCGATCCCGGAAAACGCGTCCACATCGACGCCGTTCGGGACCAGGACGATCTTGGACCGGTGGATCCCGTGGGTCTCCAGGTACTTCCCCGCCCCGCGGGCCAGCACGACGATCTTCTCCGCCCGCCGGTACAGGTACGAGGCGACCTTGGCGAGCACCCAGTACACCGGCCCCTTCTTCCGGCCCACCGCCAGCAGGCTCTCCGGCCAGAGGTCCCGGACCTCGAAGACGAAGGGCACGCCCCACCGTCGGGCGAGTCGCTCGGCGGCGAGGGCCGCGAAGAGGTGGGGCGAGGACCCGATGACCACGTCGGCGGGCGCCGTCTTCCGGCCCCATGCCAGGAGCGACCGGCTGAACGAGATCCAGTTCCAGACCCGGTGCCAGTCGTTCCCCCGATAGGCCGCGGCCCAGAGCCACTGGAACTCGACGCCGCCCCGGGCCTCGGTGACGGGGTCGTGGTCGTCCGGGTCGCGGCGCCGCGTGTACGTCCGGCTGTGGAGGTTGAAGTCCGACGCCGCGATCCGGACCTTCCAGCCCCGGCGACCCAGCTCCCGGCCCACCTCGAAGTGGCGGGTCCCGCCGCCCTCGTCCGGCCCCACGGCGAACTGGTTGATCCACAGCAGCGACGGCTCCTTCATCCCCGAGCCGTACCGCAGCCCGGGCCGCATGTCCCGCTCCCGCAGCCACTCGTCGTACGTCGATCCGGTCGGGATCCCGAGCCGTCGCGCCGCCCGCCAGGCCAGGATCTTGACCCGCTCGCGTAGCGGCTTCTTCACGGCGGGCCGCGTGCTCGCCCGGTCCTTCGGCTCGCGGGCCAGCTCGTCGTAGCCGTACCGCTCCTGCATCCGGCGGGTCTCCTCGAACAGCACGTCCCGCAGCGACTGGGAGATGGCCCCCGGGTGGATCGTGGCTACCGAGATGACCGCGCCGGACCCGACCAGGCGACCGTGCTCCGCCACCCGCAACCAGAAGTCGGCGTCGAAGACCGTGGGCAGCGTCCGGTCCAGGGGCCCCGCCTTCTCCCACGCCTCGGCCGGGAAGAAGCAGGACGGCTGGTAGAAGTAGTTGGCCCGCCAGTCGGCGATATCATCCCGACGGAGCATCTTCGGCGGGATCGTGCTGAGGATCCGGCCCGACGGCTCGACCCGATGGCACGCGGAGACCCACGCCATGGCGTCCGGGCTCCGGCGCCGCATCTCCACGACATGCTCGAGGGCACCCGGAAGCAGGATGTCGTCCGAGTTGAGCCAGTTCAGGATCTCACCGGTGGCCCGGTCGAAGCCCTCGTTGATCGCCGAGACCTGCCCGTCATCGGGCTTGCTGTGCCAGTACGAGATCCACCGCTCGTACTTCTCGATGATCTCCACCGTGCCGTCCGTCGACCCGCCATCCAGGACCATGTACTCCAGGTTCGGATACCCCTGGAGCAGGACCGAGCGGATCGTGGCCTCGATGAACTCCGCCTGGCCGTACGTCGGCGTCACCAGCGTGATCCGCGGCCAGTCCGACCCGTCCGGCATCGTCTCCGGCAGGGGCTCCAGGCTCTCCGTCCACGGCCAGCCCGTCTTACCCTCGGGCGGGGCCGGCAGGTCCTCGATCCGGGGTCGGCTCACGGCCCTCTCCGGCGACTCCATCAGCGGGCCCCCTGTCCGGCACCGGCTCCCAGCCCGGTGCCGGCGCCCGGCCCGGCACCGGCGAATTCCCCGGCCAGATGACGATCCAGCAACCCGAACGCGATCCGGGCCGCCTTGGTCTGGGATTCCAGGCTGGAACCAGCGATGTGCGGGGCCACCGTGATCCGATCCTCGTCGATGAGCTCGATCAGCGGCGACTCGAACTGCACCCCCCGGGCCTCGCCCGCCAGCACGTCCAGGCCCACCGCCACGTCCTCGCGCGCCCGGAGGAACGCGGCCAGATCGGCCTCGTCGATGACCTCGCCACGGGCCGTGTTGACCAGCGTGGCGCCGGTCGGCAGCCGGTCGAAGTGCCGGCGCGTCAGCATCCCCGCCGTCTCCTCCGTGAGCGAGCAGCAGACCACCATCGAGTCGGACCCCCCGAACAGCTCCTCGATAGAATCGCTGCGAGGGACGTCGTAGCGGTCCACATACGGATCATAATACGTGACCCGGGCGCCGAACGCCTCGCAGTAGCGATGCATCCGCCGGCCGATCCGCCCGAACCCGACCAGCCCGACCCGCCGGCCCTGGAGCTCGTGGCCCCGGAGCTCGTCCTCCCGGTCCCGTCGCCAGGTGCCCTCGCGCACGGCCCGGACCGCGAACGGGAGCCGGCGCAGCGTGTTCAGGAGCAGCAGAAAGGTGAACTCGGCGCTGGATGCGATGCTCTCCAGCCTGTGCCTGTCGTCCAGCAGGCTGTAGAAGGCGATGTCCCGACGTCGGAGCGCGGCTGTGTCGATATGCTCCTTCCCTGTCGATGGCGTGATTACGACCTCGAGGTTCGGATACAGGTCCAGCTCCGCGTCGCCCAGCACGAACGACCAGCCCGTGTTCGTGATCCACGCACTGATGTCCGCGTCGGCCCGCAGCCCGTCCCGGTGCCAGATCTCCCGGAACTCCACCGGATACGGGTAGTCCGCGTCCACGATCTCCGGCATGAAATCGTGGGGTGCGCTGAACAGGCATTTCTCCGTCATCCGTGCCTCAACCGGTGCCGGGGCCGGAGACGCTGCGCCCTCGCTGGAGGGCGCGACGCGTACGGAACAATGAGTCGCCCACTCGACGCAGCTCCGCAAGCTCGGGCGGCGTCATGCTGCAGACGTGGGCCTTCTCCGTGGGCTTGGTCTGGGTCTTGTCGAGGGTCATGTGCTTCTCGACGATCCGGGCGCCCCGGGCAATGGCCAGGAGCGGGACGCCCACGCCCAGCGTGTGGTCGCTGTACCCGGCCAGGCCCCGGGCCTCGAAGTCCTCCGGGAAATCGTCCACGTCCTCCAGCAGCGCCGGGTACCTGGCCGTGCACTCCAGGTAGTGGATTCGGTCGCTCTCGCCGAACGGCTTCTCCTCCTCCCGCCAGTGGCCCAACGATACGATGGTCTCCTTACCGATATCCAGGATCGCCCTGCTTAGTTCCGGATCGTTCCGGACCGTTCCGCTGGCGATCTTGTGGCGTCGGACGCCGAGCTCCTCGATCCACTCCAGACGCTCCCGGTCGAATACCGACGCCATGAACTCGATGCCTTCCTCCTCGCACCAGTCCCGCAATCGGGCCGTCTCCTCGCGGCTCAGCTCGAGGTACGACCACTCGGGCCCGAGCAGCCGCTCCGCGTCGTAGAGCTGGAACTTGGCGACATCGGCGCCGTTCCGCTTCGCTTCCCGGATCAGGTCTCGCGCGGCGGGCATGCTCCCGCCGTGTTGGGGATGCAGCTCCGCGATGATCTCGAGGTCCATTCGCTACCGGACCCTGAACCGTTCCAACTCGCCCACCATATCGTCCAGCGCCTCCTCCGGCAGCTGCGACGCGATCCGCAGGATGTCGCCGATGCGACGGTCGCTGCGGAACGCGCCGAATGCGCAGTCGTAATACGGCCGCCACGCGTCGTGCAGGAGCGCGACGCCCTGGCCGGCGAGCATCCGGGAGGCCGCGACCAGGCAGCGCCGCCGCTTCCGGCCATCGACCAGCACCACATCATAGCGCCGACCCTGGCGGCCCGGATAGTCCACGTACGCGTCCAGGTCGGCCGCACGGTCCTCCGGGTGGGCCCTGAGCATCGGCAGGAGCTCGCCCTTGTCGAATACCACCAGGTCCACGCTCTGCGCCGACCGCGGCTCGGCCCCGATGTCCTGGCCCTCGGCCGGCACCGCCTCGTCGAACCGGACCACCCGCCGATCCGGCAGGCGACCCAGCGCCGGCTCCAGCTCCCTCTCGAAATAGTCCCGGTTGTACTCGAGCGAGAGCCACCGGAACGGCACCCCCAGCTCCCGCAGCACTCCCGTGTAGTACAACGTGCTCCGGCCGCTCCCCCACTCCAGGATCTCCAGCGGACCCGGCGCATCCGACGACGCCGCGGGGCCAACGCTCTCCGCGTTCCTGCGGAGGATCGCCTCGAACAGGTCTGCGTCCGTCTCGCTCATCCACGCCTTGTCGCTCCAATCGTGGTCGTCGAGCACCCAGTCGCGATCCTCGATTTCGGTCATGGCTCCGACACCGCCTGCGTACGCTCCCGGAGGATCCGCTCCGCCGCCTCCAGGTCGTCCCGGGTATGGATATCGATGTAGTCCAGCGGGAACGCGGCAAAGCCCACGCTCAGACGCTGCTGGAACAGCGTCTCACGACGGAGCACCCGCACCGCCGAGTTCGACCGCCCCTCCAGGTCCACCGACACCACCTCCCGGAGCCCCTCCGCCCGGAGCCGCGCCACCGCGCCGTCGATGTCGGCCGGGGTGAGCTGTGGCAGACACGCGTTCATCCATACCACCAGCCCCACCGTGCCGCGCTCGGACTCGATGGCCCGGACGGCGTGCTGGATCACGGGCTCGGTCCAGACATCGTCGCCCGCGAGCTCGGGCGGGCGCTCGATCACGCGCGCGCCGTGCGCTTCCGCCGACCTGGCGATCTCGCCGTCCTCCGTGGAGACGTAGACGTTCCCCGGCCCCACCGACGCACTGCCCAGCGCGGCCTCGATGGCCCAGCCGATCAGCGGCTTGCCCAACAGTGGAACGATGTTCTTGTGCGGCAACCGCTTCGATCCGCCGCGGGCCGGGATGATGGCGACCGCCGGAGGGGCTACGGACATCGATCCCGGGCGTCCGAACGTACGAATCCAACCACCTTCAGTTCCCGTCCCTGCGTTGCTGGTCTACTGAGAGAGGGTTGAGTATAAAAGGCCGCCTGGAACGGTGCAACGGCGGACAGTCGCGCCCGATGAAACAGGTGCCAATCCCCTCTCCGGAGGCACTGAATCGATGGTCCTGCGCGGCGCTCCATCGGCGGACACACCGCCGGGACGTCCCCCCGGGCCGCCCCCGCCGGGCCACGCCCCGCCGGGCCGGCGCCACCAGGCCGTCCTCCCCGGGCCGTCCCCCCGAGGCGAGGATGCGAATGCTTCAGTCTGCGGCCGTTTCCGGGTGGCTCCGGGCCCAGGCGTCGTACCAGGCAACCGTGTCGTCGAGCCCGTTCCGCAGGTCGAGCTTCGGCTCGTAGCCCAGCGCCCGCAGCTTCTCGATGTCGGGGCACCGGCGAGGCGTCCCGCCCGCGCGCAGGGGCGTCGGAACGATCTCGACCTCCCGGCCCATCGTTGCGGCCACCATCCGGGCCAGGTCGCGGATTTCGACCTCTTCATCGTTCCCGATGTTGTAGACGTTCTGGTCCCTGCCCCGGTCGAGGACCAGGAGGAGGCCATCGGTGAAGTCCCGCACCTCGCAGAATGCCCGGGTCTCCTCGCCCGTGCCCTGAATCTCGAACCGCAGGGAGTCGCTCGCGGCCGTCTCGGTCGCCCCGATCTGACGGCGGAGCCGCACGACGAACTCGGGGATGACGTGCTCGAAGCCCATGTCCGGGCCGTACACGTTGTGGGGCCGGAAGACCACGGTCCGCTCGAAGTTGTCGCGGCCATAGTTGAAGGTGAGGAGCTCACCGATCAGCTTGCCGCCGCCGTAGGAGTAGCGAGGGTTGAGGGGGTCCGGGATCGTCATCGGGACCGTCTCGTCGGTCGGCACCTCGGGCGGTGTCTGATACACCTCGGAGCTGCTCGCGAAGACGAACTCCCGGACGCCGGCATCGACGGAGGCCTCGAGCACGTTCAGGGTGCCCTTCACCCCCACCTCGAGCACCGTCTGGGGCATCTCGTAGAAGTGCCGCGTCCCGTTGATGAAGGCCAGGTGGACCACGACGTCGCCGGTACGGATGTTCCGCCGCACGGCGTTGTAGTCCCGGATGTCGATCTCCTCGAAATCGATCCGATCGGCCACCGGCTCGAGCCGCTCGACGGAGCCGCGGAAGTTGTTGTCGAGGACCAGCACCCGGTCGCCCCGCTCCGCGAGGGCCCGGACCAGGTTCGACCCGAGGAACCCGGAGCCCCCGGTCACCACGTATCGCTCAGCTCCCGAAGACACGGAACTCCACCCCTTCCGGCAGGTTGATCGACGGATAGAACTGGTTCCAGACGTCGTAGATCAGGCCGGGCGTGGCCATGCGCCTGGCCCGCTCCTCGATGTCCAGCCACGAGTAGCGCTTGTTGTTGTTCATGAACAGGACCAGCTCGGCGCCGTCGAAGGCTGCCTGATCGTCCACCGGCACCACGCCCAGCTTCTCGATCTCCGCGTCGTCCACGATGTAGTCGTGGCCGCGGATCGTGGCGTCGGGCATCGCCTCCCGGATCGTGTGGATCATCCGGATCGCCGTAGAGCCCCGGAGGTCGCTGGTGTCGGGACGGCCCTTGAAGGCGAGTCCCATGAGGGTGATGGTCAGGTCGTCCCGGTCCGGGAACCGGCTCGTCGCCTGTTCGTACACTGTCGGTACCAGCCGCTCGTTCAGGAACCGACCGGCCTTGATCAGTGTCGGCTCGTACCCGAACGGCTGGATCGAGTCCATCAGGATGTGGGGGTCCTTCTCGAGACACGGCCCGCCCACGAACCCGGGCTGGGCGATGTTGGTCCGCTCGTACCCCATGTTCGCGGCGGCGATGAGCTCGCGGCCCGAGACGCCCACATGGCTGCAGATCATGGCCACCTCGTTGCCGAACGCGAAGAAGAGGTCGCGGAACGAGTTGTCCAGCAGCTTGATGAGCTCGGCGGTCTCCGGGTTCGACACCCGGACGATGGTCGCGGTCAGCCGCCGGAACAGCGTAGTGGCCCGATCCGATGCCTCCGGCGAGTCGCCGCCGACGATCTGGGGCAGCGAGAAGAGCTCCTCCAGTGCCTTGCCCTCGATGGTCCGCTCGGGGCAGAAGGCCAGGTGGTACGGCTTGCCGGTCGCATCGAGCCGCGGCCGGACCACTTCCGCCGTCGTGCCGATCCGGACCGTCGAGCGCAGCACGACGAGCGCACCGGGCGCCATGTGCCCGGCCACCTGGTCTACGACGCCCGTGACCATGTCCATCCGCGGGCGCCCCTCCGCGTCGAGCGGCGTGCCCACCGTGACCACATAGACGTCGAACTCGATGTCCGGGATCGTGTCGGAGAAGTGGAGCCGCCCCGCCTCCAGGTTGCGCCGCATCATCGTGTCGAGGTTGACCTCGTAGAAGTGGCCCCGACCCTGCCGCAGCTTCGCCAGGATCTCCTGGTTGATCTCGATGCCCCAGACATCGTATCCGCGATCCGCCATCGCGATGGCCAGGGTGAGCCCCACATAGCCCATCCCCAGGATGCAGACCCGCTCGTCCTCCGGCTTGATGCTCCAGCTCATCGATTCCGCTCCCGCTCCGATCCGGTCGGGCCCCCAACCGCGCCCTCCGCCCTGTACCACGCCACCGTCCGTCTCAGTCCTTCCTCCAGCGATGTGCGTGCCTCGAACCCGAAGGCGGACCGGGCCCGTTCCGTGGAGAGGCAGCGTCGAGGGGCGCCGGTCGGCTTCGTCGGATCCCATTCCAGGCGACCCTCGAACCCACAATCCCCGGCGATCGTCTCGACCAGCTCGCAAATGCTCGTCTCCCGGCCCGAGCCCAGGTTCACCGGCTCGATCGAATGGTACGACTCCAACGCATCCACGATACCCCGGGCCGCGTCCTCGACGTACAGCAGGTCCCGCGTCGCCGTCCCATCGCCCCACACCGTGATCGACTCGCGGCCCTCGGCCGCCGCCTCGACACACCGTCGGATCAGTGCCGGCACCACGTGCGATCGGGCGTCCTCGAAATGGTCTCCCGGCCCGTAGAGGTTGGTCGGGATCAGGAACGACGCGTCCAGCTCGTACTGGTCCCGGTACGCCTTTGCCATCATCCAGACATTCCGCTTCGCCACGCCGTACGGCGCCGTCGCGGGGGCCGGAAACCCGTCGAACATCGCGGTCTCGGGCGTGGGAACCGGCGCGTCGCCCGGGTACACGCAGACCGTTCCGATCACCAGAACCTGCGACGTCCCCACCCGCCTCGCCCCTTCCAGCACGTTCGCGCCCATCGCCGTGTTGGCATACGAGAACCAACCCGGCATCTCCACATTGGCGCCGATCCCCCCTACTGCCGCGGCAAGGTGCAGGACCCGCGAAGGCCGGACGTTTTCGAAGAACCGGAACGCCGCCGCGGAATCGACAAGGTCGACCTCGGACCGCGCCGGCGCCACGACGTCCCCGTAACCCCGATCGCGGAGCTCACGCACGACGTGGCGGCCGAGAAAGCCGGTCCCACCGGTCACTATGATCCGCTCCGCCAACTTCGCTCCTGGGCTGATGCACTGCTGTATGGGTACCCCGTCCGCCGCAGCCGCACCATGTCCGCTGCACGGGCGCCCAAAGGCTAATCCGGGACGGCCTCGGACGCAATCTGTGATCGCGAGTGATCGCGGCCACTAGCCGGCGGCGCCGCGATGTTGAGGGGAACCGCAGGAAAGCTCTCTTCCTTCCGCCTTCCTTTGGCCGGGCTCCTCCCCGCCGGCCCGTTGGCCTCCTGTTCCACCTCGGGGATCCCACCCATCCAGCTCTGTCCCCGGGAAGTGTTGGTCGGGGATGCATCGGTGCAGAACCGGGTCCGACCCATCCCGCCATGGCCATGCCCCGGCTCCTGGTGAACGGTTCCGGGCATGGAACCCGAGCGATCCGTTGTCGGCACGTTACGCTACCTGCGTTTCCCCCTGTCGGAGCACCACCGAGTACATCTGCAGGACGGCTCGAAGTGTCCCTATTGCAGCGGGTCGCACGTGCACAAATGGGGGCGGCACTCAGGACGTCAGCGCTACCGCTGCTGTGCGTGCGAGCGAACGTTCAGCACCTTCACCGAAACGCCCCTCTACTATCTGAAGCATCCGGAGCAGTGGTCCCGCTTTCTCTGGTGCGTCGACGGGCGGCTCACCGTGCGCGGCACAGGGGCTGTGTTGGGGATGGACAAGGACACGGCGCTGCGCTGGCGGCATCGTCTCCTGGATCACTGGCGGCGAACGAATACTCAGAGGCTCCGAGGTCGGATCGAGGTCGGATCGTTTTGCCTGCCACGCTCCTGCAAGGGAAGCCGATCGCTGACACGACCAGCACGGCCTCGAGGCGAGCCATGGGCGCCATTCGTGTTCCTGCAGCGCGAGCCCGTGTCGGTGCTCGTTGCCTGGGAACGGCCCGGTGCCGTGCGGCTCGGAAGCATCGAAGGACGGCCCGGCCACGCCGACTTCGACCGATTCCTGACACCCCGTCTATGCGAAACCGCAACGATCGTTGGAGCCAGGGGCCCCTTCTCCGACGTAGCCCGCCTGGCCGTACGGCAGGGTCTTGCGTATCAGAACGAGCAACGAGGGGGCTGGCCGCCACAGGTGTATCGATTACGACGAGAGTTGCGCTGCTGGCTCCGGCCGTTCCGGGGTGTCTCTACTCGCCGCCTCGACAACTACCTCGAGTGGTTCCGGCGACGCGGCGCTCCCTATCTGCCAACACTTCCCACCGACAGAGCTGGAGGGTGGGCGGCGCCGGTGAGGGTGGCAGACCTCCCTCGTGGCCTCGTGCTCACGTCGCAGCGACAGCAGACCCAGCCGCCGTAGCCGGGACCGCCGTGACCGTCGGCTCGAGCCACGTAACTCCATCGGTGCCCGTCGCGACTGCCCCACGGAACGGGCCGGCTCGCGCTCCCTGTATTCGCCGCTGCCGTCGAGACCATGGAACAGGCCCGCTCTCGCTCAGCCCAAGCCCCGCTGCCGTTGCGGCGTGGAACAGGCTCGCTCGTCCGCTGTTCGCGCCCCCCTCGCACCGCCTCGTCGGTTGCGGCCGGCTGCAACGGGCGTCTACCTTGGGCTGTTTCACTGGATGTTCGAAACCGCAGCCGGAGAGCGAATGAAGCCTCCGTTGATCCATATCGGGTACACGAAGACGGGCACGAAGTGGCTGCAAGGGTATGTGTTCGACGCTCCGGCCCTCGGCTTCTACCAGCCCGTGGAACGGGGCGAGGAGGTGGCGAGCTTCATCGTAGCGCCCAATGCCCTGGACTTCGATGAGGACCGTGCCAGGTCGGTATTCGGCGAGATCCTCGAGCGGCAGGACTCCCGACCGGGAGTCCCAGTCATCTCCGCCGAACGGCTGGCGGGCCACCCGGACAGTGGAGGCTTCGACAGCCAACAGATCGCGGACCGGGTCGCGGCCGTGTTCCCCGACTCTCGGGTCCTGATCGTGGTCCGGGAGCAGGTCGACATGCTCCTGTCCACGTACCAGCTGTACGTTCGAAGCGGTGGCCCGCTCACCCTGTACGAGTACGCGAATCCGCCCGAGATGGGTCGCAACCGGCTGCCGGTGTTCGACTTCCGCCACCTGGAGTACGATCGCCTCGTCCGCTACTACTACGACCTGTTCGGCAGGGAGAACGTGCTCGTGAAACCCTACGAGGCGCTGGTCACGGACCCACCCGGCTATGTCCGCGACATCGTGGAGTTCGCCGGTGCGACGCCCGAGGACGGCGCCATCGAATCCCTGCCGTTCCGCAGGCGCGTCAACGCGAGCGCGCCGCTCCTGTCCCTTGCGGTCCGGAGACGCTCGAATATCTGGATCTGGCGCACCCGCTACAATCCCGGCGCCCCGCTGCACCTTCCCCGGTTGGTAGTATGGAGTTTCGTTGACATCAGCACGAGGACACCAGGCTGAGAGCGGGT
>CAYMLW010000051.1:0-17068 GCA_964391035.1 uncultured Gemmatimonadaceae bacterium
CCCGATGGCCATGGCGTTGACCAGCGGGTTGCCCTCGTACGCCTCGTCGAACCAGCTCTCGCCTCCGATGTTGGGGATCCCCACGCAGTTGCCGTAGTCGCCGACGCCCTGGACCACGCCGGCAAAGAGGTAGCGCACCCGCGAGGAGTCGAGGCTGCCGAAGCGGAGCGAGTCGAGAACGGCCACGGGGCGCGCGCCCATGGTGAAGACGTCGCGCAGGATCCCGCCGACGCCCGTCGCGGCGCCCTGGTACGGCTCCACGGCCGACGGGTGGTTGTGGCTTTCCATCTTGAACGCCACGGCGTAGCCATCGCCTACATCGATGACGCCGGCATTCTCGCCCGGGCCCTGGAGGACCCACGGTGCTTCCGTCGGCAGCCGGCGGAGCAGCGGCTTCGAGTTCTTGTAGCCGCAGTGCTCGCTCCACAACGCGCTGAATAGCCCGAGCTCCGTGTAGGTCATCTCCCGGCCCAGGTGCTCCCTGATCCGGACGTGCTCGTCCTCGCTCAGACCGTGCTCCGCCACGAGCTCGGCCGTCACGGCCGGGTCGCCCGGCCGCGGCTCCAACGGGGGCCTCGGGGTCTCGCTCATGACCCGGCCCTCCCATTCGCCGGGACCGCCCGGTCCCCGGCCCCGTGCAGTGCGGCGCGGATCGACTCGAACAGCGGCAGCCCGGCCGTGCCGCCCAGAAGCATCTCGACCATACGCTCCGGGTGCGGCATCATGCCGAGCACATTGCCGGCCTGGTTGATGATGCCCGCGATGTTGCGGGCCGACCCGTTCGGGTTGCCCCGCTCCGTCGGCTCGCCACGCTCGTCCACGTACCGGAAGACCACGCGGCCTTCGGCCTCGAGCCGGTCCAGCGTCTCGGTGTCCGCCTGGAAGTTGCCCTCGCCGTGGGCCAGCGGGAGCGTCAGAAGCTGGCCCTCGCGGTATTTCGAGGTGAACACCGTGTCCGTGCTCTCGACCCGAACGCGGATATCCTTGCCCAGGAACCTGAGATCCCGGTTCCGGACCAGCGCACCCGGCAGGAGGCCGGCCTCACAGAGGATCTGGAAGCCGTTGCAGATGCCCAGCACCAGGACGCCGTCCAGGGCGGCGGCGATCACGCTCTCCATGATCGGGCTGAAGCGGGCGATGGCGCCGGCGCGGAGGTAGTCGCCGTAGCTGAATCCGCCCGGCAGGACGATCAGGTCGTAGCCGGCCAGGGGACCGCCGGCTTCGCCTTCGGGGCCCTCTGTGTCCCGGTGCCAGACGAACTCGGCGGACTCGCCGAGCACGTCGTTGATGGCCTTGTAGCAGTCGTAGTCGCAGTTGGAGCCCGGAAAGGTGATGACGGCCGCCCGCATCAGCCGGCCGCCACGGTGAGGGCGTAGTCTTCGGTGACGGGGTTCGCCAGCAGCTTGCGACACATCTCATCGGCCTGGTCCCGGGCCGCCGCTTCGGTGTCGGCCTCGAGGCGGAGCCGGACCAGCCGTCCCACGTGCACGCTGCCCACCCCGTCGAAGGCGAGGGAGTGAAGCGCGTGCTCCACGGCCTTGCCCTGGGGGTCGAGGAGCCCCTCGCGGGGGATGATACGGACTTCTACGATGAACTGGGCCACGGTGTATTCCGGTGGTCAGGTTCTCTGCGTCCGCCGGCCTCGCCACTGCGGGCGCGGGCGGAAATATCCATTATAGTCGATCTCCGTCTCTTCGGCATCCGGGAGGGGTCCATACCCAGCTCTGTGAGCGTCTCCTGGACTCCGCTCCAGGCCGCGGCTCCAACGTGTTCAGAGACCCTCTGGACGAGACCGAATGGAACGTTGGGTTAGGAGGGGCCGATCGTCATCCGTCGAGTTCCGTCCCCGTGAGTCGGCGGTGGACCTCGAGGTACCGCCGGGTGGTCGCAGCCACGACGTCGTCCGGCAGGTCGGGCGGGGGCGGCTGCTTGTCCCACTCGCCTCGGCGGTTCAGCTCGTCCAGGTAGTCCCGCACCGGCTGCTTGTCGAGCGACGGCGGGCTCCTACCGGGCGCGTAGCTCTCCCGGGGCCAGAACCGGGACGAGTCCGGCGTCATGACCTCGTCGATGAGGATGGGCCGGCCGTCGAGGAGGCCGAACTCGAACTTGGTGTCGGCCAGGATGATCCCCCGGTCTTCCGCCACCGTATGGCCGCGCTCGTAGAGGGCGATGCTGAGCACCCGGAGGCGGTCGGCTAGCGCCGGATCGATCCGGGAACGCATGTCGGCGAAGGTGATGTTCTCGTCGTGGCCCGACTCCGCCTTGGTCGCCGGGGAGAAGATCGGCGGATCGAGCCGGGCGCATTCCACCAGCCCGGCCGGCAGCGGCTCGCCGGCCAGGGTGCCGGAGTCCCGGTACTCCTTCCACGCCGACCCGGTGATGTAGCCCCGGACCACGCACTCGATCGGCACCGGCGCCGTCTTCCGCACCAGGAGCCCTCGTCCGGCCCACTGGTCCCGGTGATCGGCCAGCGCCGGCACCGCGGCCTCGATCCCAGCCGGGTCGGCCGCGAGGAGGTGCGTCTCCGCCAGGTCGGCGACCTGTCCGAGCCACCAGACGGTGACCGCCGTGAGCACCTCGCCCTTCCGGGGGATCGGCCGGCTCATCACGACGTCGAACGCGCTGAGCCGGTCCGATGCCACCATCAGCAGCCGGTCCTCGCCCACGTCGTACATCTCCCGGACCTTGCCCCTGGTGACGAGAGGGAAGGGCAGAGCCGACTCCCGGAGCGGCCCGGTGGAACCGCCTCCGGCCGGGGCTCCGGCCTTTCCCGGGCCACCCGGCCCGGGAAGCCCGCCGGGCCCGCCGGCGCCCGACCGGATCGGGTCGTCTCCGTTCATGCCCTCAGCTCCGGCGCTTCGCCGGCCTCCGCCTCCGCCTCGGCCAGGACGCCCGCGATCTGCTCGAGGTAGGCGTCGACCTGCTGCGGTGCGCGGCCCACGTGTCGGGCCGGGTCGAGGATCTCGAGGATCTCGTCCCGGGTCATCTCGAAGGCCTGGTCGGCGGCGATCCGGTCCGGCAGGTCGTTGTCGCTCGCGCCCTCCTTCAGCCGGTCGGCGGCCGCGACGGCGTGCTGCCGGATCCGCTCGTGCAGGTCCTGCCGGTCACCGCCGCTGCGGGTGGCGTGCATCAGGATCGCCTCGGTGGCGAGGAACGGCATCTCGTGCTCCAGCCGCCGACGGATCACCGCCGGGCGGACCACGAGCCCCGCCGACACGTTGTGCACCAGGAGCAGGATCGCGTCGGTGGCAAGGAAGGCCTCGGCCAGGGCGATCCGGCGATTGGCGGAATCGTCGAGCGTGCGCTCGAACCACTGGGTCGCGGCCGTGAAGCCGGCGTCGGTGGTCAGCGCCAGGACGTGGCGGGCCAGCCCGGTGATCCGCTCGGCACGCATCGGGTTGCGCTTGTACGGCATCGCCGACGATCCGATCTGCTGTTGTCCGTACGGCTCCTCGACCTCTCGGAGGTGGGCCAGCAGCCGGAGGTCGTGGGCGAACTTCGACGTGGAGGTCGCGATGCCGCCGAGAGCGCTGAGGTTGGCGTAGTCCACCTTCCTGGGGTACGTCTGGCCCGTCACACCGTAGGTCTCCTCGAAGCCCATGGCGGCGGCCACCCGGCGCTGGAGCGCCTCGACCTTGCCGTGGTCGCCGTCGAAAAGCTCGAGGAAGGACGCCTGGGTTCCCGTGGCCCCCCGGATGCTGCGGCCCCGGAGCGTGGCGAGCCGGTGGTCGATCTCCTCGAGGTCCAGGACCAGGTCCTGGAGCCAGAGTGTGGCCCGCTTGCCGACCGTGGTCGGCTGCGCCGGCTGGAAGTGGGTGAACCCGAGGGTCGGCAGGTCCCGCCGGGCTCGGGCGAAGTCGGCGAGGGCCGCGATGCAAGGGAGGAGTCGTCGCCGGACCAGCCGGAGCGCTTCCCGCTGCTGGATGAGCTCGGTGTTGTCGGTGACGAAGCAGCTCGTGGCGCCGAGGTGGATGAACCGGCGCGCCGTGGGCGCGATGTCGCCGAAGTGGTGGACATGGGCCATGACGTCGTGCCGGAGCCGTCGCTCGTGCTCGGCGGCGGCGTCCAGGTCGATGTCGTCGAGGTGCTCGCGCATCTCGTCGATGGCCGCGTCGGGGATATCGAGGCCGAGCTCCCGCTGGGCCTCGGCCAGGGCGAGCCAGAGCCGCCGCCAGGTCCCGAACTTGAAGCCCGGCGAGAAGATCCGGCTCATCTCCGGCGACGCGTACCGCTCGGTCAGCGGACTGCGATAGGTATCCACGGCTCTCCTATAGACGGAACGACACGTAGAGCTGGCGACCGTCGCGCTCGATCAGCAGGCGGACCCCGACCCGGCCCGGGTATTCCTGCAGCTCGGTCAGGTACTCGGCGGCCTCCTCGGCCGACCGGACGGCGTAGCGGTTGATGCCCACGATCAGGTCGCCCTCCTGGACGTTGAAGACCCGGCGGATCTCGTCCGATACCCGCACGACGAGGGCGCCCTGTTCGTAATGCAGGCCTCGCTCCGCCCGGATCGAGGGCGTGAGCGTGACCAGCTCGAACTCCTCCATCACGCTCACCCGCTCCGCCGTGAGGGAGGGCAGGTCCCGCGGGATGAGCCGGACGACCCGGTCGCCCCGTGCACCCAGTCCCACCGGCAGCGGCTCGCCCACCCGGACCTCGAGGAGCGCGGCCTCCCAGTCCAGCGGCGTCCGGACCACCCGGTCGGCGACGCTGTGCAGGACCATCCCCGGCTCGATCCCGGCCTCGTCCGCGGGCGACCCCGGGGCCACGTTCGACACGACGACCTCGCGGCTGCGCCCGAACCGGTTCGGGTTCGCCGGTTCCACCTCGAGGCCCGTCCACGGCCGGCGCACCACGCCGTCGTCGATCAGGTCCAGGACCACGTGCCGGGCCCGTTCGATGGGGATGGCGAAGCCCAGCCCCTCGCTGCCCCCACTCCGGGAGAAGATCGACGAGTTCACGCCGATCACCTCGCCTTCCGCGTTCACCAGCGGGCCGCCCGAGTTGCCGGGATTGATCGACGCGTCCGTCTGGATCATGCCCAGGTAGTAGCCCCGGTTGTCGGCGCTGGTCGGGATGATGTTGCGGCCGATGCCGCTCACCACGCCCGCAGTCACCGTAGGCTCCGTGTTGGACAGGAGGTAGCCGAACGGGTTGCCGATGGCCACGACCCACTCGCCGATGAGCAGGGTCTCCGAGTCGCCCAGCGGCGCGACCGGCAGCTCGGCGCCGGCCGTCTCGAACCGGAGCAGCGCCAGGTCGTTGACCTCGTCCGTGCCGACGAGCTCGGCGGCGAAGTCCCGGCCGTCGCCCAGCGTCACCACCGTCTCGATCGCTCCCCGGACCACGTGCTCGTTCGTCAGCACCAGGCCGTCGGGGTGGATGATGAATCCCGATCCCAGCCCCTGGACCCGGCGCTCCGTGCCGGGCGGGAGGAAGAACTGCTCGTAGAAGGAGCGGGGCTGGACCGTCTGGCGCCGGATCACGTTCACGCTGACCACCGCCGGCGCCACTCGTTCGGCCGCCCGGACGATGGCCGTCCGGCGGGACGCCGCGACGTCCTCCTGAACCGGCTCCGACGGGGCTGGCGTGCCCGCGTCCGGCGGCCCCTGCTCGGCCGGGGCAGGGGTCGGCGTCGCCGCGAGCTCCGCACCCGTGTCCTGTACGGCCTCCGTCCCTTCGGCCGGGGCGTTCCGCCCGCACCCGCCCAGGAGCGCGAGGAGCATCGGGATGGCGGCGAGGCGCTTCATGGACATGGCCTGATCGCCCTCCGGTCCCTAGATGACCCGCCGATCCTCCGGCAGCTTCTCCCAGTCGGCCAGGAAATTGGCCAGGCCCTTGTCCGTGAGCGGATGCTGGAGGAGCTGCCAGAGGACCTTCGGCGGCATCGTCGCCACGTCCGCCCCCATGAGCGCGGACTCCACCACGTGCTGCGGGTGCCGGATCGACGCCGCCAGGATCTCCGTATTGAAGCCGTAGTTGTCGTAGATGAGCCGGATCTGGCGGATCAGCTCCATCCCGTCGTTCGAGATGTCGTCCAGACGGCCTATGAACGGCGAGATGTAGCTGGCGTCCGCCTTGGCGGCCAGGAGCGCCTGGGTCGGCGAGAAGCAGAGCGTCACGTTCACCCGGATCCCCTCCGACCGGAGCCGCTGGCAGGCCGCCAGCCCGTCCTCGGTCAGCGGCGCCTTGACCACGATGTTGTCCGCCAGCGCCGCCAGCTTCTTCCCCTCGGCCACCATCGTGTCGGCGTCCGTCGCAACGACCTCGGCGCTGATGGGGCCCGGCACGGCCGCGCAGATCTCCTGCAGGATCTCCCGGGGATCCCCCTCCGAGCCGGCCGCCTTCGACAGCAGCGATGGGTTCGTCGTGATGCCGTCGATCAGGCCGGCATTCGCCGCCCGCCGGATCTCGCCGATGTCGGCCGTGTCAAGGAAGATCTTCATGCTCGGGTCCCTCCGGATCGATGTGCTCGTTGTCGTAGTATACCCGCGTGAGGAACAGGCCTGCCGGCGGGGCCGGAGGCGACGTCTCCAGCGTGTCCTCCCGCTCCGCGCCCAGCCGCTCCTCGTCCAGCAGTCCGGCCACGTCCTCTACGGGGCGTCGGCCTCGGGCCGCGTCCACCATGGTGCCCACAAGGTAACGAACCATGTGGTGCAGGAACCGGTCGGCGACGACACGCAGCTCCAGCCCCGCGGACCACTCGACCCACCGGCACACGTGCACCGTGCAGCGGTAGCCACGCTCCGGCTGCCCGCTCTTGGCGTACCCGCGGAACGAGTGGGAACCGAGCAGCGCCGCAGCCCCGGTATCCAGTGCGCTCCGGTCCAGTGGATCCGTGAGCGGCCAGCACCAGCGCCGCCGGAAAGGCGACTGGGCGCCCGCCGTCGTGCCCACGCGGTACACGTACCCCCGCGCACGCGCACTGTAGCGGGCGTGGAACGAGGAGGGAACCCTCTCCACACGCGACGCCCGGATGTCCGGCGGCAGCAGGGCATGCACCGACCGGGCCAGCGACTCCGCCGTCCACGACCCCGGCATGGCCACCGTAGCCACCTGCCCCGTGGCGTGGACACCCGCGTCGGTTCGGCCCGCGGCCACGGACCGGATCGGTCGGTCGGCCAGACGAGACAGAACGGCGTCCAGGTCGCCCTGGACGGTCCGGACCCCGGGCTGCACCTGCCAGCCGTGGAACCCGGATCCGTCGTACTGGAGCGTGAGCTTGAGTCGCCGGTCGGTGGGCACGCGCCGAAGGTAGGCCGGCCCGCCCCCGCGAGCAACGGACGGCGCCACGCGTCGCTCCAGGGGCGCCTGTCCGGCGTTGACACGACGCAGGTCGGACGGGATCTTCCGGTCCCGCCATTCCACGATCCGGGTCCTGGCCATGAACACGAAGATCAAAGCGGAAGACGAGGAGCTCGGTCCACCCCTGCGGGAGCTCATCGGCCGGCTCTCCGTACGGGACGACCTGGACGCGGACGATGCACACGCCGCCTTCGACACCGTCATGGGTGGCCGGGCCTCCCAGGTCCAGATCGCCGGCCTGCTCGTCGCGCTCCGCACCAAGGGTGAGTCGCCGGCCGAGGTGGCCGGTGGGGTGCGCGCCCTCCGCCACGCCATGGTCCCCGTCGCAGCCGACGATCCCGACTCCCTCGTCGATACCTGTGGCACCGGCGGCGGGAGCCTCACCACCTTCAATATCTCCACCGCGGCCGCCCTGCTGGCCGCCGGTATGGGCATCCGCATCGCCAAGCACGGCAACCGGTCCTTCACCTCGAAGTGCGGGAGCGCCGATGTGCTCGAAGCCCTCGGCGTCCGGATCGAGATCCCCCCGGACGCCATGGCCACCATCCTCGACAGGGCCGGCATCGTCTTCATGTTCGCACCGCTCCTGCACCCCGCCATGCGCCACGTGGCCCCGGTGCGACGGGAGCTCGGCATCCACACCATCATGAACCTGCTCGGGCCGCTGACGAACCCGGCCGGTGCCCGCCGCCAGGTGGTCGGCGTCACCAACCCCGCCCTCGTCGACCTCGTCGCACACGCGCTCCGTGAGCTGGACCACCACCGCGCCCTCGTCGTCTTCGGCGAGCCCGGCCTCGACGAGCTCAGCCCCCTCGGAGCCACCGACATCGCCGAGCTCGACAACGGCCGGGTCCGCAGGTACACCATCGCCCCCGACGACTTCGGTTGGACCGACCTCGCCCCCGAACAGCTCGCCGGCGGCGACCCGCCCCATAACGCCCGCGTCATCCTCGACGTCTTCCGCGGAGAACGGAACGATGCGGCCCGCGCCGCTATCGTCCTGAACGCCGGGGCGGCCGTCTACGTGAGCGGCCAGGTCGACTCCCTCGCCGAAGGCGTGACGCGCGCCGAGACCGCCCTCGACGACGGCGCCGCCATGGACGGCCTCGCCCGGCTCCGGGAGGCGACCCGGCAGGTCGTCGGCATGGCGTAGGGTCAGCGGCGCAGGGGGCCCCGCGCCCGGGGGCGGGCCGGCGCAGGTCGGTGGGGCCCGGCACTGCGTGGAGGGCGGGCGGAGGCGGGCGGAGGTGGCGGGGATGCGGGGTTGCTCACAATCCCGATAGAGATCGCTGCGGACCGGCTCTCCGGATCATCGTGGGGAGGGTTGGCTCGGGTCTCGGCATGACGGGCCGGGCTCTCGGCGGCCCGGCGGCCCGGCGGCCCGGGCCACCCTTCGACGCGTGGGGCTCATGGCCCTCAGCTCACGGCCCCGGCCGGGTTCTCACGAGGCCGGCGATACCACCGCGTGGAGGGTCCACGGCCCGGGGATCGGCTGGTCCGGCTCCGGCGCCTCGTCCCGTCGGATGAGCACGACGGTGGTTCCCTTGCGGGTCCGTCGGCCTACGACGAACGGCCGGTCTCCGGCCTTCATGTGTACCTCCGGATCACGCCGACCACGACCCCCTGGACCATGACCCGGTCGGCACCGAAGTACATCGGCTCCATGGCCGCGTTGGCGGGTTGGAGGCGGACGCGCCCGTTCCCTTCACGGTAGAACTTCTTGACCGTGGCGGATTCCTGGTCGACCAGTGCCACGACCATCTCGCCGTTCTCGGCCGTCTCCCGCCGCTTGACCACGAGGTAGTCGCCGTCGCGGATCTGCTCCTCGATCATCGAGTCCCCGTTCACTCGCAGCACGTAGTGCTCGCCACGTCCCAGCATGTCTTCCGGCACCGCCACCGTCTCCTGCTCGGCGATGGCCTCGATGGGGGCCCCCGCCGCCACCGTCCCCATGAGTGGCACGGGGAGGGCCGTCAGCCGCATCTCCGTGGGCACCACCTCGATCGATCGGCTCTCGTTGTAACCCTTTCGGATATAGCCCTTGGCTCGCAGATTCTCGAGGTGCTCATGAACGGTTGCCAGCGACGTGTAGCCGAAGCGCCGGGCGATCTCTTCGAAGCTCGGAGCGTAGCCGTTCTCGTCCGTGAACTCCGTAACGAAATCCAGGATCTCCTTCTGCTTCTTGGTCAGCGGTTTCTTCTGCGACAGCATGTCTGCCTCCCCTGTGCGGGCGTCCGCCGGAAAATGGTGGGGCATCCGGGCGGGTCCCCGAGCGTCCGAACAAACTCCGAAGCAACGATACCCGAATAGGCACCGAAGCGCAAGGGTGATGGGGATTCTCGACGACATCGTACGGAGGAAGCGAGGCGAGGTGGGCCGGCTGGCGCCATGGGAAGCGGCGCTGCGGAGGCAGGCCGAGGCGGCGGGTCCGGCGCGGGGATTCGGGGCCGCGCTGCGGGCCGGGGGCGAGGAGGTGGCGGTGGTCGCGGAGATCAAGCGGCGTTCGCCGTCGGCGGGGTGGATCCGACGGGAGCTGAACCCAGCGGGTCAGGCCTCGGTATACGTGCACGGGGGCGCGGCGGCGATCAGCGTTCTGACGGACGAGGAGGGGTTCGGCGGGACGCGGGAGGACCTGGAGGCGGTGCGGTCGGCGGTGGAGGTGCCAGTGCTCCGCAAGGACTTCATGCTGGAGACGGTGCAGATCTACGAGGCCCGGGCGATGGGGGCGGATGCGGTACTCCTGATCGCGCGGATCCTGGATGACGCCCGCCTGAAGGACCTGCTGGCGCTGACCGGGGAGCTGGGGATGGCGGCGTTGGTGGAGACGCATGACGAGGGAGAGCTGGAGCGGGCACTCGCCGCGGAGGCGGAGGTGGTGGGGATCAACAACCGGGACCTGAGCACGTTCGAGGTGGATCTGGGGGTGAGCGAGCGGTTGGCGCCGTCGGTGTCGGAGGAGGTCGTGCTGGTGGCGGAGAGCGGGATCGTCGTTCCGGAGGATGTGGCGCGTCTCGGCGCGGCCGGGGTGGACGCGGTGCTCGTGGGGGAGTCGGTGGTGCGGGCGGACGACGCGATGGAGGCGGTGCGGGCGTTGACGGGCCGGTCCCGGTTGCCGCGAGGAGGATAGCGGGTGAACGTTCCGCGGTGGCCGGACGTGAAGATCTGCGGCGTATGCGACCCCCGGGACGCGGAAGTGGCGGTGCAGGCGGGGGCGACCCATGTGGGGGTGATCCGTGTCCCCGGCAGCCGGCGGACCCGTCCGTTGTCGATGGCGCGTGACGTCTGTGCCGCGGCCACCGGCGCGTTGAAGGTCGGGGTGTACGTGGACGCGTCCATGGCTACGATCCTCCGGGAGGCCGACGTTCTGGGATTGGACGTGATCCAGCTCCACGGGCAGGAGGAGCCGGATCGGATCGAGGGTCTGACGTTGCACGATCTCGAGGTCTGGAAGGTGCTCAAGCCGGTACGGGCCGAGGAACTGCTGCGCGCGAGCCGCCAGTATTCGGCGGCCGACCTGCTCCTGGTGGAGGGCCGGAGCGACCGGGGTCACGGCGGCGTGGGTGCCCGGTTTCCGTGGGCCGAGATCGCGGCTGCGACGGACCGGCTGCCGCCCGGGACGCTGCTCGGCGTGGGCGGCGGCCTGACGCCGGACAACGTGGAGCAGGCGGTGCGCCGGTTCCGTCCGGCGCTGGTAGACGTGAGCTCGGGAGTGGAGCGGGAGACGGGCCGGAAGGACCCGGATCGGGTCCGGGCCTTCGTGGAGTCGGCCCGACGGGCGGGAGCGGGATGAGCGCCGAGGTGCGGGGCCCGGTGCAGACGGAGCGAACGAGTGGAGAGGGGTCGAGGATGGGGTCAGGGCGGTTCGGGCGGTATGGCGGACGGTACGTGCCGGAAACGCTCATCCGGGCACTGGACGAGCTGACGGCGGCGTACGACGAGGTTCGGGACGACCCGACATTCGACGACGAGATGCAGGCGTTGTGGCGGGACTACGTGGGCCGGCCCACGCCGCTCTACCTCGCCCGTCGGTTGGGGGAGGTGGCCGGCTGCGAGGTCTGGCTGAAGCGGGAGGACCTGAACCACACGGGCGCCCACAAGATCAACAACACGCTGGGCCAGGTCCTGCTGGCGCGGCGGATGGGTAAGCGGCGGATCATTGCAGAGACGGGTGCGGGCCAGCACGGCGTGGCGACCGCGACGGTGTGCGCGCTCTTCGGCCTGGAGTGCGTCGTGTACATGGGCGAAGAGGACATGCGACGGCAGGCGTTGAACGTGGTCCGCATGGAGATGCTCGGGGCAGAGGTACGTCCGGTCGGCTCTGGCACGCGCACGTTGAAGGACGCGACGAACGAGGCGATCCGGGATTGGGTGACGAATGTGGGAGGCACCCATTACATTATCGGATCGGTCGTGGGCCCGGATCCATACCCCCGCATGGTCCGGGACTTCCAGGCGGTCATCGGCCGGGAAGCTCGTCGGCAGGTTCTGGAACGGACGGAACGCCTGCCCGCCGCGGTGGTGGCGTGCGTCGGCGGTGGCTCGAACGCCATGGGGATGTTCCACGCATTCGTCCCGGACGAGAGCGTGGAGCTGGTTGGCGTGGAAGCAGCCGGTGAGGGGTTGGGCTCGGGTCGCCACTCCGCTTCCCTGGCCGCGGGCACGCCCGGGGTTCTCCACGGCTCGCTCAGTTATCTGCTTCAGGATGAAGGAGGACAGGTGGCGCCGGCCCACTCCGTATCCGCCGGGCTCGACTACCCGGGTGTGGGTCCCGAGCATGCCTGGCTCCGGGACACGGGCCGGGCGGAGTACGTGTCGGTGGACGATGACGCGGCGGTATCGGCCTTCCATCGTCTGGGCCGACTGGAGGGGATCATCCCGGCGCTCGAGAGCGCGCACGCGGTGGGCCATGTGCTGGAGGCGGGGATCCGGTGGGCCGGTGTGGGGCCCGTGTTGATTTGCCTGAGCGGACGGGGCGACAAGGACGTGGCAGCGGTGGCGGAGAGGGAAGAGGACCGGTGACAGTCGCAAGGAGGCGTGGGAGTGGGTGACCAGGACCCGCTGGAGCTCCCCGGGGCGGGGACCAAGCTCTGGGACGAGGACACCGGGCTCATCGAGGCGGAGGTCGAACGTCTGCTGTCCACCATGGGCAAGGCGCTCCGTGCCTTCAACATGTACCAGGCCAACAACCCGGTATTCCAGCGCTTCAAGACCAACCTCAAGGAAGCGTTCGAGGCCGTCTGGCAGGAGACGAGCGAGCTGTCGCTCGATGTCACCGAGGACGGGTTCCGGTTCCGCGACCGCGTCCACTCGGTCGGGAAGGGGCGGGACAACCTGGCGTTCGTACTCTACCGCGAAGGCATCCGCAGCCTGATCTTCCTGCCGGGGTTCGAGGAGGAGGTGAGCGCGTTCCTCGATGCGGTCACGCCGGCGCTCCGGATGGACGACGAGGCGGTCGACCTCCTGACGGTCCTCTGGGAAGCCGACTTCGGGGCCATGCAGTACGGCTACGTCGACCACTTCACCGAGGACCTCACGATGCCGGGCAGTGAGTCGTTTTCCGAGCCCGGGCCGGTGGAAGGCGGCTTCGTCGCGGCGGAGGATCTGGTCCCGGAGGATGACCTCCCCGAGTCTGGCAGCGGCCCGGCTCCCGCGGGGCACCTGTCGCGGGAGGACTTCGATGAGACGCTCTACTTCCTGGATCAGTCGGAGATGGCCTCGCTCCGGACCGAGGTCCAGATCGAGATGGAGCGGGACCTGCGCGTCGACGTCCTGAACGCCCTGTTCGACCGGCTCGAGGAGCCACCTCCGGAACGGCAGGGCAGGATCCTGGACGTGCTCGATCAGCTGCTCCCCCTCTTCCTGAGTCGCGGCGACATGGCCAACGCCTCCCGGATGCTACAGGAGCTCGACACGATCCAGGGCGAGCCGGACATCCTGAACGGGGCGCTGAGCGATCGGGTCGAGCGGCTGTTCGAGCGGCTGAGCGAGCTCGAGGTCCTCAGCCAGTTCGTCCAGTCGGTCGAGGATGGCGCCGTCTCGCCGGAGTCGGACGAGGTGAACGTCTTCTTCAGCCGACTGCGCGCCCAGGCCCTCCCGATCCTGTTCCGGTTCGCCGAGACCTCGGACTCCGAGCGGGTCAAGTCCCGGCTGGCGTCCGCCATCGACGGGCTCGCCACACGCTATCCGGGCGCGGTCAACGACCTGCTCCGCTCCGACGAGCCGACCATCGTGGCCGGCGCCGCCCGCGTGGCCGGACGGGTCGGGCTCGGCCAGGCGGTGCCCGGCCTGGAGAGCGCCCTCCGGAGCCCGGACCGGGACGTCCGCCTGGCGGCCGTCGAGGCCCTGGTGGCGATCCGCCTGACCCCGGCGCTCCAGGCCCTCATTCCGGCCCTGACGGACGATGACCGGGACGTCCGGATCGCGGCGGCCCAGGGGTTGGGCGCCGTCCGCTTCGCCTCGGCCCGGCAGGCCCTCGAGGAGGTCATCGATGGCAAGCGGATCCGGGATGCCGACCTCACCGAGATGATGGCCTTCTTCGAGGCCTATGGTGCCACCGGGGGGCACAGCGCGGTAAAGCGGCTCGACGACGTGCTCAACTCCAGGGGACTCCTCGGCCGCCGGAACCCGACGGAGATACGGGCGTGCGCGGCCCTCGGGCTGGGCCGGGCCGGCACGCCGGAGGCCCGGGACGCTTTGCAGCGGGCCCAGGAAGACGAGGATTCGGTGGTCCGCAATGCGGTCCTGCGGGCGCTGAGGAAGGAGCGGGTAGGGCCTTGAGTGCCCATACGTTCACGGTCGACAACAGCGCGGCGGCGCTGCAGAAGGAGGGGCAGGCGCTCCTGAGCGGGCTGTACGTCGCGCTCCAGGCCCTCAAGCTCTTCCCCCTGGAGAACGCGACGGTCCAGAAGGCGCTGGACGACCTGGACCAGGGCACCCGGCGGCTCCTGGACCGGGAGGGCACCATCGAACTCGCCCTGGTGGGCGACTTCGTCTTCATCAACGATGTCCGGATCCGGCTCAATCTGTCGACGTACGCCGCCGTTTCGCTGGTCTCCTCGTCCCTCGACCGGCATCGGATCGGCGTGGTGACGATCGAGCCGGGCACGGAGCGGAGGGAGTGGCCGCCGTTCCTCTCCCTCCTGCTGCGGCAGCCGGCGGCCGAGCACCCGTTCACGTCCTTCGTGAAGCAGCTCGACGCGACGCCGGTCCAGCACCTGTTCGTCGGCCCGGAGCAGGCGCGCACGACGCTGGTCGAGGACGATCCGGAGGGGAAGGAGCAGTCGAAGCGGGTCTACTTCCAGTCGGTCGAGGCGGCCAAGAGCGTGCTGAGCGACATCCGGCTGGGCAAGTCGGTGAACGCCCGGGGGGTGCGGCGCGCGATCCAGTCCATCGTCGACCAGGTCCTGAACAACGAGACGTCCATCATGGGGATGACGGCGCTCCGGGACTACGACGACTACACCTTCATCCACTGTGTCAACGTCTGCATCTTCGCCGTCGTGCTGGGTCAGAAGCTGGGCCTGAACAAGCTCCAGCTCTACGAGCTCGGCCTGGGCGCACTCCTTCACGACCTCGGCAAGATGAAGATCGACGAGGCCATCACGAAGAAGACCACCGGCCTCACGGACGAGGAGTTCCAGGAGATGCAGAAGCACACCACGGAGGGGCTGCTCACGCTGTTCGACTTCCAGGGCCTGAACGAGCCGCCGTTCCGCACGATGCTGATGGCGTACGAGCACCACATGAAGCGGGACCTCACGGGGTACCCCCGCAACAAGCGGCCACGCAAGCCCACGCTGTTCAGCCGGATCGTGGCCGTGGCCGACGGCTTCGACGCCGCCACCAGCCACCGGTCCTACCAGCAGGTGCCGTGGCGTCCGGAGGAAGCCCTCGAGGAGATGCGGGACAACCCGCGCCGCGGCTACGACCCGCTCCTCGTCAAGGCGCTCATCAACGTGACCGGCATCTATCCTCCCGGCACGCTCGTGATCCTGGACACCCACGAGATGGCGGTCGTGATGCGGCCCAACCCGAACCCCGAAAGGCTGCACGAGCCCGTCGTGAAGATCATCTACTCGGAGAACGGGATGCCGCTGTCCGAGCCGATCACCGTGACCATCGGCGTCGACGACCCCGAGACCGGAGGGCCTGCCCGCTCCATCATCAAGACCACCCGTCCCGAGAAGTATGGCATCAGCCTCGACTCCTACTTCGTCTGAGCCCGCGTCGCGAAACCGACTCGAGCGACGGATCGCCCGGTGCAGGGACCAGGGGCGACGACTCCTGGTGCCCTACCTCACCGCCGGGTTCCCCTCCATCGACCACACGCCGCGGCTCATGGCGGCCATTGCCGGCGCGGGTGGGGACATCATCGAGCTCGGCGTCCCATTCAGCGACCCCCTCGCCGATGGCCCGACCATCCAGGGGAGCTCTCAGGTCGCCCTGGAGCACGGCGCGTCTCTGACCGCCACCCTCGAGGCGCTGCGGATCTTCCGGGAAGACGACGACGGGACCCCCGTGGTGGTCTTCACCTACCTCAATCCGGTGTTCCGGCACGGCGTCGATGCCTTCGTGCGGGACGCCGAGGAGGCGGGCGCCGACGGCGTGCTGCTGACGGACCTACCCCTGGGCGCCGACCCGGATCTCGAGGAGCGCATCGAGGCGTCGTCGCTGGCGCTGGTCCGGCTCATCGCCCCGACCACGCCGCCGGACCGGGCCCGGCAGATCGCGGCCCGGGCCCAGGGCTTCCTCTACTACATCTCCCGGACGGGCGTGACGGGCGCCCGCCAGGACGTGCGGAGCGAGCTGCGGGAGGAGGTCGCCGCCCTCCGGGCCGCGGCCACCGTCCCGGTGGTGGTGGGGTTCGGCATCAGCTCGCCGGACCAGGCGGCGGCGGTGGGGGATCTGGCGGACGGCGTGGTGGTCGGCAGCGCCCTGATCGAGAGGATCCGGGAGGGCGGGGAGGAGTCGGCCCGGAGCTTCGTCGCCGGGCTGAGAAGGGCGCTCTAGGAAGATTGCCGCGCACGTCGGCGTTCGATCGGTTCGGTCGCTTCGCTCCCTCCCGAGTCCGCGTCGCGGACCTTCGAAGTCGCCGGTCGCTTCGCGCCGGCGGCCCCGCTCCGCGGATTCGATCGCCTCGCGTGCTGCCCACGCTCGGCGACGGCGCGGGGCGCCGATTCGAGGCTGCCGGCAGGGCAGAGCACGCTCGTGAACCGCCAGTTGCGGGGCCGTCCGCCCTCGAATGCCGAGGGCGAAGCGCGAGCGGTCGAACCGCGGCCCCTACTCCCGCAGGCGATCTTCCACCGCCGGATCCGGCTCCACGAACACCGTCGTCACCCGATCGGGGAGGACCACGCCGGGCGGGGCCTTGCGGGGGCTGCGGACGTACTTGCGCCGGGTCCAGTCCACGGGCACGGTGGCGGACGTCCGGGCCTTCGAGTGGAGCGCGGCGAGGACCGCGGCCTCGATGAGGTCCCGGCGAGGCGGGTTCTGGGTTCGATCGGGCCAGCGCAGGACCACGTGGGCACCGGCCGCGTCCCGGGCGTGGAGCCAGATGTCATGGGGCGCCGAGTGGTGGAACGTGAGCTCGTCGTTGGCCTTACCGCTGCGCCCCACGCGGATCTCGAGCCCGCCGCTGCTCCGGTAGCTCCGGTACGCGAGGCGCCCGGTCGACTCCTCCGTTCCGCCCTCCCGGGGCTTCACCGCGTCCACCCACCGGGCCACGTCCGCCGGGTCGGCGGAGCCGTCCTCGATCTCCCGG
>CAYMLW010000052.1:0-17041 GCA_964391035.1 uncultured Gemmatimonadaceae bacterium
ACTTCACCATCACCGCCGACGGCGAAACCGTCGAGGTCCGGGCCGTCAGCGTCATGCTCGCCAATGTCGGCGAGCTCTTCGCCCACTTCTTCCCGTTCCCCGTGGCCCTCGGCCCCCGGCCCCGCAGCTCCTGGCAGGACGGCCTCTTCGATGTGGTCGTGGTCGCGCCCCGCAACGTCATCGACGTGCCGGGCATCGTCTGGAAGGCCCTCGGCAAGCAGTACGAGGGCGACAACGACCGGCTCCTCCACTTCCAGGCCAAGGACGTGACCATCGAAACCGACCCCCCCATTGCCGTCCAGATCGACGGCGACCCCGCCGGCGTCACGCCCATGGCCGCCACCGCCGTCGAGCGGGCCGTCCGGATCATCGCGCCGGCGCTGAGCTGACGCGGCCGCGGGCAGACTCCGTCCGGGCCCCGCTGGATCGGGCACCCGGGCCCCGATCGTCCGTGGCTGGCGCCCCGATGGTCGGTGGCTGGCGCCCCGATGGTCCGTGGCGACCCCCGGTGCCTGGTGGAAGCCGTTGACCGGGGGAGTTTCGGTACATAGTCACGACAATCTCCACCTACCGCTGTACCGCGATGGCGACATGGAGAGATTCAGCGATTATCGCTGAATCTCTCCGTCCGGAGCTGTCCGGGACTGCGGCGAAGCCCCCGAAACCGGAGGTGCCAGCGTGCCGGTGCGTCGGCAAGGGCCCCGGCACGGCAGGGTTGGAACGGCGATCACGCGAAGGTGCCCAGCCGCGAAGCCCCGCCGGCGCGCAGCCGTGAGGACGCCGCCGGGGACCCGGTTGACCGGCGGGTCATGGCGGGTTCGGGTCGCGGCGAACATCGCTGGGCGTGCTCCGGTGCGGCGACTTGCGGTGCGGCGACTTGCGGTGCGGCGAATTGCGGTGCGGCGTGTTCGGTGCGGCGCCTTGCCCCGGATTCGGGACGGCGCGATACTTGAATGTCTCTGGCCGGGCTTGCCACGACGGACGGCCCGGCAGCTCTTCATTCACCGACAAATCGGAGTACGGCAGTTTCATGGGGATCTCCGCCTCGCAGATCCGGCGCGGCAGTGTGATCATGCACGACGGCGGGCCGTGCCGCGTCCTCGAGTTCCAGCATATCAAGCCCGGCAAGGGGCCGGCGTACATGCAGACCAAGCTCCGGAACATCCTGACCGGGGTCATCTTCGAGCACCGGTTTCGCTCCGCCGATACGGTGGAGAAGGCCGTGATGAACACCCGGGAACTCCAGTTCCTCTACCATGACGGCCAGCACCACTACTTCATGGACAAGGAGAGCTACGAGCAGTTCCCCATCGGTGACGACGCGCTGGGCGACGAGGCGAAGTGGCTGGTCCCGAACATGGACATCCAGGTCGAGTTCCTGGAAGGGAAGCCCATCGGCGTTGAGCTGCCCCGGACGCTCGAGCTGACGGTCGAGGAGACCGAGCCCGGGGTTCGCGGTGATACCCGCACCTCCGTGACCAAGCCCGCCACGCTCGAGAACGGCGTGACCGTCCAGGTCCCCGCTTTCGTTGACAAGGGCGAGAAGATCCGCGTCGACCCGGGCGAGGGGACGTACATCGAGCGCGTGCGGTAGCGCGCGCTCGGAGCTCGGCGCATTGCGCCGAGCAAATCGCCGTCTCGCGCGGCAGGCGCGACGCTGTCCCAGCGCCGCAACCGGCTCGGCCCTTCGGCCTCGCAGGCCCGCCCTTGCGGCCTGCGAAGCAGCCGCGGTTTTCGCGAGCGAAGCGAGCGACGTTTGACCCCGGCCGCAGGCCGCGGGTCCGTTTGCGAAGGCGCGCAGCGCCGAGCCAGTTTGCGGCGCTCCGCGCCGCCCTTGCCGCCAGGGGCGGCCAGTTGCCCCCGCAGGGGGCGATTTGGGCGGTCCCCGGGACCCGGGGACCGCCCCATTTGCCGCGCGAGACGGCGATTTGCGCGGCGCGGCGGAGCCGCGACGCGCTCCGTCCATGGACCACCACCCATGCGGCCGGGTATATCAGAACCCTGGCCACGCGCACCATCGTGTCCCTCACACCATCCTAATGGACGAGAAGCTCATCGTTCGCGGCGCCCGCGAGCACAACCTCCAGAACATCGATGTCGAGATCCCGCGCGACCGTCTGGTCGTCGTGACGGGCATCAGCGGGTCGGGCAAGAGCTCACTGGCCTTCGACACCATCTACGCCGAGGGCCAGCGACGGTATGTGGAGTCGCTGTCGGCGTATGCCCGGCAGTTCCTGGGCGTCATGGAGAAGCCGGACGTCGACGTCATCGAGGGGCTGAGCCCGGCCATCTCCATCGAGCAGAAGACGACGGGGCGCAATCCCCGCTCGACGGTCGGCACGGTCACCGAGGTCTATGACTACCTGCGGCTGCTCTGGGCGCGGGTCGGCACGCCCCACTGCCACGACTGCGGCCGACCCGTTCGGCCCCAGACCGCCGGCCAGATCGCCGACCGCATTCTGACCTGGCCCGACGGCGCCCGTCTCGAGGTCCTCGCCCCGCTGGTCCGGGGCCGGAAAGGCGAGTTCAAGGAGCTGTTCGAGGAAGCGCGCAAGCAGGGGTTCGTTCGGGTCCGGGTCGATGGCGAGACGCACGACCTCGAAGACCCGCCGGAGCTGAACCGCTACGAGAACCACGACATCGCCGTCGTGGTCGACCGGCTCAAGGTGAAGCAGGAGGACCGTCCGCGCCTGGCAGATTCGGTGGAGACGGCGCTCACGACCGGGGACGGCATCGCCGAGGTGATCCTGCACGGAGACGAGGCCGAGCACTTCATCTTCAGCGAGCGCTACGCCTGCGTCCACTGTGGCACGAGCGTACCGGAGCTGGAGCCGCGCCAGTTCAGCTTCAACAGCCCCTACGGCGCGTGCGAGGCCTGTGACGGGCTGGGTACGCGCCTCGAGGTCAGTCCCGAGCTCGTCACGGCCGACCCGATGATCTCGATCCTCGAGGGCGTGATCATCCCCTGGGGCGCCCCGACCGGGCACCTCCGGCGCTCGGTCATCGCCGGGCTCGGCGAGCACTACGGCTTCGACCCGAACACCCCCTGGGGTCGGATCCCGGAGGAGACGCGTGAGATCATCCTCTTCGGCTCCGGCGACGAGGAGATCGAGTTCCCGTACAGGACCGGCGGAAGGAAGGGCAGCTACACGGAGCCGTGGGAGGGCGTGCTGGAGAACGTCCGGCGCCGCTACGAGGAGACGAGCTCCGACAACGTCCGGTCCCAGCTCCGGGACTTCATGATCACCCAGCCGTGCCGCGCCTGCGAGGGCCATCGGCTGCGGCCGGAGAGCCTGGCCGTGACCGTCGCCGGGCACAGCATCGGGGAGATCGCCGACATGAGCGTCGGCCGGGCCCTCGAGTTCTTCCGCTCGCTCCCTCTCGACGACCCCATGGCGGGCGACTCGCCGGCGGCCGTCGAGACCCTGGCAGCGGCCGAGTCCCCGGCGTCGGGCGACGGCGCCCGCCCCGACTCCCGGGGCCCCGACTCGGCGGGCCAGGGCGTCCGCGCCGGCGGAAACCCCGACGCGCTCCCGGGCCGCATCGCCGGTCCCATCCTCAAGGAGGTCACGGAGCGGCTCGGGTTCCTGGCCAATGTCGGGCTCCAGTACCTGACACTGGGCCGGAGCGCGGAGACCCTGAGCGGCGGCGAGGCCCAGCGGATCCGGCTGGCCACGCAGATCGGCAGCCGTCTCGTCGGCGTCCTGTACATCCTGGACGAGCCCAGCATCGGACTCCACCACCGGGACAACGAGCGGCTGCTGGAGACGCTGCGACAGCTCCGGGACATGGGCAACACGGTCATCGTGGTCGAGCACGACGAGGAGACGATCCGGGCCGCCGACCACGTCATCGACCTGGGCCCCGGCGCCGGCCGCCACGGCGGGCACCTGGTGGCGCAGGGCACGGTCGACGACGTGATGGCCGAGTCGTCGTCGCTGACGGGCGCGTACCTGCGGCGCGACAGGTCCATCCCGATCCCCGGGGAGCGGCGTCGGGGCGAGAAGCGGAAGACGCTGACCGTCCGGGGCGCCCGGCAGCACAACCTGAAGGACATCGACGTCCACTTCCCCCTCGGCACCTTCACCTGCGTCACGGGCGTGAGCGGCTCGGGGAAGAGCACGCTGGTGAACGAGATCCTGTGGGAAGCGCTGGCGAGGGAGATCAACCGGCGTCGCACGATCCCCGGGGTCCACGACGGCATCGACGGGATCAGGCACGTCGACAAGGCCATCGACATCGACCAGAGCCCCATCGGCCGGACCCCGCGCTCGAATCCGGCCACCTACACCGGCCTCTTCACCCCGATCCGGTCCCTCTTCGCCGACCTGCCCGAGTCCAAGATCCGGGGATACGCGCCCGGCCGCTTCAGCTTCAACGTGAAGGGCGGACGCTGCGAGGCGTGCAGCGGCGATGGTCTGGTCAAGATCGAGATGCACTTCCTCCCGGACGTCTACATCCCGTGCGAGGTCTGCCGCGGCAAGCGCTACAACCGGGAGACGCTGGAGGTCCTCTACAAGGGCAAGAACATCGCCGACGTCCTCGACATGACCGTCGATGAGGCCCTCGAGTTCTTCGACGCCGTGCCACCGATCAAGCGGCGCCTCCAGACCCTCAGCGATGTCGGCCTCGGCTACATCCACCTCGGCCAGTCCGCCACCACGCTCAGCGGTGGCGAGGCCCAGCGGGTGAAGCTGGCGACGGAGCTCGCCAAGCGCGCCACCGGCCAGACGCTCTACATCCTCGACGAGCCCACCACCGGGCTCCATTTTGAGGACGTCCGCATGCTCCTGAACGTGCTCCACCGCCTGGTCGACAAGGGCAACACGGTGATCGTCATCGAGCACAACATGGACGTCATCAAGACCGCCGACTGGATCGTCGACCTCGGCCCCGAGGGCGGCGAGGCCGGCGGCGACATCGTGGCCGAGGGGACGCCCGAGGAGGTGGCGGCGAACCCCGTGTCGCATACCGGTCGGTTCCTCGGCGAGATCCTCGGGATGGCGCCGGTAGGGTAGAGAACTCGGAGCTGAGATCTGAGAGCCGAGTGGCTTCGTTCCCGACATAGCGCCGACCTGGGGGGCTGACCGCGTTTCCCGCGCGCTTCCATTCAATGTCGAACCCCGTCACGGACCGGGGGCGACCCTCGGCCGGGTCCTCTTCCACGACGCGAAGCCGAGGGTGAACGAGACCGTCTCGTGCGCGAGCTGCCACAGCCCGGACGCGGGCTTCTCCGACCGCGCCCGGTTCAGTGTCGGCTTCGACGGTGGCGCCACAGCCGCCCATTCCATGCGACCGGCCAACGCGGTCTTCTACGCGGGCGATGTGACGTTCCGGGACGGCCGGGCCCGGGACCTGGAGGACCAGTCTGGGCGGGTGTCAGTGCCCGGAAGTCTGGAGCTCCGCGAACCGGGGATGGTCGCGGAGCTCCTCCCACCACCAGTGCCGGACGGCGCCCCGGTCGAACCCGTGATTCACGGCGACGTAGCGCTTGAGCGGCATCGGCCAGGTAGGCATCCTCCTCGTAGGCCCGGGCGCGCATGCAAATTGCACCCTCGAACGTCAGTGACAGCGCCGGGCGTCCAGCGCCCGCCAATCGCACCCGAGACCAGAGCCATGTCGACGATCGATCGGATCCTCCAGGCGGATGTACTGCGCTTCGACCTCGACGATGAGGAGGAACGGGCTACGAACCCGGATACCCTGGACCGGGATGGCCGCAGCAGTAGGACCTTGATCAAGGAAGGACCGCTCCGGGTCACGGTGATCGTCCTGGGACCGGGCGGCGGCATCCCGGAGCACACGTCGCAGGGACCCATCACGGTGCAGTCGCTGCGGGGTAGCGTGGGCGTGACCGTGGGCGACGAGAGACACACCGTGGGGCCGGGCGAGCTCCTGGCCATCGACCGGGGCGTCCCCCACGCCCTCCATTCCGATGGGGGCTGCGCTTTCCTCCTCACGGTGACGCACCCGCCGGCGGCCTGAGCCGGGGCGACAGACGGTCCCGGGAACCGGCGAGGCGAGACCGCCTGTGACGGCGACCGCCGCAGCGGTCGGGGAACCCTCCCGGCCGTTCATCGGGTACGTGATGGGTGGTCGTGCATGCGCGGGTCCCGCCAGGTCCCGGCAGATTCCCGGCGGGCGCGCCCCCACGGCTCCGGTTCCTGTTCGCGTCCGTTCGGAGGTCGCCCATGCGTGTCCAGTCTCTGTGTCGATGTTCGAAGGCCCTCCGGACGGCAGTGCTGGCGGCACTCCTCCTGGCCGGCCCCGCGGCGGTGGCGGCACAGGCACCGACCGAGACGCCGGATTCCGCGACGCTGGTGGAGCAGGCCCACCAGGCGCAGCGTGACTTCGAGCACCTGCGGGCTACCCAGATCCCGCCGAGCCGGAATCAGCGACAGGGGAGCTGCGATCAGCTGATCGGGCGGATCTGCATCTGGTACGGCGGGGAGGGAGAGACGGATTTCCCACCGGAGCCGGAGCTCACGACGGAGGCGCGCCGGAGCCTGATCGGGCGGCTGCTGCGAATACGACACGAGGTCGCCGATCCGTGGGTGGTCGGGCAGCTGGTCCGCTACATGGTCGAGGCGGGCGAGCACGATGCGGCGGAGCAGGTCGCGGCGGTGTGCGGAGTCGAGCCATGGTGGTGCGCGGCGCTCGTCGGCTATTCGCTCCACGATCGGGGCGAGGTCCGGGGCGCGGAGTCGGCGTTCCGGGAGAGCCTGACCATGATGCCCGACAGCGTCCGGCAGCGCTGGATGTCGCCCCGGTACATCCTCTTCGAGGCCGGCGTGGAGGCGTTCCGAGCCGTCCCGCCCGGCGATCGGGGCGACTTGTGGGAGCGGTTCTGGCGACTCTCCGACCCCCTCTTCCTCGTGGACGGCAACGATCGACTCACCGACCACTTCGCCCGGCTCGTCGAGGCACGCACGCACGAAAGTGCGGAGAATCCACAGCTTCTCCCGTGGGACACGGACCTGGCCGAAGTCCTGGTCCGGTATGGACGCATCGTGGGCTGGAGCCGGGTGCTCGCGCCCGCCCCGCCCCAGCTCCTGGACCGGCTGCCGCCGGACTATCGTCGGGTCATCGGGCACCACCACCCCAGGAGCCGCGGCTACCTCTTCCCCGAGGCCTTCCTCGAATCGCCCGGGGACATCCCGCCGGAAAGCTGGATCACCGCGCCCCGGGAGGCACGGACCTGGTACGCGCCGCACTACGCCCCCGACATGCGGGCCCTGGACACGCAGGTCGGACGCTTCCGGCGAGGCGAGTCCATGCTCGTGGTCGGCGCCTACCGGCCGGAGCGGGCCCCCGCCGGGGCATCACCGCCGACGGGCGACGCCGATGAGGCCGACGCCCCGACGGCCGACGGGGACGCACCCGAGGCGTCACCCGTCGACGGCGCCGTCGAGGCCGGGCTCTTCCTCGTGCCGCTGGACGGGCGGCCGCTGCGCGCAGCGCGGAGCCGATCCCCGGACGGCGTGTTCACCCTGCGCGCCCCGCCTGGTCGCTACGTGAGCAGCCTCGAGGTCCTCGACCGGGACCGTCGCCGGGCATGGCGGGCCCGGCAGGGCGTGCGGCAGAACCCGCTGGCGTCGGGCGGCATCGACGTCTCGGACCTTCTGATCCTGACCTCCGGCGCACCCTTCCCCGAGACTCTGGAGGACGCCATCCCCCACGTGCGCCCCGGCATCGAGGTCGATCGGGACGAGCGGTTCGCGGTGGTATGGGAGGTCTACGGCCTCCAGGTCCGGGAACCCGTCCAGGTCACGCTCGGCTTCACGCGCGGCCGACCGGGATTCCTGACCCGCGTCGGCGAGTTCCTCGGGGTCATCGAGCCGGATCGGCCGGTCCAGGTGTCGTTCGAGGAGACCGCCCCCGACCAGGTCGAGTCGGTCTTCCGGGCCATAGAGCTCGAGCTGCCGGAGCTGGACCCGGGCGAGTACACTCTCCACCTTCGTCTCGAGACCCCCGGCCGCGACCCGATGATCACCAGCCGCCCGATCATCGTTGTCGACGCCCGCTAGCAGATCGCCCTCGATCCTCGATCCTTGATCCTCGCCTTTCCCTGATCCCTCCGACGCCATAACCTCACCTGGGGGGTCCACTATCGAGCACCTGAATTCTGTGGAGTGGGCAGATGTCAAAACGGATGCTATGCCTGTTCATACTGCTCGCCACTGGCGTCCTGCCGGCGGCGGCGCAGGAGGTGGTGGAGAGCTATCAGACGCCGGTGCCCGAGCTGGCGAAGCTGGTGGATGCGCCGGTGACGCCCGGGGTGACCCTGTCGCCGGACGGAGACTACCTGCTGCTCCAGGACCGGCCCTCGCTGCCGACCATCGCGGAGGTGGCGCGGGAGGAGCTTCGTATCGCCGGGCTGCGGATCGATCCCCGCAACAACGGCCCGAGCCGGTCCCGGGGTGCCACGGGGCTGACGCTCAGGGCGCTGCCGGATGGCGCCGGGCGGGCGGTCGCCGGTGCGCCGGAGCGGGGGATCCGGAACGTGCGCTTTTCGCCGGACGGCGCGCGCTTCGCGTTCACGGTGGACCGTGACGGGGGGATCGAGCTGTGGGTGGCGAGTGTGGCGGACGCGCGGGCTCGTCGCCTGACGGACCGTGCGGTGAACGACGCCATGTTCGGGTCGCCGTACGACTGGACGCCGGACTCGGAGTCGCTGATCGTGCGACTCGTGCCGGAAGGCCGGGGCCTCGCGCCCGGCGCGCCCGTGATCCCGACGGGCCCGGTCATCCAGGAGAACGTGGGTGAGAGCGCTCCGGTACGGACCTACCAGGACCTCCTGGAGAACCCGCACGACGAGGCGCTGTTCGAGCACTACGCCGCCGCCGAGCTGGTGCGGGTGGACCTGGACGGCGACATGCGGACACTGCGGGAGCCCGGGATCGTGGCCAGCGCGTCGGTGTCGCCCGACGGCCAGTACGTGCTGATCGAGACCATCCACCGGCCTTTCAGCTACCTCGTGCCGGCCTACCGCTTCCCCCAGACCATCGAGGTGGTCGACGCCCGGGACGGCGAGCGGGTCGCCCTGATCGCCGAGCTGCCGCTTCAGGAGAACGTGCCCCCGGGCTTCGGCTCCGTGCCCACCGGGATGCGGTCGGTCCAGTGGCGGGCCGACGCGCCGGCCACGCTGGCGTGGGTCGAGGCGTTGGACGGGGGCAACGGCCGTATCGAGGCCGAGTATCGCGACCGGCTGTTCATGCTCGAAGCACCCTTCGACGGTGAGCCGACGACGCTCATCGACCTCCCGCTCCGCTACGGCGGCGTGCAGTGGGGCACAGACGACATCGCGCTGGTCTACGAATCGTGGACTCGGACGCGCCAGGCACGGGCCTACGTCCTCGACCCCTCCGACCCCGGCGACGCCCACGTCCTCTTCGAGTACTCCTACGAGGAGCCCTACGCGGATCCGGGCCGCCCGGTCACCCACGCCACGGGGAACGGAACCGACGTGCTGACGCTGGCGGACCGCGGCCGCTCCATCTACCTGATCGGCGATGGCGCCTCGCCCACGGGCGAGCGGCCGTTCCTCCGGAAGATGGGCCTGCGGACCGGAGAGACCCGGGAGCTCTTCCGCTCCGAGGCGCCCTATTACGAGGAGCCGGTGGAGGTGCTCGACGCCCGGGACCATGTGATCCTGACCGTCCGCGAGTCGCCCACCGAGCCGCCCAACTTCTTCATCCGCGACCTGGACGAGGGTCGGGTCGCCCAGATCACCGAGTTCCCGCACCCGTACCCGGAGCTGCGGGGCATCCAGAAGGAGTTCATCCAGTACGAGCGAGCCGACGGCGTGGCGCTGACCGCCACGCTCTATCTCCCGCCCGACTACGACGCAGAGCGCGATGGCCCGCTGCCCACGCTGGTGTGGGCGTACCCGCGGGAGTACAAGAGCGCGGCGGCGGCGGGGCAGGTGAGCGACTCGCCGTACCGGTTCAACCGGGTCAGCTACTGGGGCGCGATCCCGTACGTGCTACGGGGCTTCGCGGTCCTCGATAACGCCTCGATCCCGATCATCGGCGAGGGCGACGACGAGCCGAACGACACGTTCCGGGAGCAGCTCGTGGCCGGCGCCCGGGCCGCCGTCGACGAGGGCGTCCGGCGGGGCGTTACCGACCCTGACCGGGTGGCCATCGGGGGCCACTCATACGGCGCGTTCATGGCCGCCAACCTGCTGGCCCATTCGGACATCTTCCGGGCTGGGATCGCCCGGAGCGGCGCGTACAATCGCACGCTGACGCCCTTCGGGTTCCAGCGGGAGGAGCGGCTGTACTGGGAGGCGCCGGAGATCTACTACGAGATGTCGCCGTTCATGCACGCCGACGACATCAACGAGCCGATCCTCCTGATCCACGGGCTCGCCGACAACAACTCGGGCACCTTCCCGGTCCAGTCGGAGCGCTACTACCACGCGCTGAAGGGGCTCGGGAAGA
Source organism: uncultured Gemmatimonadaceae bacterium (assembly GCA_964391035.1). Classification (GTDB taxonomy): domain Bacteria; phylum Gemmatimonadota; class Gemmatimonadetes; order Longimicrobiales; family RSA9; genus JAWVYT01. The sequence goes on from CAYMLW010000052.1 coordinate 10,446, forward strand.
CGACGCGCCTGGTCTTCCTGCCCGCCGAGAGCCACGGCTACCGTGCCCGGGAGTCCATCCTGCACATGCTGTGGGAGACGGACCGCTGGCTCCAGCAGTACGTGACGGAGGCGGAGCCGCGGGAAACGGCGGGGAGCTGAGCCGACGCGCTGCGGGCGCACGACCCCGTGCTTGCCGGTGCGGGCGGCGCGGGGTCAGCGCACGTAGTACGCGAGACCGCAGGCGGCGTAGTCCTGGCTGGAGTCGTTCAGGCCCAGCCACGCGGTCACGGCCCCGAACAGCTCGAAGGCCGGCGTCACATGGCCGTTCCGGGTCGACCCGGCTGGACAGCGGCAGGCCGAACCGTCCCGCACCGCCCGAGCGGTCGTCCGCATCGCCTTCCGGCCATGAGCGCGACGGAGTAGCCCGCGAGGGGCCCTGCTCGGATTACCTCCCATCGGCTACATTGGGCGGGCGGTCGAAGCAAACGAACAGGACTGGAATCCATGAGCGCGAATGCGGCGGCGGTGCTCGCCCTTCTGGGGCCGCTCCTCACAGGGTGCGGCAGCGAACCGGCGGGCCCGGACGACGGGATCCCCACCGACACGATGGACCCCGGCCACATCTTCACCTACTCCCCGCCCGATGGCGCCCCCACCATTCGCGACATGAGCGTCCGGGGCAGCTTCAACGACTGGGGCGAGACGGCCATGGCGTTCGGCACGGCCGGCGACTGGCGGGTCAACGTCGACCTCGCGGACGGTACCCACACGTACAAGTTCTTCATCAACGACGCGTGGATCGCCGACATGTGCTACGACCCCGTCTGGGGCGACCCGTCGGCCGACTACGCGGTCGACCCCGACGCCGCCGGTTGCGTCTCCGACGGCCACGAGGGGCAGAACGCCTTCGTCGTCATCGGCGACGTCCCCCTCGAGTTCCGCCACTCGCCCGGTGACCCGGCCTACGTCTCCCGGGCCGGCGGCGCCCTCTCCATCCGGTTCCGGGCCCGGGCCGAGGGCGTCGAGGCCGCCCGGATCATCGCCGGCTCGGACACCACGCCCATGCACCCCCAGCTCACGGTCGGGGTCGACCGGGTCTGGCGCGCCCCGGTCCCCGCTGCCACCGCCCACTACAGCATCCACGTCGTGACGTCGGACAGCACCACCGTGTTCGGGCCCTACGACGCGCCCGCGGAGCCGTTCGAGTCCGTGGACTGGGTCGAGGGCGCCGTCGCATACCAGATCTTTCCCGAGCGATTCTGGAACGGGGACCCGACCAATGACAGCGCCGCCCTGGCCACCGACGAGTACGAGTTTCGGGATCCGGCCCTCGAGAGCACGCCCCCCGTCCTCAGCGACTGGAGCGATCCGCCAGAGGATCCCCACTGCTGTCACCAGTACTTCGGCGGCGACATCCGGGGGATCATGGATCGCCTCGACCACCTGGAAGAGCTGGGCGCCGACGTGGTCTACCTCAACCCGATCTTCGCCGCCGGCTCCGCCCACGGCTACGACACCTTCGACTACCGGCAGGTCGCGCCTCACTTCGGCGACTCGACCACGCTCCGGTCCCTCGTAGACGCCGCCCATGCCCGGGGGATCCGCCTCATCTGGGACTTCGTGCCCAACCACGTCGGCATCGGCCACTGGGCCTTCCAGGACGCCATCACCAACGGCGAGGCCTCCGGGTACTGGGACTGGTTCGAGTTCCACGTCCCGGCCGACTCGATCCAGGCCGGGAACGGCGAGCATTACGACGCCTGGTGGGGCTTCGGCTCCCTCCCCGAGCTCCAGACGGTGAACCCGGAGGTCATGGACCATCTCATGGACGTGGCCCGGGGGTGGACCGAGTTCGGGCTGGACGGGATCCGCGTCGATGTGCCCAACGAGATCGACAACCGGCAGGCCTTCTTCACCACGTTCCGGGACGTCGTGAAGGGCGTCGACCCCGGGACGTACCTGGTCGGCGAGATCTGGGAGCGGGACGCGACCTGGCTTCAGGGCGACCAGTTCGACGCGCTCATGAACTACGCCATCGGGGAGCGGGTGGTCGAGCGCTTCGCCCGGGGCGACAGCCCTGGCGTCGTGGCCGCCCGCGACATGGCCGATCTCTACGCGGCGTACCCCGAGGCCGCGACCGCCATGCTCTTCAACCTCGTCGCCTCCCACGACACCGACCGGCTTCTGACCAAGATGGGCGGCGGCGAGCTCGGCGGCTCCCCCTCCGCCGGGGCCCTCGCCCGCCAGCGGCTCGCGGCCGCGCTGCTCTTCGCCCTCCCCGGCATGCCCGTCACCTTCCAGGGCGACGAGTGCGCCTTCCTTGGCGGCCGCGAGGGCAGACACCTCGCCCGCTATCCCATCCAGTGGGACGACTGCGACCCCGCCATGATCGGCCACTACGCTGCCCTCGCCGGCCTCAAGCACGCGCTCCCCGCACTCACCTCGCCGGCCATCCGGGAATACGACGCCACCACCGCCCTCCTCGCCTTCTTCCGCGGCGAGCCCGGCTCCGGCGAGCTGCTGGCGGTGTTCAACAACGGGGCGGCCGGCCAGTCCCTCGCGCTCCCCGACGGGAGCTGGAGCGATGTGGTCAGCGGTGCGGCGGCGAGTGGGAGCGTCGCGCTGGACGGGTACGGCTGGCGGTACCTGGTGCGGGAGGACTAAAGCCGTGTCGGGCTGTGCGCCACCCCGAGGCCCCTCGCCTCGCCCAGGATGATGCACCGGTATGGCTCCGACCGCGAGCGGCATCGGCGGCTGAGAGCGGCGTTCGAGACCGTCCTCGACGCGGACCCCTCGGACCGTACGGCGGTCATCGATGAGCTCGCCGCCGGCGACGACGAGTTCCGCCGGGAGCTCCAGGCCCTGTTCGCTGCCCACGAATCGACCGACCGGCTGTCGGACCGGCCTGCGGCGAAAGCCGTTCGGGACCTCCTCGAGACCGGGGAGGCCGACGCAACGGACCCGCCGTCGGATCGCACAATCGGCGCCTATCGGCTGGTCGAGCGCATCGCGGTGGGCGGGATGGGCGCCGTGTACCGGGCGGAGCGCACCTTCGGCGGCTTCGAACAGACCGTTGCCATCAAGATCCTCCCGCTGGGGCGGGAGAGCGAAGAGCTGCTGGAGCGGTTCGAGTCCGAGCGGCGCATCCTGGCCGCGCTCGACCACCCGAAGATCGCGCGTCTCTTCGATGGTGGCACGACCGAGGACGGGCTGCCGTACATCGTCATGGAGTACGTCCAGGGCCGCCCGATCGATCGATACTGCAACGAAGAGCGCCTGTCCTTGGATGACCGACTCGCCCTCTTCCTGGGCGTATGTGAGGCGGTCCAGGCCGCCCATCGGGCGCTCATCGTCCACAGGGACCTCAAGCCGTCCAACATCCTCGTCACCGACCGGGGCACGCCCAAGCTCCTCGATTTCGGCATCGCGAAGCTGGTCGACCCCGAGTGGGCGGACGCCGCGGGGGTGAGGACCGGCACGGCCGTCCGGCCGATGACACCGGCCTATGCAAGTCCCGAACAGGTCCGCGGCGAGCCGGTGACGACCGCCACTGACGTGTACTCCCTCGGGATGATCCTCTACCGGCTGCTCACCGGCAACCGCCCGTACGGTCCCACTCCCACGCCCGCCGAGCTCGAGCAGGCAATCCTCGATACGGCGCCCGACCGACCCAGCGCCGCGGTCAGTGAGGAGGCCGCGCGCCAGACCGCGATGACGCTGGACCGGCTCCGCCGTCGGCTGCGCGGCGATCTGGACAACATCGTCCTCAAGGCGCTGCGCAAGGAGCCCGAGCGCCGGTACGCTTCGGTCGCCGAGCTGACGGCCGATATCGAGCGGCACCGGACAGGCCACCCCGTCGCCGCCCGGGCGGACACCATGACCTACCGGGCCCGCAAGTTCGTACGGCGCAACGCCACCAGTGTCGCCGCAGCGGTGGTCACGCTCCTGGCCCTGGTCGGCGGCCTGGGCATCGCGCTCTGGCAGGGCCACGAGGCCCGGGCCGCCGCGACCCTCGCGGAACGTAGATTCGAGACGGCTCGGAACGCCGCTCGCGCTCTCATGTTCGAGGTGCACGATGAGGTGGCCGATCTGCCGGGGTCCACGCCCGTCCGCGAGCTCATCGTGTCGCGGGCCGTAGACTATCTCGATCGACTCGCGCCCGAGGCCCGGGACGACCCGGAGCTCCGGCTCGACCTGGCCCAGGCCTTTCTCCGGGTCGGCAACGTCCAGGGCAATCCCACCGCCAGGAATCTCGGTCGCCTGCAGGACGCCCTGGAGAGTTACCGACGAGGCCTCGATATGCTGCCCGAGGACAGTCCGGGCGACAGCCTCGGACTCGCCACCACACACCTCCGTGCCGTGCTACTCGAAAAGAGCGGCGACGTCCTGGCCCACCTCGGGCAGCCCGACTCCGCTCTCGCCGCCTTCGATCAGGCCCTCATCCTCTTCCGGAAGAATGTCGAAATCGACCCCGATCCCGATCGCCTCGTCGCCCTCGCCATCGAGCACCTCAAGCGGGGGGACTACACCGGCAATCCGAATTTCCCCAACGCCGGCCGACCCGCGGAGGCGATGTCGTACTACAGGACCACCCTCGACCTCCTCGAACGCGTCCACCGCCAGGACACGACGAGCACCCGGACCGCCCGACTCCTGGGGATCGCCCACGAGCGGCTGGGGTCCATTCACTCCGAACAGGGCGACTACGGCCGGGCCCTCGAGTCGTTCCGGCGGTCCGACGTCATCCGGTCCCGCCTCCACTCGGCCTTCCCGGACGACCCTCACATACATCGAGACGCGGCCATCGCCCGCGAGAAGCTCGGCCTCACGTACCAGATGGAGGGGCGCCTGGAAGAGGCCCGGACGGAGCTGGAAGCGGCGCACGCCGAGTACGAGCGGCTGGCCGAATCGAGTCCACGGGACATGAACGCCCAGGTGACGCTGGCCGTGAACGGGATGCAGCGGGGCGCCCTGATGGCGTCGCCGGACCTCCCCAGCTTCGGGGATACCGCGGCGGCGAGACGCCACTACACCCGGGCCCTGGCCCGCCTCCGCCGCGTCGCCGCGGTCGACTCGACGAACGAGCGGGTCGCTGCCCTGATCGACGACATCGAGGCCGCCCTCAACGGCTTCTGAGATCCTCCGCCGGCCCGGAGAGCAGTCGGACGAACCGCTCGAGGTTCCGCCGACCGTGGCGCTCCCGGACCCTCGCCGCAGCCGCTCGCCCCAGGACGCGACACGCCACCGGGTCCCCGAGCAGCTCCACGAGTCGCTCGAGGTCTTTCTCCCGATCGATTCGTCCCACGTACACGATCTCGTACTCTGCCGCCGATGGCGCGGCCGCCTGCGGGAGTGTCCAGTCGCGGGTCACTTCCACGATCCGCGCCGGCACTCCGAAGCGCGAAACCAGGTCGCGCCGGGCGCGCTCGCTCGGCACGATGATCCGGTCCGCCCTCGGGTAGGAGACGCGGATCAGCAGTGACGCCAGTAGCCGCCTGGCCGGACGGCCGCGTGTGTCCAGTTCCAGCGATCGGGACGGAATCGTGTCGTCGCTGACCAGCACGCGAGTTCGGCGCCATGGCAGCAGCGCCTTCAGCAGGATCGCGTACACGCCGGGGCGGCGCAGAAACGCCATGACCACTCGGGGACGGAGCCGGATCGTGTGCCAGAGGATGAACGCGAAGTACAGCACGGCGAGTCCCAGGAAGGTGCCTTGCGGACGGTACAGTCATACGACGGGGGAGGCGTGAACGGCGTCGCAGAAGTGATGCTCGTCTCGCGGGGAACGTCGGGCGGAGGCTCGTCGAGCACGAGGTGGAACGTTCGGTCCAGGCCCACGGGATGGCTGTCGAGCGCCCGGGCGATGTCGGCGAGCTTCCGCTCGACACCGCCGAGCCGGAGATGGTGGTAGACCAGCAGCACGACCCCTGGACGTTCACTCTTCCGGGCCAGGGCCAGTTGTTGCCACTCGCCACGAGAGAGCCAGCGTGCTCCGGTTCGGCGACTTCGAGGCCGACGGGACAGCGATCTACGAAGGCAGCACCGGCTGGCAGCTGAACGTGGGCGTCGAGCTGCGACGACCCGTGCGCTACGACAACGGCCGACTCTGGCCGCCCCAACTCCCCTGTGTGATCAGCTCGAGGCTGTTACCGGCGGGATCCCGGAAATAGAGGGACCGCCCGCCGCTCGGCCACTCGACCTCGGCCTCGACCTCGACACCTGCCTCCGTCAGTCGACTCCGCCACGCCTCCAGCATCTCGAGGTCCGGCACGTCCAGCGCCACGTGGCCCGGCCCCCGGGCGCCGTGGGGCGGCACGCCGTCGCCTTTCAGGGTCGCGTCCGGGTCGAACACGAGCAGCATGTCCCGGCCGGCCCGGAAGAACGCGTGCCGCCCCTCGGCCCGGCTGTGCAGCGGCAGGCCCAGCCCGGTCCAGAAGTCGACGGCGCCATCCAGGTCGTCGGTGTACAGCGCCGCCTCGTGGATGCCGCCCAGCGGCGGATGTTCGGGTCCCGTCATGGTTCACTCCCGTCCGGGGTCTGCCAAGCCGCGCTGTCAGCCCTCAGCAGCCAGCCGTCAGCCCTCAGCCGTCAGCCGTCAGCCGTCAGCCGTCAGCC
>CAYMLW010000053.1:0-16984 GCA_964391035.1 uncultured Gemmatimonadaceae bacterium
CTTTGGGCTAAACCCACCCGTACAAACCACCACCTCCGGTGGTGGTAGTTGATTTGATCGGACCCTAAGCTCCCGGATCATGCGCGTCTCGATTATCATTTGTACCCGAAACCGGGCCGATCACCTACGATCGACGCTCAACTCCCTCAACAGCGTCGCTATTCCGCGGGATTTCGAGGCGGAACTCGTGGTTGTGGACAACGGCTCTTCGGATGGGACGGTACAGGTCGCGCGCTCAGAAGCGCCGGTCAATCTCAGACCGCGAATCGTCACGGAACCGCGCCCTGGTTTGTCGAATGCCCGAAACACCGGCGTGTACGCAGCAAATGGCGACGTGATCGTGTTCACGGACGATGATGTCCGTCCTCGATCGGCATGGATAGAGAGCATGTGCAGGCCGATCGTCAAAGGCGAAGCGGACGCGGTCGGAGGCTGGATTAGTCTGCCTTCCCATCTCGAGCGTTCCTGGATGACACCGCGCCACAAGTTCTGGTTGGCTGCCAGAGATCGCCACGATCTTCGGCAACGGCTGGTGGGCGCGAACATGTCTTTCTCCCGGAGAGTGCTCAAGAGGGTTCCGGCGTTCGACCCCGAGCTTGGCCCAGGTGGCTTGGGTTATGCCGACGACACTCTGTTCGCGGAGCAGCTAATAGCGGCGGGGTTTCGGATTCAAGTCGGGGCCCCCGAGACGGCGGTGGAACACCACTTCCAGAGCGAGCGGCTTCTACACACAGCGTGGGTCGAGGCGGCGAGGAAGAGGGGGAGAAGCAAGGCGTACGTCGCGTATCACTGGCGCCACGAGACTCTGAACAGACTTGCGCTACGCAGGGCTTATACCCGTCTCAAGCTTTGGATCGAGCAACACCCCAACCAAGCTCGTAGCTCGAATGAAGGGATAAGCAAGAGGGAGTTCTACTTGCTGCAGCGAATTGCGTTCTTGCAGCACCTGAGCGAGTTGCAGGGAACCCCCCTAAGATACCAGCGACGCGGTCTGGTGAAGATCCAGATTCAGAACGGTCCGTAAGTCGTGCCGAGATAGTAGGCTTGGGTCTCGATCGGCGCCAGAGTCCTCATACATCAGCCTCACTTGTATGGGGAGGTGACCCTCGCTGGGGCCGCTCTTTGAGAGAGGATTCCCGCGACGACTGCGCGAGCTGAGCCGTTGGTGGCTGAGCGCAATGGTCAATTCATGACAGCGATGAGGAGCAAGAGCGAGATGCAGCGGAAACCGTTCCGAAGGCTCCGGCCCGTGCTCGTGCGAACTCTGGCCTCGGCCTTGCCGCTGCCGAAACCCAGACGCTTCACCGTTCTCAGTCGAGGACGCACAGGATCAAACATGCTGCTTTCCCTGTTGCGTTCACACCCTAGGCTTCGCGTGCAAGGGGAGGTGATCGGGGCAGCCGCATTAGAAGATCCGGCGCGTAAGAACGCGATACAAGCCCAAGGGGCTCCCCAGTACGTGGGGGGGTGCTTTCGACGCGCTGGGTTTGAGACCGCGATCGGGATCAAGCTTCTCTACTATCAGCTTCAGGAATCCTGGGGTATCAAGTGGGGAATCGAGAGGACTGAAGAGGTGGTCGATTCGCTGCGTTTGGATCCAGAAATGCGGATCATCCACCTCAAGAGAAGAAACAGACTGCACACCTTGGTCTCGAGGAAGCTGGCTGGCGCAACGCAGCAGTACGCGCTCGGGGAGAGTCAGGACAATAAGTATCGGGAAGTGACAATTCACCTATCGCCCGAGGAATGCATCGAGGAATGGCAGCGGACAACGGCGTGGGAGGAGTACTATGACGAGTTCTTCAGTGCGCATCCCGTTCTCGAACTCTTCTATGAGGATCTGGCGGCTGATCCTCAAGGCCATGGCAGCCGCATACTGGGGTTTCTGGACATCCGTCCTCGTCCACTAAGCACAAGAACGAAGAAACAGAGGCAGCGAGGCCTCAACGACATTGTGGAGAACTACGAACAGCTCAGCGACCACTTTGAAGGAACGGAATGGAGCAAGTTCTTCCAAACCTGATAAGGTGGTCTCAGATCGTGAGGCGGCTGCGGGCTAGCGCAAGGTCGCGACTGTCCCGCAGGGAAGCAGGGCAATAACTATGGGCACTCAGTCGACGAGCGGAGAGTGCCGAGTTCGCGCGCCCGTCCGCGGACGCCGACTTCTACCCCCGGGGCCGATCAAGCGTAGTTACCGCGTCGTCGTGGTTTCGATGAACGAGTAACGGTGTTAGAACGCGGCGGATTCATATCGCATCCAGACGTGTCCGGAAACAAGCAGGCCTACCGAGATGTGACCAGCGGTGGATAGCTCCAGCATGCGGGTCTTCCATCTGATAAAGAGCCTGGGTCGGGGCGGGGCCGAGGTCCTCCTTCCGATCGGCCTGACAGCCGCGGATCGGACGCGGTTCTCATACCAGTACGGTTACTTCCTGCCATGGAAGGACACGATCGCCCCCGCACTGCGGGACCAGAATGTCGAGGTCATCTGCTTCGGCGCCCGGTCCAACATGGCGGTGCTCGGGGCCGCCCGCCGCGTGGCTCGCTATCTGAGCGACCAGAGTATCGATCTCGTCCACGCGCACCTCCCCCTCGCCGGTGTGGTCGCGCGACTAGCCGGGCGGATGGCCGGTGTGCCCGTGGTCTACACAGAGCATAACCTCCAGGAACGGTACCATCCCCTGACGCGGTGGCTGAACCTGCGCACGTGGGGCTGGCAGGCGGAGGTCATTGCGGTGTCCGACGAGGTGGCCGATTCGATCCGGCGCCGGGTCGGGGAGCGCGTGCCCGTCCGGACGATTCTGAACGGTGTGGATATCGACGCGTTCGACCCGGCGCAGCACGACGGGAGCGAGGTCCGGGAGCGCTGGGGCATCCCTCCGGGGGCGCCCGTGGTCGGCACGATCGCGGTGTTCCGGACGCAGAAGCGGCTCGACCACTGGCTGCGCGTGGCTCGGCGGGTGGCGGACGCCACTCCGGACGTGCGTTTTCTGCTGGTGGGGGACGGCCCGGAGCGCGGGTCGGTAGAGGAGTCCGTGGACGCTCACGGCCTCCGCAGGAATGTGCGGCTCGCGGGCCTGCAGGAAGAAGTGCGGCCGTACCTGGCCGCCATGGACGTCTACCTGATGACGTCCGAGTTCGAGGGACTTCCCATCGCGCTGCTCGAGGCCATGGCCATGGCGGTGCCCCCCGCGGTGACGTCGGTGGGTGGGATTCCCGAGGTGGTGCGGGGTGGGGAGAACGGGGCGCTGCACGTCTTCGGCGATGTCCCGGGGCTTTCCAACGCGGTGTGCTCCCTCCTGAAGGACGAGGCTCGGCGACGGTCCATCGGGGAGGCCGCCCGGGCCACCGTGGTGGAGTGCTTCAGCCAGGCCCGGATGCAGCGGGAGCTGGAGGCCGTGTACGAACGCGTGCTAGCGCGGGATTCGGGGAAGGGAGCGGACTGACTGTGGCTGCCCGTTCCCGAAACGTCCTGCTGGATTCGGGCGTGTACGCTCTGGCCCGCGGTGGACCGGCGGTCATCAACGTGTTCGCTGTCGTGCTGCTGACGAGGCTGCTACCGCCGGATGCCTACGGCGCGTACGCCCTGGTCATGGCCGGGGTCGGACTGGCGGTGGGCATCTCCCTGGGCTGGCTGCGGCAGGGACTGCTGCGGTTTCTGCCGTCGGCACCCGAGGGTGGAGCGGTCGTTCTGGGCACGGTGCGGACGGCGTTCGGGGCCATCGTGCTCCTGTCGGCGTTGATCGCGGCGGTGATCGCGGCCACGGGAGCGCTCCGGGACCATCGCACGTTGCTCGGGCTGGGTGTCGTCCTCTTCTGGGTCCAGGGCTGGTACGAGGTCCAGCGCGACCTCGCCCGCGTCCGTCTGCGCCCGGGTCGCTACGGTTGGTTGTCCGTGACGCGGGCCGGCGTGTTCTTCGCAGGTGCCGTGTCGCTGGCCTGGGCCGGCTGGGGGGCCGTCGGGGTCGTGGCGAGCGCGGTGCTCGCCAGCGCCGTCGCCCTCGTCATGGTCCGGCTGACCGCGAGGGACGCCGATGCCCGCACCGATCCCTCGCGGGCCCGGGTATCCACACTCCGGGAGCTGGCCGGCTACGGCTCACCGTTGGCGGTCAGCTACGTGCTGTGGTACGTGGTCTCGACGTCGGATCGGTTCATCCTGGGGATCTTCTCGGGCGCCGATTCCGTCGGGCTCTACTCGGCCAGCTACGACCTGGTGGACAAGGCCCTCGGCATGGTGATGCTCGTCCTGTATCTCGCGTTCTTCCCGGTGGTGGTCCGGAGGTTCGGCGAGGAGGGCGAGGAGAAGGCCCGGGGGCAGCTGGCGGCGTACTTCGGCGTTCTGGCCGCGGTGGCGGTGCCGGCCGGGGCCGGCACGCTGGCCATTGCGCCGGAGCTGGCGAAGGTGCTGGTGGGCGAGGAGTACCGGGCCGCCGCCACGCTGGTCATCCCCTGGATCGCCGCCGGCGCCGTGATCAGCGGGCTCAAGCTGTACTACGTGGACATCGCGTTTCTCCTGTCCCGGCGTACCTCGCTCCAGATGCTCGCGGTGGGCGTCACGGCGGCGTTCAACGTGGGTCTCAACCTGCTGTTGATCCCGCGCCACGGGGTGCTCGGCGCGGCCTGGGCCACGCTGGCGTCGGCCGTGGTGGTCGTGGTGCTGTCGGCGATCCTCAGCCGGTCGGCATTCCGGCTCGAGTACCCGCAGGAGCTTCTGGTGAGACCGGTCCTGGCTGCGGCGGGCATGGTGGCGGCGATCCGGGCGGTCGGCGGTCCGGGCGGGTCGGCTGGCCTCGCCTTCAAGATCGGGCTGGGCGTGGTGGTGTACGGAGCGCTGCTGACGGTTTTCGACCGTTTCGGGAGGGGACCGCGGATCCGTGACCTGGTCGGGCAGCTGGCCTACTCGGAGACGCCGAGCCCATGAGCGAGTCGGAGTACACCTTCACGGTGGTGACGGTCACACACGACCGCGCGCACCTGCTACCGCGTGTGTACGCGTGCCTGCGAGACCAGACGCTCCGGGATTTCGAGTGGATCGTCGTGGACGACGGGTCGACGGACGGGACGCCCGAGCTGGTGAGCCGGTGGGTCGAAGAGGAGGGTCTTCCGATCCGCTACTTCCGGCACGAAGAGAGTCAGGGATGGCACGTGGGGTTCAACCGGGCGGCCCGGGAGAGCCGGGGTCGGTACCTGAACAACCTGGACTCGGATGACTGGTATCCGCCGGACGCGCTGGAGCGCTGGCATGAGCTGTGGCAGGGGATCCCGGAGGAGCGTCGAGACGGGTACTTCGACGTGGTGGGGCTGTGCGCGTTCGCCGACGGGACGGTGGTAGGGGACCGATTCCCGGAAGACGAGCTGGACACGGACCACCTGGAGCTCCGGCTCCGCTGGCGTGTCCGGCGCGACAAGGCCGTGTCGTGCCGTGCGGATATCTCCCGGGAGTTCCCCTATCCGGAGGACCTGGGCCGGTTCGTGACCATCTCCATGACGTGGAACCGCATCGCGCCCCACTACACCACGCGGTGTGTGAACCAGGTGCTCAAGTACGTGGAGTACCAGCCGGACGGGCTGACGGCCCGGACCGTCCGGGTGCGCGCGGGCTCGCCCGACGCCGCCAGGACCTACTATCGTGAGGTGCTCGAGAGCGGGCGACCCATGACCCTTCGCGAGCGCTGGCGGACCTACGCGAACTACATCCGCTACACCCTGCACGGGCGACGCGGGGTGCTCCGGGCGTTCCGGGAGCTGCCGTTCTCGCCGGTCTGGCCGGCGTCGCTGCCGGCGGGCCTCGGGGTCTACGTCCGGGACCGGTGGATCATGATGAGGACCGGTGACTGAGCTGATCATCCGGCGGGCTACGCCGGCGGATGAGGCGGCCATCGTCGAGCTCCAGCGGGTCAGCCTCGGCGAGGGCGTCATCCCCCGCAGCCCGGAGTTCTGGCGCTGGAAGCACGTGGACAACCCCTTCGGGCCTTCGCCGGTCCTGGTCGCCGAGGCCGACGGCGCGCTGGTCGGACTCCGGGCGTTCATGTGCTGGCGCTGGCGGACGGGCGGGCGGGAGGCGCCGGCGGTCCGGGCCGTGGATACGGCGACGCACCCGGACTGGCGAGGGCGGGGGATCTTCAAGCGGCTGACGGTGCGGCTCCGGGACCAGATGGCGGCCGAGGGCGTCGTCTTCGTCTACAACACCCCGAACGAGCAGAGCCGGCCGGGCTACCTGAAGATGGGCTGGCAGGCGGTGGGTCGGCCCACCCTCTGGATCCGACCGGTCCGGCCGCTGCGGGCCGTGGGGGCGCTCCTGCGTGAGGGGTTGGGTGGCGAGGAGGGCGAGCCGCCGGCGGTGGACGCGGAGTCCGCCGGGGCGGTGCTGGAGCAGTCGGGCGCCGCGTCCATCGTGGAGGCGGCCGCGAGTGTGACCCATGCGGCCTACCATACCACCCCGTCACTGGACTTCCTGCGCTGGCGCTATGCGGGGATCCCGGGGATCGAGTATTTCGGGCTGCGCCAGGGGGACGGCGAGACCGGGGCGTTGCTCCTGCTGCGAAGCCGCCGCCGCGGCGCCCTGCGCGAGCTGCGGGTTTGTGATATCGTTGTGGGCCCCACGACGGCCGCGCGACGCAGCGCCCGGTCGCTCCTGCGCGACGCCGCCGGGCGGGCGGACGTGTCCATGGTGGTGGCTCGACCCCCGGCGGGCCACGGGTTCCGGCTCCTGGTCGGGGCGGGGTTCCTCCCCGCGCCTGGGTCCGGCCCGATCCTGACCGCGTACCCGCTGGCGGACGGTTGGCCGGCTCCGGAAACGCTGGCCAGCTGGTCGGCCTCCGTGGGGGACCTGGAGCTGTTCTGAGTTCTCACCCGTTGAATCGATAGATCGTACATGGAACAGGCTGAGATTCCCGGCGTCGTTCTGCTGATCGTCGCGTACGCGTTCATCGGCATGATCATCACGGCTACCCGCCTGCCGCGTACCGTGAAGGGCCTGGTCTGGCTCGGGCTGGGGCTGCGGGTCGTTGGCGCCGTGGGTCGGATGTCCATCGCCGCGGACGCCCACGTCTACTTCGACGCGGGCGTCCTGTACTCGGAGTATCTCGCGCGTTTCGATCCGACGCCGCTCTTCGACAAGGGGCTGTGGACCCGACCCCAGCAGATCCTGCCCGGCACCAACTTCGCGGCGTTCTTCACCGGGGTCGTCGTAGCCGCCATCGGGCGCTCGTGGTTCGGCGCGTTCCTCGCCTTCGGCCTGATCTCGTTCCTGGGTCTGCTCGCGTACGCGCGAGGGTTCCGGAAGGCGTTCCCCCAGGCCGACCTGACCCGCTACTGGGCGTGGCTCCTCCTCTTCCCTTCGCTCTGGTTCTGGCCGTCCAGCATCGGGAAGGAAGCGCTGGTCATGTTTGGATTGGGGGTTGCAACGCTGGGCTACGTCGGCAGCGGCCGGCGGACGAACTGGCCGGTCCTGGGGATCGGAACCCTGCTGGTGGCCATGATCCGGCCGGAGGTGGCCGCGGTCCTGGTACTGGCCGTCACCGTGTCGTACTGGGTCGACTTCGACCGGTGGACCGCCACGCGGATGCTCCAGGGCGTATTCATGGCCGTGGTCGGGCTCGTGGCCATCTGGTACGCCATGGCCCAGACGGAGGCAGGCGGACTCAACCCGACGGAGGTCGAGGCACTCGTCGCGTACAACGCGGCGCAGGCCGCCCAGGGGGGGAGCGCCATCGGAACCACCGGGATCGGTCTGCTGGCCGTTCCGGTCGCCATCATGAACGTGCTCTTCCGGCCCTTCCTCTGGGAGGTCCACAACATGGCCGCGGCCTTCTCCGCGGTGGAGATCGCGGCCATGTGGATCCTCATCTGGCTCCGCCGGCACCAGCTCGGGATCGTGCTGAAGGCGTGGCGGCGGCACCGGGTCCTCCGCTTCGCCATGCCGTTCCTCCTGTTCTACGTGGCGGCCCTCGGGATGAACCTGTCGAACCTGGGGATCATCGCCCGTCAGCGGAGCCTGATCTTCCCCGTCCTCTTCATGGTCTTCGAGGCGGGATCCCGGCGCGTCCGGGCCCGTCGGCGAAAGGGCGCCGGAGAACCGGTCATGCAGGCCCGGGCGGCTCCGTCGCCGGCCGGGGTGTCTTCGTGACAGCGTCCGGGGCGTCGGAGCCCACGCCCTCACTGCCCGGGGCGCTGGTCATCTCCCTGGACTTCGAGCTGCACTGGGGGGTCCGGGACCACGCCGGGTCGGACGGGCCGTACCGGGACCGGCTTCTGGGTACCCGGGTCGCCGTGGACGCGCTCCTGGACCTCTTCGGCGAGTACGACGTGGGCGCGACCTGGGCCGCCGTGGGCTTCCTCTTCGCCCGAAACCGGGAGGAGCTCGAAGCACATCGTCCGAATCCGACGCCAGCCTACGCCGATCCCGATCTCGACCCGTGGGACGAGCCCGTAGGCGCCGACGAAGAGGACGACCCTCTGCATTTCGCGCCGTCGCTGATCCGGCGCATCGCCGACGCGCCGCGCCAGGAGCTGGCGACCCACACCTTCTCCCACTTCTACTGCGGGGCCGATGGCGCCACGCCGGCGGCGTTCGAGGCGGACCTGAACGCGGCCCAGGCGCTGGCCTGCGCCACCGTCGGCCGCTCCCTCCGCTCCATCGTCTTTCCCCGGAACCAGGCCGGGCCCGAGTACGTGGCGGTGCTGCCCCGGGCGGGGATCCAGGCCTATCGGGGCAACCCGCCCGGCCCGCTCTGGAACACCACCGCGGAGGGTGGAGCCCGCGCCATCGCCCGCCGATTCGGCCGGATCCTGGATGCCTATCTCCCCCTCGGTGACGATACCGTTGCGTGGCAGAGCTTGCCGGAGGCGGCCGGAATCACCAATGTTAGGGCGAGTCGGTTCCTGCGCCCGCATGATCGGCGGCTGGCCGCCCTCGAGCCGCTCCGGCTCCGGCGCATCGTCGGTGGCCTGGAGGCGGCGGCCCGGCGTCGGCGCCTGTATCACCTGTGGTGGCACCCTCACAACTTCGGGGCGCGGCTGGATGAGAACTTGCGCGTGCTGCGGAGGGTGCTGGACGCCTTCGCACGGGTGCGCGAGCGACACGGCATGGTTTCGCTGACGATGGCGGAGGCAGCCGGCCTGGCTTCCGGGACCGACATCCGGTAGCGTAGCCAGGAACCCCCCTACCTTCACCGCCGAGGAATGATCCTGCCACACCGGTCCAACCAGGGCAGCCGTGTCGGCCCCGACGTCGGGCTCCGGGAGCGTCCTCGCCTCCTCTACGTGGTGGCCCACGCCATGACCGCACGGCACCTCCTCGACGGCCAGCTCGGGTGGATGCAGGCCCAGGGCTACGACGTGGCAGTGGCCAGCGCCCCCGGCGACGACCTCGAGGTGGTGGCCGCCCGGGAAGGGATCACCGTGTTCCCGGTGGACATCTGCCGGGAGATCAGGCCGTTGGCCGACCTCCGGGCCGCCCTCCAGCTCCGGCGCGTGATGGCCGAGTGGCGGCCGGCGGTGGTGAATGCCGGCACGCCCAAGGGCGGGCTCCTGGGCATGCTCGCGGCGTGGGTCACGGGGGTCCCGGTCCGGATCTACACGCTGCGCGGGCTCCGGATGGAGACCACCCGGGGCATGGTCTGGTGGCTGCTCTACCTCGCCGAACGGGTCGCCTCCGCCTGCGCCCACGAGGTGATCGCCGTGAGCCGGAGCCTGGCCGCGCGCTACGTGGAGACGGGGCTGGCCCGGGCCGACAAGGTCCGCGTGCTCGGGGACGGGGCCTCCAACGGCGTGGCCGTCGAGCGCTTCGCGAAGCCGGGCGACGGCACGGTCCGGGAGCTCAAGGAGCGACTCGGCATACCGGACGAGGCCCCGGTCATAGGGTTCGTCGGCCGGTTCACCCGGGACAAGGGGATCGTCGAGCTGATGGAGGCGTTCCAGCGGGTCCGGGAACGGGCGCCCGCGGCCCGGCTCCTCCTGGTCGGCTCTTTCGAGGAGGGCGATCCCGTCCCCGAGCGGACGGTCGAGCGGATCGAGCGGGATCCGGCAGTCGTGGGGGCCGGCTTCGCGCCGGACACCGCGCCGTACTACAAGCTCATGGACGTGGTGGCCTTCCCGTCTCACCGCGAGGGCTTTCCGAACGTCCCCCTCGAGGCCGCCGCGGCGGGGATTCCGGTGGCCGGGTTCCGGGTGACCGGCACGGTGGACGCCGTGGTGGACGGCGCCACCGGCACGCTGGTCGAAGCGGGCGACTCGGAGCGGCTGGCCGAGGCCCTCTCCGCCTACCTCCTCGACCCGTCCCTCCGGCAGCGCCACGGCCGGGCCGGCGTCGAGCGGGCGAAGACGTTCCGCAGGGAGCGGGTCTGGAGGGCCCTCCAGGACGAGTACGAGCGCCTCATGGCCCCTCTCGGGTCCGACCACTTCGCACGAGCGTAGCCCTTCAGTTGCCTTTCCACTGGTCCATTGCCGGCAAGGCCACTAGATTCACCGGTTGGACCCCGTTCCATCTCCTTCTAGATGTATCACGGATGACAAGACGCTACCCGATCCTCTTCCTGGCGGTCGCCGCCCTCATCACGACCGCGTGCGGGGGACGCAGGGCCACGGTATCGCCGGAGCCCATCGGCCAGGAGCCCGTCACGGCGGTGAAGCCGGGGGACGTGCTCCAGATCCAGGTCTGGCCCCAGGCGGAGATGGGCGGCGACTTCCCCATCGAGGAGACCGGCTACGTCTACCTCCCGGTCATCGGTCAGGTCGAGGCCACGGGTCGGAGCCTCTCCGACCTCCGGAGCGTGCTGCGGGAGGCGTTCGCCGGGATCATGCGGACGCCGGTCGTTACGATCACACCGCTCTTCCGGGTGACCGTGGCGGGTGCGGTGGGGCAGCCCGGCATGCAGATGATCGACCCTACGGTCTCCTTCTACGACGTGATCACAATGTCCGGCGGGTTCGATGCCGACGCGAAGACCACCGAGATACTGATTTACCGTGAGGGTGGGATCTACGAGTTCAACGCTGAGGATCCCCTGCGATCGGGGAATCTCGCGTCGGCCCCGGTGCTACAGTCCGGCGACCGGATCTACGTCCCGCGGCGATTCGGTGTCAGCCTTCGAGACATTCGGTGGACGCTCCAGTTGATCGGAACCGGGCTCACACTCTACCGTCTCTTCACCATCAGGTTGTGATCCAAGAATGAACGAGATACCACAGGAGAACGGAGCCGACGGCAGTCGAGGGCTGGAGCGCTTCGCCCCGGAGGTCGATTGGAGCGTCCGTGACCTGATCGGGCTGCTCCGGCGGAACTGGCTCCTGATCGTCGCCTGCGTGGTGATCGCCCTCGGAGTGGTCTGGTGGCGGCAGCAGAACGTGGTGCCCCAGTACCAGGCGGCGGTGCTCCTCCAGCGGGAGACGGAGTCCACCGGGCTCGAGGGGCTGGGGCTGATATCGAGGGGCAGGAACGACCAGGACTTCGCCTCCCAGCTCCGTCTCATCAAGAGCCGGCGGGTGCTGGGCCCGGCCGTCGATGCCAGCGGCCAGCAGCTCTTGATCGGGCCGCGGGACGTGCAGCGGAGCGGCGTGGCCGCCGAGGTCCGGGTGGCCCCGGATGCGGCCCCCCGCCGGTTCTCCCTCCGCCAGGCGGGGAACGAGATCGAGCTGCTGGACGAGGGCGGCGCGCCCATCGCGGTGGCCTCCCCGGGAGAGACCCTGTCAGGACCGGGCTTCGCCCTCCGGCTGGCCGAGGGCGTGACGTTGCCCGAGCCCATCCCCGTTCGCATCCTCCCCATGGAAACGGCCATCGACCGACTCGGGCGGCCGCTGAATGTGAACCAGCTCACCGGAACGAATCTGGTCCGCCTCACCTACCGGGACCCGGACCCGAACGTAGCCGCGGAGGTGGTGAACGCCGTGGCGGCGTCGTACCAGGAGTACTCTGCGGAGCTGGCCCGGGACAACGCGGTGCGGCGGCGGGAGTTCCTCTCCGATCAGCTCGCCGCCATGTCGGACTCGCTGGCGGCCGAGCAGGGGCGGTTGCAGGACCTCCAGTCCCGGATCGGGCTCATCGACCCGAACATCGACGCCCAGGCCATGACGAACCAGCTCATGGCGGCCCAGACCCAGCTCCGGGAGCTGCGCTTCCAGGAGGGTGTGCTCGAGAGCGCGGTGGCCGCCATGGACGCGGGCGCCGACCCGTCGGAGCCCCTCCAGCGGGCCATGGCCATGCAGGCGCCCATGGTCGCCTCGGCCCAGTCGCTGTTCACCCGCCTCCAGGAGCTCCGGAACCAGCGGCAGGGGCTCACGGCGTCACGGTTCGGCTTCACCGAGAACCAGCCGGAGGTGGACCGGCTGGACTCGCTGATCGTCAACACCCAGGAGGACATGCGCGAGGCGGCCGCCCAGTCGCTGGAGCTGCTCCGGGAGCGGGAAGCGGCGGTTCAGGAGCGGATCGCCGAGCTAAGGGGCGAGGTGGAGGCGCTACCGGCCCAGATGGGCCCGTACGCCCGGCAGCAGCAGCGTGTGGCGGCGGTACAGGACCTCTTCAACATGGTGGCCAACCGCTACTACGAGGCCCAGATGGCCGCGGCGGTGGAGACGGGCAACATCGAGATCGTGGACCCGGCCACGGTGCCCCGCTACCCGCTGCCGTCGACAGAGCAGTTCGGCTACCTGCTGGCGCTGCTGGTGGGGCTCGGCGTGGGCGGCGGGCTGGCGTTCGTGCGGCAGCAGCTCGACACGAAGCTGCGCAGCCCGGAGGACGTGCGGCGGGCGTCGGGGCTCGAGATCCTGGCCATGGTCCCGAAGATCGACATGGGGGGGAACGGCGTGGTGCGGCCGATCCCGATCCTGACGGGCGCCACGGATCCCGGGGCCGAGTCGTTCCGTTCGCTGCGGACCATGCTGCGGTTCGCCACGGCGGAGCGGCCGAAGGTGATCGGGATCACGAGCCCGGCGCCGGCGTCGGGGAAGAGCACGGTGTCGGTGAACCTGGCGGCGGCCATGGCGCAGCAGGGGGAGCGGGTGCTGCTGATCGACGCGGACCTGCGGCGTCCCATGCAGCACGAGATCTTCTCGACCAAGGACAAGACCCCGGGCCTGACGGACGTGCTGGTGGGCGAGGTGTCGGTGAAGGACGCGATCCGGGACATGCGGGATTTCAAGAGCGAGGACAGCTCGGCGTGGGCGCAACGGCTGTGGCTTCTGACGTCCGGGTCCCAGACGCCCAACCCGGCGGAGCTGCTGGGCAGCACGGCCTTCGACGACTTCCTGAAGCGGGCCCGGCGGGAGTTCGACGCCGTGGTGATCGACACGGCGCCGGTGCTGGCGGTGACCGACGCCACGGTTGCGGGGACGTTCATGGACGGGATGATCGTGGTGGCCGGCGCGGATGAGACGGAACGGCCGGCGCTGAAGGAGTCGATCCGGCAGCTCCGGCAGGCCCGGGTCACGCTCCTGGGCGCCGTGCTGAACAAGGTGCCCGAGAGCAACCAGTACTACGGCTACCGTCGGAGCAAGTACTACAAGTACTACCGGACCACCGACGGCGAGAAGAAGCGGAAGAAGGCAGGCAAGGGCAGCCGGAAGGGATCATGACCGCGGACTTCCGCTCGCTGGCGCGCGGGGGGCCTCGCCGGGGGCCGCAGGGAGAACTCCCGGAGTGGTACCTCTGGCTCTACGCCCGGCGGCGACCCCTCGTCCTGGGGATCTACGGCGCGCTGGCGGCCCTGGGGTACTGGATCGCGTTCCTCCTCCGGTTCGAGCTGACCGGGTGGGAGCAGTGGGGGCGAACGTTCCTCGTTACGGCTCCGATCGTGGCCATCGCCCGGGGCCTCTTCGCCCGGCTCTACCACCTGCCCATGGGCCGCTGGCGGTTCGTTTCCAGCGTGGACGCCGTCCGTCTCGCCATGGCCACCACCACCGGCACGGCGGCCCTCTTCCTGGTCCGCTGGATCCTCATGGACGCGGTGGTGATCCCGCTCTCGGTGCTCCTCATCGAGTGGGTGCTGACCACGCACATCACGGGCATGATCTGGCTGGCGTACCGGCGCGGCTTCGAGCGGCTGCGCCGGGCCCGGTGGTCGAGCAACGGCAGCCACTACCACAAGCGGGTGGTGATCGTGGGCGCGGGCGAGGCCGGCAACCTGCTGGCCCGGGAGATCCAGCGGTATCCGACGGGCTACGACCTGGTGGGCTTCGTGGACGATGACCCGCTGAAGTGGGGCGAGCGGATCCGGGGTGTGGAGGTCATCGGCGGGACCATGGACCTGGACGCCATCGTGGAAGGGGTGCGGGCGGACGAGGTGATCCTGGCGATCCCGTCGGCCCACCCGCCGGAGATGCGCCGGCTGGTGGAGCTCTGCGAGGTCGCCGCCCGGCCATTCAAGGTGCTCCCGGGGATCGAACAGGTGCTCGAGGGGAACGTGGCGCTGAGCCAGCTCCGGGAGCTTCACATCCAGGACCTGCTGGGCCGGGACCCCGTCGAGCTCGAGCTCCCCGAGCTGGCCGAGGACCTCGAGGGGCGCTGCGCCCTGGTCACCGGCGCCGCCGGCTCCATCGGCTCGGAGCTGGCCCGCCAGGTCGCGCTTCACCGGCCGCGACGCCTGGTCCTCTTCGAGCGGGCCGAGTCCGATCTCTTCTACGTGGACCTGGACCTCCGTCGCGACCACCCGGATGTCGACATCGTGGCCGTCATCGGCGACGTAGCCAACCCGGTGGACGTGCGCAAGACGTTCGCCGCCCACGAGCCGGACCGGGTCTACCACGCGGCCGCGTACAAGCACGTGCCGCTCATGGAGTCGAACGGGGAGCAGGCGGTGCGCAACAACGTGCTGGGCACGCGCATCGTGGCCGAGGAGGCCGGGGCGAGGCGGTGCGGGAAGTTCGTGCTGGTCAGCACCGACAAGGCGGTGCGCCCCAGGAGCATCATGGGCGCCACGAAGCGGCTGGCCGAGCTGATCGTCCTGGGCCTCCAGGAGGAGTACCCGGACACGGCCTACGGCGCCGTCCGGTTCGGCAATGTCCTGGGCAGCAACGGCAGCGTGATCACGGTCTTTCGCCGCCAGATCGAGCGGGGCGAGCCGCTGACCGTGACCCACGAGGACGTCACCCGCTACTTCATGACCATCCCGGAGGCCGTCCAGCTCATCCTCCAGGCCTCCGTCCTGGACCAGTTCCGGGGCAACATCGCCATGCTCGACATGGGTGAGCCGGTCAGGATCCTCGACCTCGCCCGCAACATGCTGCGTCTCGCCGGCATCCCGCCGAAGGAGAACGTGAACCCCATCATCACGGGGCTCCGGCCCGGCGAGAAGATGCACGAAGAGCTGGCCGCGCCCTCGGAGGAGACCGTCGCCACGGTCATCCCGAAGGTCCGGCTGATCCGGACGGGCGGCGACCGCTCGCTCCCCGTCCTGGGCACGGTCGACCGGTGGGCGGAGCTGTTCGTGGCTGGTCGGGGCGAGGTGACGGTGACCGAGCTGCGCCGGCTGTTCGACGGTGTCTGCGAGGGCGCTGAAGGCGAGGTGGTCGGGGAGGGCCGGGAGACCGCGGCCGTGGTCGTGGCCAACGACGGCGCGTAGCACCGATGTTCGACCGCTCGCGCTGCGCGCTCGCTTTCGATTCGCGTCGGTCGCTACGCTTCCTCGCGGACCCTCGCGGGATTCGAACGCGGCCCTGAGGCCGCGCGGCGCACAGCGCCGATCCGAGGGCTGACTCTCCGGCAAGGTAGCTCCGCCCGCGAACGCCGATCCACCGGCCGCCTCGAATCGGCGCCCCGCGCCGTCGACGAGCGTGCGAGCGCGGAGCGCGAGCACGGGAGGAGAATCGAATCCCGCGAAGCGGGGCCGCCGGAGCGAAGCGGCCGGCGGCTTCGAACGCCCGCCCCGCGGGCTCGGGAGGGAGCGAAGCGACCGAACCGATCGAAGATCGAACGGCGAGGCCCGTCAGCCGATGTCGTTCATCTCCAGCGCGTGCCGGTAGAGCCGCATGTCGCCGGCGCACAGCGCTTCCGCTTTGCTCCGGAGCTCGGGGCCGATGGCCGCGGTCTGCTGCTCCATCGAGCGCGGGCTCCGGTTGAGGCGGGGGATCCGCAGCGAGACGCCGTAGTGGTCGCGGAACCGGGCCCGGAAGTCGTCCAGGTGCTCGAGCACGCCCACCAGGTCGAGCCTGTCCAGGTTGTGGAGCGCCCGGTCGACGCTGGCGGCCACGCCGCAGCCGGAGGGGTCGCCGGAGAACCAGCGGGCGTAGGTCATGGCCGAGATCCGCCCGGTACGGGACTCGGCGTACTCCTCGAGGTCCATCTCGTGGGCGAAGTACTCGCTGCGCTTGTGCCGGTTGTAGAAGTACTCGGAGAGCCAGCGGTCGACGGGGTCCCGGAGCACGGTAATGACGTCCCAGTCGTCCCCGAACTCATCGAGCACGGTCTCGCTCAGCGGGTAGTGTCCGGCTATGTACTGGAGGTGGGGGCGGCAGAGCTCGTAGAGGAGGAGTCGCTCCCGGAAGGCGAAGAGGTCGGTACCCGAGAGGCGGGACCCCTGCCACGAGGCCTGGGCGTCCAGCCTGGCGGAGCGGCTCTGACGGCCCGGTCGCCAGCCGTAGGAAGCTCCTATGGCCTCTCGGACGGACGTGCCCCCACACTTGGGGATGTGGAGGAAGAGGATCCGTTGGTCGAGCCTTCCGCCCCCGATCTGGCGGACGTGGGCGAGGAGGCGGGACATGCGCCGACTCATGGGCCCCAAGGTACAGTCCTCGGGTCGGCTCGCGCAAAGTTGCCAGTCGCGCGGGCGTCCCGGTACATTCGAACGGCTCTGAAGACCCGCAACATTCGACGCGAACGCATGGTACCCAGTACGTCTTCGTCGCACATCGAGGCCGCCTACGTGGAGACGCCGGGAACGGGCGACGGTCCGGTAGCGGTCACGGTCGTCATCCCGGTCTACAACGAGGCCGAGAACGTGGCCGAGCTGTACGACCGGCTGGCCGGGACGCTCACCGCCGACATGGAGGCGGT
>CAYMLW010000054.1:0-16624 GCA_964391035.1 uncultured Gemmatimonadaceae bacterium
ACGTGGCCGCGCTCACCGACACGCTGCTCGAGTCGGAGCTCTTCGGCCACGAGAAGGGCGCGTTCACCGGCGCCGTCGCCCAGCGCAAGGGGTTCTTCGAGCTGGCCGACAAGGGCACCCTCTTCCTCGACGAGATCGGCGAGATGCCGCTGCCCACCCAGACCAAGCTGCTCCGGGTGCTGGAGCAGCGGGAGTTCATGCGGGTGGGCGGCCAGGAGCCGATCCGGGTGGATGTACGGGTGGTGGCCGCTACGAACCGGAACCTCCGCCACCAGGTCGAGCTCGGCGAGTTCCGCCGCGATCTCTACTACCGGCTCAACGTCCTGCACATCGACCTGCCCCCGCTCCGGGACAGACGGGAGGATATCCCCCTCCTGGTCAACGAGTTCATCCGGATCACGAGCCGGGAGCACGACCTGGACCCCGTCGAGATCAGCCCCGAAGCCATGACGCTGCTCATCGAGCACGACTGGCCGGGCAACATCCGGGAGCTCCGCAACCTCGTGGAGTCGGTGGTCGTGATGATGTCCGGACGGACCATCACGCCGGCGGACATCCCGCCCACGATCAAGGGGGCGGGGCCCGGCATACGGCTCCCGGCGCCGATGCCCGGGATCCCGGCCGGCGAGTCGGAGGAGGGCGAGACGCGGCCGGCCCTCGAGTTCATCTTCCGGATGCTGCTTCAGCTCCGCATGGACGTGGAGGACCTGAGGGGCGCCTTCGACGAGTACCGCCGGAGCCATCCCGCAGAGCCCCCGCTCACGCTTCCGTACGCCTACCAGGAAGCCCTCGGCCGCGACGTGTCCCCCGCCGAGTCGGAATCGCCGGAAGAGGCGGAAGAAGACCACTCGCATGATGACGAGCAGATCGTCGTCTACGAGCCCGGGATGTCCATGAAGGACCTCGAACGGGAGGCCATCACGGCCGTGCTCAAGGAGACCGGCGGCAACCGCCGGAAGGCCGCGGCGGCACTGGGCATCGGGGAGAGAACGCTGTACCGCAAGATCAAGGAGTACGACATACTCCTGTGAATCGACTCGCCGCCGTACGCTCCGTCGCCACGTCCGCGCTCTTCGCGTCTTCGAGCTGGCGTCACCCGCCCGGTTGGTGGTGGCTCTCCGGCACTAGCCGCCGCCCCTGCCGCCGGCCCGGGCCGCGACACGCGTACGTTCCTCCTCCAGAACCGGGAGTATCTCGCGGTGCCAGTCGTCGCTCTGCTGGAGCCCGTACCGCACGCTCAGCGCCAGGTCGTAGTCGAAGGGGGGCTCGAAGACGTAGATCGCGCTCTGGGTCTCCTGCGGCTGGAGGAGCTGGCGGCCCCACCCCGTCGTCAGCGGGATGATGCCACCCGGCCTGTTGGCCCGGCCCCGGTGGGTGATCAGGAGCTCTTCCGGCTGGTACGCCACATTCGGCTCCCGGCTGTAGAACGACACGAGGAACAGCTCCGCTCCCCGCGCCTCGGTGATCCGGTCCGCCTCCCGCATCCGGCTCCCCGCCAGCGCACGCAGCCGCTCGTAGGTGTCCGGGGCCGCCAGCCGAATGACCCGCTCCGCCAGCGGCGTGACCTTCACGTGGAGGGCCATGTCGGTGAGCTCGAGCGAGAACTCGTTCTGACGCAGCGAGCCGTACCCCGCGGGCGGGAGATCGCCGGCGTTCCGGTCCGCCACCTGCGGCGCGTCGTCCACCGACCGGGGCACGGGCGTGGGCGCCCGCTCGACCGGCGCGCACGCGGCCGCGGCCCAGCAGATCACAGCACCAACGGCCCTCACGGTGCCGTCTCCTCGAGCAGGTGCTCGAGGGCACCGTGCACCGCGTCGAGACCTTCACCGGTCACGGCGGAAAACGGGACGATCTGTTCCATGTCCAGCTCCAGGCGCTCGGCCGTCTGGCGGATGGTACGGGACCGCTGGCTGCGCTTCAGCTTGTCGACCTTGGTCAGCACTACAAGGGTAGGGAGCCCGAGCCCGGCGAGAAAGGCCAGCATCTGGAGGTCGTCGTCGGTGGGCGGGTGCCGACTGTCAATGAGCTGGATAACGCCCACGAGGGCGGCGGACCCCCGCAGGTACCCCTCGATCAGTGGCTTCCACGTGGAGCGAAGACGATCGGGGACCCGGGCATAGCCGTAGCCCGGCAGGTCCACCAGGAAGAACTCCACGGGCCGACCGGCGCTGCCCGCCAGGGCGTCCACGCTGTAGAAGTTGATCTCGCGGGTCTTGCCGGGTGTATTGGAGATTCGGGCGATGGGCGTGCGGGTCCGGCCCAGGACCCGGTTGATGAGGGACGATTTCCCGACGTTCGATCGCCCGGCGAACGCGACCTCCGGCAGCCCCTTCGGCGCGGGCCCGTCGGGTCGGGCCACTGCGCCGACGAACTCCACGGTCCGGATCTTCACGACGATGGTCTCGCGGGGATCGCCATACCGGAGCCCGGGTGGAGCGGCCCCGACGGGGGCGGCCTCACGCCTCCTTCTTCTTCTTCTCGGGCCGGAGCACCAGCAGTGGCGGGATCCCGTCCGTCACGCTCTCGGGCGTGACCACCACCTCCCGGACATCGTCCCGGGACGGGATCTCGAACATGATCTCGCGCATGATGTCCTCGAGGACGGCTCGCAGGCCGCGGGCGCCGGTGCCGCGTGTGAGCGCACGTCGCGCAACGGCCCGCAGCGCTTCCGGATCGAACGTCAGGCCGATCCCCTCGAGCTCGAACATCTTCTGGTACTGCTTCACCAGCGCGTTCTTCGGCTCCTGGAGGATCCGGATCAGAGACTCCTCGTCCAGCGCCTGGAGCGTGACCGACACCGGTAGCCGGCCCACCAGCTCCGGGATCAGGCCGTAGCGCAACAGGTCCTCCGGCTCGGCATCCAGGAAGGGGTCCCGGCTCTTCTTCTTCGCGACCCCGTCCTCCGACGTGAACCCGATCTGCCGCTTACCCGTCCGGGCGTCGATGATCTTGTCCAGCCCGTCGAACGCGCCGCCGCAGATGAACAGGATGTTCCGGGTGTCGATCTGGATGTACTCCTGCTGCGGATGCTTCCGCCCGCCCTGGGGCGGCACCGATGCCACGGTGCCCTCCAGGATCTTCAGCAGCGCCTGCTGGACGCCTTCGCCACTCACGTCCCGGGTGATGCTCGGGTTCTCCGATTTCCGGGCGATCTTGTCGATCTCGTCGACGTAGACGATCCCCCGCTCGCATTCCCCGATGTTGAAGTCGGCTGCCTGGAGCAGGCGGACGAGGATGTTCTCCACGTCCTCACCCACGTAGCCGGCCTCGGTCAGCGTGGTGGCATCGGCGATGGTGAAGGGAACCTGGAGGATCCGGGCGAGGGTCTGGGCCAGGAGTGTCTTCCCCACACCCGTCGGGCCCAGGAGCAGGGTGTTGGACTTCTCGATCTCGACGTCATCGAGGACGCCGTGGTGGTTCACGCGCTTGTAGTGGTTGTACACCGCCACGGCCAGCGACTTCTTCGCTTCCTCCTGGCCGATCACGTAGTCGTCGAGCGTGTCCTTGATCTCGATGGGTGTCGGGATCCGGGGCATCGCCTCCGCCGCTTCCCGCTCCTCCTCTTCGGCAAGGATCTCGTTGCACAGCGAGACGCACTCGTTGCAGATGTAGACCGATGGCCCGGAAATGAACTTCTTGACCGAGTCCTTGGACTTCCCGCAGAACGAACACCGCAGGTGTTTGTCGCTCGCCATGCCGCTTCCGCTCCCTATCCGCTGCTATTGCTACTATCGGCAACCGCCGCGACTTCCTGATGGCTCGCCACGACGTTGTCGATCAGGCCGTACTCCTTCGCCTCCTCGGGACTCATGAACCGGTCCCGGTCCACGTCCTCCTGGATCCTCTCTACAGGCTGGCCCGTGTGTTTCGCAAGGATGTGGTTCAGCCGCTCCCGGGCGTAGAGGATCTCCTGTGCCTGGATCTCGATGTCCGCCGCCGTACCCTGGCTCCCGCCCGACGGCTGATGGATCATGATCCGCGAGTTGGGCAGCGCGCTCCGCTTGTCATCGGCCCCCGCCGCCAGCAGCAGCGCGCCCATGGACGCGGCCATCCCCATACACATGGTGTTCACCGGCGCCGTCAGGTACTGGACGGTGTCGTAGATGGCCAGCCCTGCGTACACGGAGCCGCCCGGGGAGTTGATGTAGAGGAAGATGTCGCGGTCCGGGTCGTCGGCCTGGAGGAAGAGGAGCTGCGCGATGACGAGATTGGCGACGTCGTCGTTGATGGGGGTGCCCAGGAAGATGATCCGATCCATGAGCAGACGGCTGAAGATGTCGTAGCTGCGCTCGCCCCGGCTGGTCCGCTCGATCACATACGGCGGATACACTGGCATATGTCTAACCGTCTTTCTGTTCGATCGTCGACAGGGACTTCAGGTAGTCGTACACCCGCTGTTCCATGAGGTCCGAGGCCAGGGCCTCGAGACGACCCGACTGGGCGAGCTGGCGCCGCACTTCCGCCGGCTCCATCTCGTTCTGCTCGGCGATCTCCGCGATCCGCGCGTCCAGGTCCGCCTGCGTGGCCCGGAGGTTCTCCATCTCGGCCACCCGGTCGATGACCAGCATGCGACGCACCGCGTGCTCGGCCATCGGCCGGGCCTGCTCCTTCGCCGCCGCCAGGTCCTCGGCGTCCCCGTCATCCGGCGCCTGCATCAGGCTGTCCAGGTACTGGTCGACCAGCGAGGGCGGCGCTTCGAACGGGTTGGCCTCCAGCACCTGCTTCATGAGCAGACGACGCACCTCCCGATCCGATTCCCGCTCCGCCTCCGCCACCAGGTCCTCCCGGACCCGCTCGCGGAGCTCCTCCGCCGAGTCGAAATCGCCGACCTCCTTGGCGAACGCGTCGTCCGCATCGGGCAGCTCCGGGTGCTCCGCCGAGACCAGGCGGATCCGGATCCGGTGCTCGGCGGCCCCCTCCGCGTCTTCCTGGCCCGGGAGCTTGATGGCGAATTCGCCTTCCGTGCCCGGCTCGAGCGTGCGGATCGCGTCGTCGATGTCGTCCAGCACCTCGCCGGCCCCGAGCGTGACTTCGTACTCACGCGGCTCCGGCGCCTCTTCGCCCTCCTCCGGGTCGTGCAGCGGCGTGATCTCGACCTTGACCCGGTCACCGGGCTCCGGCGTCGCGTCCTCCACCGGCACCCAGTCCGCGCTCTGCTCCCGGAGCCGGTCGATCACACGGTCGACGTCCCCGTCGTCGATGGTGGCCGTGGGCGCCTCGACGGTGAACCCGCCCAGACGGTCGAGCGTCGGCTCGGGCCGGACCTCGAATTCGACCTCGAAGGTCAGATCGGCGCCCGGCTCGTAGTCGACATTGTCGACCGCGGCCTGCGAGATCGGGTCGAATCCCCTCTCCTCGAGGGCCTCCCGGTACGCCGCGTTGATGACCTGCTCCACGGTCTGGCTGTCGATGGCCGGCCCGTACTGCTTCTCGACCACCGACGCCGGGACCTTGCCCTGCCGGAACCCGGGCAGACGGATCCGCTTCGCGTACTGCGCGGCGACCTTCTCGCGCTCCTTGCGAACCCGATCGGCCGGGACCGTGATGGTGAGCTTGCGGGCCCAGTCGCGGGGTGCTTCGATATCTACTTTCAAGAACGGACTTTCGGTTGTCCTACGTACGTGTGCGCGCGGGCTCGGCACCCCCGCGATTACCAATTAGGGCCGACCTAAGAGGTTAGCTGCGATCGAGGGGACTGGTCAACCGGTCGGGCACCTGTGCGCCGGGCGCCGGTGCAATGCCTGGGACTCCCGCACGTGACGGACGTAAGGAGTTGGATCGTCAGCCATCAGCCGTCAGCAGCGACCCGGAAGCGAGCACCCCTGCGCCGATCTCGACCGACCAGCCCGACCGGCCGCCCCGGGGCTGGTAGCTCCCCAGGGCCGGTTCTTCGGTCCCTTCGAGAGAGTGCCACGCGACGCGCACGCGCAGCCAGGCGTCGGGGAACACGTCCCATAGGAGTCCGGCGGACGCGGCATAGCCGGTCGCGTCGGAGATGCCGAGAGTCAGCTCGGGCGCCACGTATCGCTGGAAGGCGGGCCCGATGGCCATCGGGTCGGGCATGTGGCCGGCGCCGTCGAAGCGGAGGGTCCCGGCGGCCGAGGAGAGGGCGAGGCCGGGTCGGGCCCGCCAGACAGCCGCGAGGGCGATGGCGGTGGTCCAACCGGTCGAGGCCATGTCGACGTGCTCGAGTCTGTCGGCGCTGGTGCGGTCCTCGTACCGTATCGCGAGCCGAGCAACGAGGTCCACGGCGGGCACACCGGTGAACCGTAGCTCCCCGGCGCCCTCGACGACAGCGTCGTCGCTCTCGAAGGTCGTGATGTCCGGCAGGTCCGCCCGAGCGGCCTCGCCCGTGAGGGTTGTATAGCGCGCGTCCGTCACGGCCTGGATGGCGGACCCGAAGGAGCGGCTCACCCCGACGCCGAGGGTGACGGCGTCGGTGGCCCAGGTGTCGAGAGCGGGATCGTTGGTGTATCGCGAGTGCTGTCGCTCGTCCTGGGAGCCCCGCTCGGCGAAGAGGAGCCAGTCGGCGTCGAGGATCCGGCCGCCCGCAGAGATGCCGAAGGCGAGGCCGTCGCGATCAATGCGCCGGATGTAGTGGCCACCTACCAGGTCCTGGGGCGGCGGCTCGTAATAGCCCTGGAGCAGGTAGACCCGCGAGGGCGCGGCGACGGAGACGAGGAGCACACGCTCGGCGTGGGAGCGCCAGCGGGCGTGGACGCCTAGTCGGAGCGCGGGCGAAGAGACCCAGACCGCTCCCAGGGTGGCGCCGGGGTCGGCGGCGGAGAGGACGCGCGGCACCGGCGCCCCGAGCGTGCGGGTCTTCTGGGCCCGGTAGCCGAGAGCGACGCCGAGCCCGAAGGCGCCGAGTCGCCAGCCGACGGTTCCCTCGAGGACGGCCTCGGTACGGCCGAGGTCGGTGCCGGCGGTGTCGAGCACCACGTAGGGGCTGCCGAGGTAGGGCCCGTCGAAGTCGGAGAGAGCGGCGTAGGCCTCCGTACGGGCGACGGCGGCGCTCCCGAGGGCGGCGCCCGCCCCGCCGAACGTTCGCCAGCCGATCGCCTCACCGCCGACAGCTGACACTCCCTCCGGATCCAGCGGCCTGCGGTATTCACCGTCGGTCTCCGCCGCGGAGGCGGAGAAGAGGGTGAGGCGGTCGTCCAGCTCGAAGGGGATGGCGCCGGGGTTGCCGGCCGTCCAGAAGAGACCGATCCGACGGGGACCCCATGGCATCGGGTCCGAGGCGATCGTGCCGGGCCGTGGCCTCTCGCGGGCCAGCTCCGCCGTCGCCCGTAGCGGCGACCAGTGGGCCAGCCAGTCGGGCCTGGCGGAGTGGAATCGCGGGCTCTGGCCGACGGCCGCATCAGCGGTCAGCGCGAGCACGGCGATGAGCGTGAGGAGGCGCCTCATCGCCACGCCTCGATCAAGGCGCCCGGGGGCAGGTTCGCCTCGACTCCGAACTGCACGCGCGGGTAGACCCGTGCCTGGGCCCCGCCGGCCGGGAACTGTCCGGGGCGATCCAGGGCGTTGTAGGCCCAGAATCGGAGCTCACCCTGCAATGGCAGCGCCTTGCTGACCTGGATCCCGAGCATCCAGTCACTGGCGGCGGAACGCGGCTCGATGAGGCCGCCCCGAGGCACGCGCAGGTCCCGGTACGCGGGGGCTGTCCGCTCGCCCGGCGGCACGGGCACGAGCTCGGCCGCCCGGGTAATGTACCCTGCCCAGGACAGCGCGTCCGTGGCGCCGACGTCACGTCGGCTGTCCTTCAGGTTGTGCTGGATGGCGGCCGTGAGGACGAGACCGAGATCCGGCTGGTGATGGATCACCCGATAGGTGACCAGGTGCTGCTCGGCCACTTCATGGAACCCCTCCCAGTACGGCGCCCGCTCTTGCACGGAGCTGAGCTGGAAGTTCGAGAACGTCCGGAGGGAGCCGAAGTGGGTGCGGTCGGAGCGGCGGTCGGTCCGGATCCAGGAGCCCTGGAGCTGCACCCGCGTCCGGAGCCACGGGATCTCCGGGAACGTGGCCGTCAGCTCGAGTCCTTCGCTGGCCACTTCGATGTGGTTCGTGGGACGGCGCACCAGGACCGGGACCGTGTCCGCGCCGACCGGCGGCTCGATCAGCTCCGGCGGGACATCGTTCCCGGTGATCGAGTCGGTGAGGGCGTAGTACTCGCGCAGCAGGTGGCGAGGGCTCTGAACCCGGCCGACGCCGTTGTCGATCCGGTCCCGGAAGGCGACCAGAGAGACGGCCGACCCACCGAGGCCCACCTCGATACCGACCTCGCTCTTCGTGGCCGTGGCGAAGCCCAGCGCCTGGTTGGTCGGATCCAGGATCGACGTGGTGAGCACCGCCAGCCGCTCGTCCGGCTCGTTGGCGTACCAGTTGACGTTCACCACGTCGTGGTACTGCGGCGCTGGGTGGAAGTCCGCGACGGTAGGGACCTTGGCCGTCTTGCCCCAGCCGCCCCGGAGGCGCAGCGACGGCCGGGGCGACAGCTGCCCGGCAATACGAGGCTGGATCACGACTGCGCGCGCGTCCGGCAGCCACGCGCCGTCGTCGTGCAGGACATCGAGCCGCATCCCGAGCTGGAGATCGTAGCCGATGCCGAAGGGCAGCGTGCCGGTCACCTGGTCATCCAGGTACAACGCGCTGGTGGCGAGCGCCGGGATGGACTCGAACGAGCGCGGTCGGTCATACCCTTGGACGCCGTTGAAGGTGATCTGCGGCGGCGCCGCCATGTCGAAGATGTAGCCGGCGCCGCGGTTCCACTCGCGACGCAGCTCCATGCCCGCCCGCAGCCGGTGATGCGCGCCCGCCCAGCGCCGGTCCGCGTCGGCCTCGACCCGGCCGTACACGAGCCACGGATCGCCCTCGACCCACAGCTCCGAGCGGTACTCGCCGTTGATGAAGTACCCTTCCGAGCGGCCCGGCTCGAGGCGGTCCGTGAACGGCTTCGCGGCCGCGACGAAACGGGCCGCGCCGTACGAGCGCTGCCAGAGCCGCGTGATCGAGGTCGTGACGAAAAGGCCAATGCCCCTCGGAAGAGACAGGTGTGCCCGCTCGGAGATCCGGAGACCGGTTTCGCGCGCCCACGACGCGACCCCGGGGCGCGTGTTCTCGCTCGGGGGCCGGTCGTCCACCAGGCGGTAGATATTGATCCGCGAGTCGAGCGCAGGGCCGCCGCGTCCGGCGCCCGCGTCCGGCCCCCAGCGGTGCACCAGCTGCCCCGCCCACCGCTCCGTCAGGTCCTCCGTTATCCCTGGGTTGCTGAGCGTACGCGCGTAGTCGACGTGCGCCACGGCCGCGTGCCGCTCGCTCAGCTCCCACCCCCCGACGTAGCTCGTCTCCAGCGTGCCCTCGTCGTACTGCGTCCTGGCCTCGGGGCGGAACGCACCCGCGCGTGTCTCGACGATGATCGCGCCCTGCGTCAGGTCGCCGTAGCGCGCCGAGGGCACGCCCCGGATCACCTCGACCCGCTCGATGGTGGACGCCGGAATCTGACGAAGGTCGATGCCGCCTCCGGCCGACGTAGCGAACTGGATTTCCGCGGCGCGGGCACCGGTCTGGAGGTTCGCGTTGTTCGAGAGGGGGACACCATCCACGATGATCAGCGTGCCGAACGCCGCCAGATCCGTCGACGACGCGCCGCCGGCCAGCCCCGTCGTCTGGATCGCCCGCAGCGACACCTGCTGCACGGCCACCAGCCCCGGCGGTGAGAGCTCGACACCGGGCAGGAGTTCGAGGACGCCGGCGAGGCTCGTGGCCGTCTGGTGCCGGATCGCCTCGCTCTCGATCACCGACGCCGTTCCAGCTTCCCCCTCCGCCCTGCCCACCGCGTCCGCCGTGACCGTGAGCTCCTCGAGCTCAAGGGCCGATTCCGCGAGCACGATGTTCCGCACCACCGTACCGCCCGCCGGAACCGTGACCTCCACACGTGCGGTGGCGTACCCCAGCCGTTCCGCCCGCAGCACCTGCGGACCCGAGGGGACGGCGGCGAGGCGGTACGCGCCGTCGGCGCTGGTCAGCGTGGCGAGGTCGCGGCCTTCGATCCGGACCTCGACAGTGGCGAGGGGCTCGCCCGCACGATCCGTGACCCGGCCCACCAGACTACCGATCGGGCTCTGGCATTCCACCGGAAGAGCGGCCGAGAGCGCCCACAGGCCCAGGAGTGAGGCGGTGCGCAGCTGGTTCATGAACGGATCCAACGCGTGATGCCGTCCGTCTCGAGTGTGCTATTTCCCTCCACCAGCGATGGACAGAGGATCCGCGATCCACCCCAATGACCGGGGACTCTTTGCGAAATCAGCCATGCTGGTGTTGGTGTCTTGAAGGATGGCCTGACCCGTCCCGGTGTACCCGAGTACCCGCCGCTGCATGGACACTTCGTCATAGAAGTCACTCGCTGTCTCTGCGGGACCGGGTAACCGTTCAAATCGAGGATGAAGCGCGTCCGAGCAAGGTGGCGGCGCATCCGGGTACCCATGCGTCGTGTAATCGATAGTGCCCACCCACGCATCATGGATCGCTTCTGCAGGGATACGGATCCAGGTCCCGCCGCTGACAGGGTCTGTGTAGCGCGGAAGAACGTCGAGCTCCACAGGATCCGCCAAGAACAACGGCATGTTCTCGTACGGCCAGGTGTGCGTGAACGTCAAAGGCCCGATGTCCAACAGGTTCGGCACATCGGGATTGTTGGCCGATCCTGCACCGCCGAACTCGAAATCGACATCCGACAGGTCCGGAAGCTGAGCGTTGACCTCGGAATGATCTGCGGCGATACGCGCGACCGTCACGACCTCACCAGGAGCGACCGGGTATTCCGTTCCTGCACCCGGAAACTGGAACATCTGCTGCCCCCAAATGCCCAGGGAGTCTCTCCGGACCTCTCCAGTGGCCGAGCATGGCCAGGACGTGAAATCCTGAGTGAAGTGCCACCCGACACCCCAGATCATACCGTCGAGGAAGACCGTCTCGGAGCCGTTGTTGTAGATCTCGATCGCCTTATGGGCGTGATAGCTGCCGAAATCCGTCGGATTGGGGATGGCCAGTGCGAGCTCACTGAAGACCAACGAACCCCGGCGGTCCGACACCAACGGCACCTCTACTTCGCTCGGCACGGCCACATGCATGAGTTCGCCGCCTGCTACCACGTTCCTGCCCTCCAAGCCATCGGTAGAAACCCGGCGGCTCACAAGGATCTCGTACTGCCCTGGCAACAGGTCAGGGAATCGAGCCCGGCCTTCGGCGTCTGTCTCAGCCGTGGTCCAGTAGAGGGAATCGTACGGCTCCGCAGCGCGATGAACGCTGACGTGCGCCCCGGGGATCCCATCCTGCCAGCCCAGCTCCTGCGCCAGCGAGCCATCGGCCAGGAGCGCTCGCACAACAAGCCCCTCCGGCTCCTCTCCATTACCGTCGGGAGGCTCTATCGTGCCGCTACCCGAGTCACACGCAGTCAAGGAGATCACTACTGTGGCGGCCCCGAGCAGACGCGTGCCGGTAGTTCGGCACGTTGTCCGTGAGTGGATCATGGTACGGTTTCCGTGCATCCGTGGAAGTGCCTACAGACAATCGTCGCAGTGCCGACGGAGGCGTCCCGAGCTACAGACGGCCGGGACGCCTCCTGTCGTGCCCTACAGGAAGCAGGTGCAACAGCCGCTACCGAAGTGGCACTGGCCACCGTTCGGGTACCCCGCCTCCTTGCACTCTACGAAGCACGATTGGTCATCGAGAGGCGGACACTCTCCGACGTTCGGCTCCTCGTAACAGAGGGACGGCATGGCCGGAGCCGCAGCTGGAGTGGCCGCGACGATCCCGACACTCAACACCGCGCCCAGGACGGTCCGGAGTGACCATCTCAATAGTGTGTCCATTCCAACTTCCAGTTGGGGTATGATCCTGCGAAGACTACCTCCGCAGTCGAGCACGGTACCGGACTTCACAACTCCTCGCGTGCCGCCGCTATCACCGAATCGACCGAAGCCGGTGCTGCAAGGGTCCCTCTTCGGGCGTAACCGATGGTTCCATCGTTCTGAACAACCATGACCATCGGCACGCTCGAAATCTTGTAGACATCAACGAAACGGCGGCTGGTGATCGGGATGACAGGAAAGGCCAGGCTGTGGATGTCCCGATACGCTGCTGCTGCCTCTGCCGAGTCGAACGCGATGCCATAGATGCGGATCGGATCGTTCGCGAGCGAATCAGCGATGAGGCGCCAGGCCGCCGTCGACGCTCGGCAGTAGGGGCATCGCTCATTGAAGAACACGAGTAGTTGGCGCTCGCCCTCTCGCCCCACGATCACAGTATCGCCTTGGACCGTCCGAGCGTGCGTCTGAGGGACGTATTGCCCTACAATTGGCTGACCCGCTTGGGCCCGCAACTCTTCGTTCTGTTTCTTGAGGCCCGCATTCGCTCGGAATACATACACGCCTCCCGCGATGAGGATTGCCAGCACTCCGGCCAGGAGAACCTCCCGGATGACAGCCTTCATGACGCATCTCCTGCCGCTACAGGGGCTACCTCGAGGCGGGAACGGGCCAGCGAATCAGTCCGCAGACCAAGAACGCGATCAGGTCCAACCTGGAGAATCTCCACTGAGAGCGGGGCGGTGAACCGTCAAACCCGGCGACCGGCGTCCCCGAGGATCCACCACTGTTGGGCCGCGTCGGTTGGCAGGGGGTACATTTGCACCCAGAGGCGGTCTTGGCCATCGAATAGCACGCGGCTGTACGGCGGCGTTCGTTCTGGGTACGGGAGCGGCCTCATTTCATTGAGTTCCGCCGCGAATTCGCGCGCCCCTGAACGAGTGAAAGCGGCCAGGCGGGCTGCCTTCTCAAGTCTGATGGCGGCTTCGGTTACCTCAGCCCTATTGCAGGGAGGCAGAAACCGCTCCGCGAGCACCCCACTTGCTGCCACGATATCCAGATGGCAACCCTCGCCCCCGTTGAACGCGATCTTTTGACCGTATGCGGCCGCCACGGTCTTCCGGCCGAAGGGACGGAGCCCGTATACCGGCTGGCCTCTGAACTGGACCGAAAAGAACTCTTCACCGGCGGATTGGGCGATGGTGTCGGGTCGCATTCCATCGTCAGAAACTGCGATTAAGGTCGTG
Source organism: uncultured Gemmatimonadaceae bacterium (assembly GCA_964391035.1). GTDB lineage: Bacteria > Gemmatimonadota > Gemmatimonadetes > Longimicrobiales > RSA9 > JAWVYT01. Next base: position 13,115 of record CAYMLW010000054.1, read on the forward strand.
GAACCCCGCCAGACTCCCTTTCCGGGCCGGAAGTCGTCAGCCTGGAGAACGAAGGAGCCGTTCACAAGCGCCCCGATCAATGCTATCCTGGGCGTCGGCAGCGGCACCGGCACCAACCGAACAGCTCCGCCAGCCACAGACAGGACTGTTATGCGCCCGAGCACGCGGTCAAATACTGCAACTGAATCTCCCCTGTACCGGATCAGATTCTGAGGATACCGAAACTCGCCCGGGCGCTTCCCTGTCCTCCAAGAGATCGGGTCAGACGCCCCGCCGGATCGAAAACGTGCAAGCTCCTCTGATGACGGTCGAGCGCGACAACGGTCCCGTCACCTAGGATGACTCCGTCATGGAGGTCGGTGGGTCCGCTCAACACAATGGCGCTGTCCCAGGCAGCAACGAGTTCTGGCTCTGCCTGGATCCGTTCGGCGGCGGGGATCCTGGGATTGCTATCGTTGGATTCCCCGCAAGCGCAGATGAACGGCAGTACCAAAAGTTGGAGGCTTCGGACGAGCCTCATCGCATCGGGGCCGGGCTTGCCTGAAGTGGCAGGAAACCTGAGAAAGCTCGCAGGCGACACCAACGTTAGCTCCTGGAAGAACTGCACACGCATGCAGGGCCTCTACGGCCACGCACCAGGGGGTTGATGTCATGACGCCGGAATTGACGACGTTGTTAGAATACCCAGTCATTCTTCGGGAGACAAGGGGTTTGTCCGAGCGGCAGCTCCCCTGGACGGGCGCCGGAGCGCACCCGGCGCGACACGGTGTCCGGCACAGACCGATGCGAAAGGGGGGACTCGAACCCCCACGGGCAGTGCCCACGAGATCCTAAATCTCGCGCGTCTACCGGTTCCGCCACTTTCGCGTGGTCCGGGAATGTAAGCGCAGCGGGAGAGGCGGTTCAACCGGCGGGGCCTCCGGCACCGGCCCCCGCGCCCGCTGGCGGCAGTCAGGGGATCCGGACGTTGCGGATGTAGGTCGTGCCCCTGGTGTCCACGAGGAGGAGCGACACGACGGAGCCGGAGGGCAGCCTCTCCAGGATACGCTCGGCCTCCGCGGCGGAGGCGACCGGGCGGCGGTTGATCTCCCGCAGGCCGAAGCCCGGCCGGACCTGTTTCCGATCCGCGGCGCTGCCCGGGCGGACCGCCACGACCAGCGCGCCGCCCGGCTCGTCGGACTGCCGGTCCCGGGCCACGGCGGCGGTCAGGTCGGCGAGCTCGATCCCGATGCCTTCGACGGGCTTCGGTTCGGCGGTGGTCCGCACCACGCGGCTCCCCAGGTTCGCCTCCGTCAGGACCACCTCGAACCGGAGGGGCTCGCCGAAACGGACCACCTCCACCGCCACCGCCTGGCCCGGGTGGTAGGCGGCTACGAGTCGCTGGAGTTGTCCGGGGCGGTCGACGGGCTGGCCCTCGAGCCCGACAATGACGTCGTGGCGTCGGAGCCCGGCGCGCTCGGCGGGCGAGTCGTCGGCGAAGTCCTCGATCAGGACGCCCCCGACCCGGGGCAGCCCGTACACCTCCGCGTCCTCCGAGTCCACCGTCTGGATGCTGATGCCGAGGAGCGGACGGCGGACGTAGCCGTGCTCGAGCAGGTCGCGCATCACCCGGCGGGCCACGTTGATGGGGACCGCGAACCCGTACCCCTGGTTCACACCGTTGGAGCTGGCGATCGCCGTGTTCACGCCCACCACGCGGCCGTCCAGGTCGACCAGCGGGCCGCCGCTGTTGCCCGGGTTGATCGCCGCGTCCGTCTGGATGAAGTCCTCGATGGCGTACCTCGCCGCCGGATGGCCGGTATCCAGCAGCTCGTCCTGGATCACGTTCAGCGGCCGCCCCTTCGCGCTCACGATCCCGCTCGTCACCGTGAAGTCCAGGGTGTTGTCGCCGCGGAAGCCGGGGTTGCCGACGGCCAGGACCCACTCGCCCACCCGGAGCGCCTCCGAGTCGCCCAGCTGCATGTGGGGCAGGTCGGCGCTCTCGATCCGGATCAGTGCCAGGTCGGTGGTCGGATCCGACCCCACCAACGTGGCGTCGAATACTCGTCGGTCCCACAGCATTACCGTGATCCGGGACGCGTCGGTCACCACGTGGTTGTTCGTCAGGATCAGCCCGTCCGGCGAGACGAGGAAGCCGCTGCCGTCCGCCACGTGGGGCGTTTCCGGCGTCGGGTGCCCCTCCGGCAGCCGCTCGAACAGCTCGTCGAGCGAGCGCCCGTGAGCGGCCCGGAGTGTGCGTTCCGTCCGGATCTGGGCCACGGCGGGCGTCACCGCCGCCGCCACGTCGGCGAAGGCCGCGCTGAGCGCCCGGGCGCCGGCCAGCGCCGTCCCGGGGTCTTCGACCGAGCGCACGGGTCGGGGTCGTGTGACCGGGACGGCCTGGGTCAGCGCCGCCAGCCGGTACGCCGAGCCGTCGGCCCGTGTCGGGGGCTCCGCCAGCGAGAACGCGGCGGTGCCCGCCGCACAGAGGGCGGCGACGAAGGCAAGCGTGCGAAAGCGCGTGGATCTGAACATGGGTTCTCGTGCTGGGACTCTCCGAATGTACCGCTCCTTCGCCCGGCGGCTCAAGCGGGCCGGCAATAAGGAAACGCCCCGGAACGGGATCCCGTTCCAGGGCGTGGTCCCCTGCGGGTCGAGCCGGGGGTCTACTTCTCCTCGTCGACGATCTCGTAGTCGGCCTCGACCACGTCCTCGTCCTCCTCCTGCGGCTCGCCCGGCTCGGCCGTGCCGGCCTCGGGCCCGGCGCCGGCACTTTCCGCGGCGCCCTCCGCCGCCTGCTGCGCCTGGTACATCTGCTGGCCCGCGGCGCTGAACGCCTGCATCAGCTCGTCGCGCGCCGCATTCAGCTCGGCCAGGTCGTCCTCCTTGAGCGCCTTCTTGCCGCGCTCCACCGCGCTGTCGATCCGGGACTTCGTGTCGTCGGGCACCTTCTCGCCCCACTCGTCCACGTCCTTCTCGACCTGGTAGATCAGGCTATCGAGCTGGTTGCGCGCCTCGACCTTCTCCTTCCGCGTCTTGTCTTCATCGGCATGCGATTCGGCCTCCGACACCATCCGGTCGATCTCGTCCTCGCTCAGTCCGCTGGAGGCCTCGATCCGGATCTTCTGCTCCTTGCCCGTGGCCTTGTCCTTGGCCGTCACGTGGAGGATCCCGTTCGCGTCGATGTCGAACGTGACCTCGACCTGGGGCATACCCCGCGGCGCCGGCGGGATCCCCGTCAGCTGGAACCGACCGATGGTCTTGTTGTTCGCCGCCATCGGCCGCTCGCCCTGGAGCACGTGGATCTCGACCGTGGTCTGGTTGTCCTCCGCCGTCGAGAACGTCTCCGTCTTTTTGGTCGGGATCGTGGTGTTCCGCTCGATCAGCGAGGTCATCACGCCGCCCAGCGTCTCGATCCCGAGCGACAGCGGCGTCACGTCCAGCAGCAGCACGTCCTTGACCTCGCCGGCCAGCACGCCGCCCTGGATCGCCGCGCCGACGGCCACGACCTCGTCCGGGTTCACGCCCTTG
>CAYMLW010000055.1:0-1015 GCA_964391035.1 uncultured Gemmatimonadaceae bacterium
GAGGCGGAGGAGCGGGTGCTGGAGACGCTGGACGGGGCCGTCGCGTCGCACCTGGTGGCGGACGTGCCGGTGGGCGTGTTCCTGTCCGGCGGGGTGGACTCGAGCCTGGTGGCGGCGCTGATCGCCCGGCGCGAGCGCCTGGACGCGTTCACCATCGGCAGCGACAGCCCGCTGGACGAGAGCCGGTACGCCCGTACGGTGGCGGAGCACCTCGGGCAGCCGATCCACGTCCGCACGGCCACGCCGGCCGACTTCCTCGAGCGGTTCGACCGGTGGTCGTACTACAACGACGACCCCGTGGCCGACCCCTCGGCGCTGGCGCTCATGGTCCTGGCCGAGCACGCCCGCGCCAACGGCATGACCGTGATGCTGGCGGGCGAGGGCGCGGACGAACTGTTCGGCGGCTACAACTCGTACCAGCGCTACGCCTTCTACCGGAAGCTGGCCGCGCTCCCCCTGGCCGGCCTCGCCGGTCGGCTCGTGGCCGGGCGCGTGGGCGGCAAGGACGGCGACTACCTGGGCACGCTGGACGACCCCCGCTTCTTCGGGCACGCCCACATCACCGACCGGGAGACGCGTCGGCGCCTCTTCGGGCCCACGGTGGCCGAGCGGCTGGAGGCGTGGGAGGCCACGGCATTCGAACCGCCCGTTCGGCACCCGGAGCCGCTACGCGAGGCCATGCTCTTCGACCAGGCGGTGCGGCTGCCGAGCGACGTGCTGTCCCGGACCGACCGGGCCACCATGGCCGCGTCGCTCGAGGCCCGGGTCCCGTTCCTGGACCGGACGGTGGTCGAGCTGGCGAATGCGCTGCCGGGCCGCTGGTGCGTGCGGCAGCTCCCCCGATTCCAGGGGAAGTGGCTGCTCAAGCGGGTCGCCGCCCGGCACGTTCCACCGTCGGTGGTCTACCGACCCAAGCTGGGCTTCGAGCTGCCCATGGACCGCTGGCTTCGTGAGGACTTCCGGGACCGGATCCACGGGCTGCTGGACGCCCGTGCCATCCCCGAGCTCGACTACG
>CAYMLW010000055.1:1025-16289 GCA_964391035.1 uncultured Gemmatimonadaceae bacterium
CGTGGAAGAAGCGGTGGGCGGCGCTGGTCTGGGCGTGGCTGGTGCTGGAGCGGTGGCACCGGCTCTGGATCGGCGGGGAGGCGGAGCCGGTCCGGCCGATGGTGGTGGCGGACCAGGCGGCGTATGCGCTGCTGCGGGAGGCGGGGTCCGGAGAGGGCCGGGAGACCGCCGGGCACGTGGGCGGCCGCGGCGGTGTCGTGCGGACGAGGGGGGAGGGCACGAAGCCGCCGGAGGCGGGATCATGAGCCGGCTCCAGGGCCTCGGCCAGTGGCTGACGCGGTTCACGCCGCCGCCGGTGTGGGAGCGGATGATCAGCCACTACACGGGCAGGCGTTCGGAAGCGAAGTACGGCCCGCGCTTCCACGAGCACATGGCGATGCTGCGGGAGACCCAGTGGCACAGCCAGGAGGAGATCGAGACGCTGGAGGCGCATCTCCTGCGCGGCATGGTCCGCTATGCCACGACCCACGTCCCGTACTGGCGCGACCTCTTCCGGGAGCTCGACCTCGAGCCCGAGGCGATCCGGTCGGCCGACGACCTGCGCCACCTCCCGGTCCTGACCAAGACCCGGATCCGGGAGAACCCGGCCGCGTTCCGGTCCGAGCTGTTCCCGGACGGGTCGGACGAATTCGAGATCTTCAAGACCAGCGGGACCACGGGGGAGGCGCTGAAGGTCGCCATGGACCTTGACGCCCTCAAACTCGAAAAGGCGTTCATGTGGATCCATCGGAGCTGGGGCGACTTCGAGCGGGGGGACCCCCACGCCGCGTTCGTCGGCTACGCGGTGGTGTCGCCCCGGCGGAGCCGGCCTCCCTACTGGGTCCACGACCGGGTCGAGAACCGCCTCCTCTTCTCGCTCCACCACATGTCGCCGGACAACCTGGCCGGGTACGCCGAGGCCCTCGAAGAGCTCGGGCCCCGGGCCATCTACGGCTATCCGACGGCCATCTACCTGATGGCGCTCTGGCTCCGGGAGAACGGCGACGACCGGATCCGGCCCTCCGCCGTCTTCACCGCGTCGGAAACGCTGCTGCCGCACTACCGGGACGTGATCGAGGAGGCCTTCGGGTGCCCGGTCCTCGACTGGTACGGCGCCACCGAGTTCATCGCCAACATCACGCAGTGCGAGCTGGGCCGGTACCACGTCAAGCACGAGTACGGCGTGGTCGAGCTCCTGGACGAGGCCGGCCGGCCCGTGCCCGTGGGCGAGCCCGGATTTCTGGTGGGGACGGGGCTGAACAACCACGCCATGCCCCTCTTCCGCTACCAGGTCGGCGACCTGGCCGTGGCGGGTTCCGGGTCGTGTCCGTGCGGCCGGGCAGGGCGGCTCATCGAGTCGATCGTCGGGCGTACCGAGGACGTGGTCGTCACCCCGGACGGCCGTTACATTACCCGGCTCGATTTCATCTTCAAGGCCATCGACACGGTCAGGGAGGCCCAACTGATCCAGGAGCGGGTCGATGAGCTGCGGGTTCGGGTGGTGGGCGAGCCCGGCTTCGGGAGCGATGACGAGGCCGTGATCCTGAAGGCGCTGCGGGACCGGCTGGGCGACCGGATGGACATCCGGGTCGAGCGTGTGCCGGCGATCCCGCGGCTCCCGAGCGGCAAGTTCCGCTACGTGGTGTCGAAGGTGCCGCTGAACCTGGGCGGCGCGCAGCAGACGGGCGAGGCGCTGGGGCTGAGCGACGAGGAAGAGAACACTCTGTAGGCTGGCGGCTGACGGCTGACGGCTGAGGGGCGAGGGGCGAGGGGCGAGGGCGAGGGCGAGGGGATACGGCGGCATGGGCGCGTGAAAGGGATAGATCGATGAGGCAGGTGGCGCAGAAGCAGGCGGATGGTCGGTTGGAGGTGGTGGATGTGCCGCGTCCGGTGGTGCGGGATGGGGGCGTGCTGGTGCGGACGGCGTATTCGCTGATCAGCGCGGGCACGGAGCGGAGCGCGGTGGAGGTGGCGCGCAAGTCGCTGGTGGGGAAGGCGAAGGCGCGGCCGGACCAGGTGAAGCAGGTGCTGGACAGCGTGCGCTCGGCGGGGCTGTCGGAGACGTACCAGCGGGTGCGGAGCCGGCTGGACCAGCTGTCGCCGCTGGGCTACAGCTCGGCGGGGATCGTGGTGGAGGCTGGCGCGGGGGCGGAGGGGTTCGGAGTGGGCGACCGGGTGGCGTGCGCCGGGGGCGGCTACGCGACCCACGCCGACTACACCTTCATCCCGAAGAACCTGTGTGTGCCGGCCGGGGACGTTCCCCTCGACGAGGCGGCGTTCGGGACGGTGGGCGCCATCGCGCTGCAGGGCGTCCGTCAGGCGGACGTCCGTGTGGGGGAGAGCGTGGCCGTGATCGGGCTCGGGCTGATCGGGCTCCTGACCGTCCAGATCCTGAAGGCGGCGGGGTGCCGGGTCCTGGGGGTGGAGCCGGACGAGGAGCGGGCGGCGCTGGCCCGGTCGCTGGGCTGCGACGGGACGACGGCGCCGGGGGAGGGGGCGGTGGACCAGGCCGCGGAGTTGTCGGGCGGGGCCGGTGTGGACGCTGCGCTGATCACGGCGGCCACGTCGAGCAGCGGTCCGGTGTCCATGGCCGGGCGGCTGTGCCGGGACCGGGGCACGGTCGTGATGGTGGGTGCCACCGGGATGGAGGTGCCGCGCTCGATCTATTACGACAAGGAGCTCGACTTCCGCCTGTCGCGCTCGTACGGCCCGGGCCGCTACGACCCGAGCTACGAGGAGAAGGGCCAGGACTACCCGATCGGGTACGTGCGCTGGACGGAGGGGCGGAACATCGCCGCGTTCGTGGACCTGGTGGGGCAGGGCAGGATCCAGCTCCGGCCGCTGATCACCCACACCTTCCCCATCGATCGGGCGGCGGACGCCTACGACCTGATCACCGAGGGCACCGAGCCCCATATCGCCGTCGTGCTGGACTACGGGCTGGACGAAGCCGAAGCCGGGGCCGGGCCCGCCCGCATCGTCATCGGCGAAGCAGGGACCGAAGCCGGGACCGGTGTGCGGAAGGACGGGGTCGGCATCGGGCTGGTCGGCGCCGGCAGCTTCGCCACGGGCGTACTGATCCCGGCGCTGGCGGCGGCCGACGGCGCTCGGCTCGAGGGCGTGGCGAGCGCGTCGGGGCTGAGCGCCCGGAGCGCCGCCGAGAACCACGGCTTCCGCTACGCGGCGTCGGACGCGGCGGCGCTGCTCGAGGACGACGCGGTCGACGCGCTGGTGGTGGCGACCCGTCACGACAGCCACGCCGAGCTGGTGGTCGCGGCGCTCGAGGCCCGGAAGCCGGTCTTCGTCGAGAAGCCGCTGGCGGTGGACGAGGAGGGACTGAGCGCGATCCTCGAGGCCGCGGCGGAGGTCGACGCCGCCGCCGTCATGGTCGGGTTCAATCGTCGTTTCGCCCCCACCACGACGGCGCTGAAGGACCACTTCCGGGACGTGGTCGAGCCCCTGGCGCTCCACTACCGGGTCAATGCCGGGTTCCTGCCGGAGACCCACTGGCTCCACGACCCGGAGCTGGGCGGTGGCCGGATCGTGGGCGAGGGGTGCCATTTCGTGGACCTGCTGATGTACCTGGCGGCGTCGCGGCCGGTGGAGGTGTACGCCCGGGCGCTGCCGGACGGGGGCCGCTACCGCCAGGACAACGTGGCGGTGCAGATCCGGTTCGCGAACGGCTCGCTCGGCACGCTCCAGTACCTGGCGAACGGGGACAAGCGGATGCCGAAGGAGCGGCTCGAGGTGAGCGGCGGCGGCGCCATGGGGATCCTGGATGACTACAAGCGGCTGACGCTGGCCCGGGGCGGCGACATCCAGAAGGAGGGCCGGGGCCCGCTGGCGAAGCAGGACAAGGGGCACCGGGCGGAGATCGCGGCGTTCGTGGACGCGGTGCGCTCGGGCGCGTCGCTGCCGATCTCGCTGGGGGAGGCGGCGCTGGTCACGGCGACGACGTTCCGGATCCTCGACTCGCTCCGCTCCGGCCAGCCGGAGCCCGTCCGGCCGCCGGTGGTCGGCGAGGCGACGCCCGAGGCCACCGAGCCGGCCCACGAAACGGTCTGAGCATGGCCACGCCGCCCGTCCACGACTCGCTCCGGCGGCTCGAGGCCTGGGTCGAGGCAGAGGACTTCCGCGGCTGGGACCCCTTCGACGCGCTGAACAGCCCGCTCCTGCGCGGACTGACCTTCGGCTCCCGGCGGCTGGGCCAGCTCTGGGTCCAGCTTTTGAAGCGGAGCCCGGTCAACCTGCGACCGCTCCTCGGCGTACCCAGGGGTCGCAATTCCAAGGGGATCGGGCTCTTCCTGGAGTCCTACCTGCTGCGCTACCGGGCGAGCAGCGAGCCATCCGATCGGGCCCGGGTCGAGGCGTTCGCCGCGTGGCTACGGGACGCCGCGTCGCCAGGGTACAGCGGTGCCTGCTGGGGCTACGACTTCCCCTGGCCCAACCGGGGGTTCTACGCTCCCGCCGGGACGCCGACGGTGGTGAACACGGCGTTCATCGCCCGGGCGCTGCTCGAAGCGGGCGACGCCGACACCGCCCGGAGCGCGTGCGACTTCGTCCTGCGGGACCTGAACCGGCTGGACACCGGGCCCGACGAGCTCTTCTTCTCCTACACCCCGCTGGACCGACGCTGGGTCTACAACGCCAGTCTGCTGGGCGCGGAGCTACTGGCGAGGGTGTATCGAGCATCGAGCATCGATCGTCGAGCATCGGGCCCCGCCCCTCTCTCCCCGAGGGGAGGGCGCGAGGGAGAGGGCGTGGGCCGGGGCGCGGGTATGGCGGACGGGGGAGGAGGTGCGGCGGTGGAGGAGCTGGCGGATGTGGCGGCGGCGGCGGCGAGGGCCGTGGTGCGGCGGCAGGAGGCGGACGGGTCGTGGCTGTACGGGCTGGACGCGTCGCTGGACGGCTGGGTGGACAGCTTCCACACCGGGTTCGTGCTGAACTCGCTCCTGGCCATCGGCGAGTGTCTCGGCACGGCCGAGTTCGACGACGCGGTGCGGGCCGGCTACGGGTACTGGCGGACCGCGCTCTTCCGTGAGGACGGCGCGCCCCGCTACTACCCCGACAGCGACTGGCCCGTGGATGCTCACGCGGTGGCCCAGGCGATCCTGACGTACCTGGCCTTCGCGGACCGGGATCCGGAGGCGGTCGACCGGGCCCGGGAGCTTGCGGAGTGGGCGATGACCCACCTCCAGGATGCCGCCGGCTGGTTCCACTACCGGATCCATCGCCGCTACCGGATCCGGATCCCGTACATGCGGTGGTCGCAGGCGTGGATGCTGAGGGCGCTGCGGGAGCTTGTCGAGGTCCAGGAGTCAAGAATCGAGAGTCGAGAATCCAGCGGCCGGGATGGGGCGGATTTCGCGGGGTCGGATGGGGGGTGAGGGAGGCGGGGGCGGCCTCGAGCTGCACGGCGGCGTGCTGGCGCGGAACAGCGCGATCAACCTGCTCGGCCAGATCGTGCCGCTCCTGGTGGCGGTGGCGGCGATCCCGGCGATCGTGGACGGGATGGGGGAGGAGCGGTTCGGGATCCTGGGCATCGCGCTGGCGATCCTGGGATACTTCGGCGAGATCGGCTTCGGCCGGGCGACGACGAAGTTCGTGGCGGACGCGGCGGGGAACGATGAGCCGGAGCGGCTGCCGGGGCTGGTCTGGGGGTCGGTGGCGATCCAGCTGGCGTTCGGGCTGGTGGGCTGCGGGATCGTGGTGGCGACGGCGGGACTGCTGTCGGAGCGGGTCTTCGAGATCCCGGGGCCGCTGGTCGACGAGGCCCGGCTGAGCCTGTACATCCTGGCCCCGGTCATCCCGGCGGTGCTGGTCTCGGGATCGCTGCGGGGGGTCCTGGAGGCGGCGCAGCGCTTCGACCTGGTGAACGCGGTGCAGATCCCGGTCCGGACCGCCCAGTTCCTGCTCCCGCTGGTGGGCGTGCTCCTGGGTTGGCGACTGCCGGGGATACTGGCGTTGCTGCTCGCCGGCCGCGTGCTCGGGGCGGCGGCGTTCCTGGTGTTGTCCCTGCGGGTATTCCCGGTGCTGCGCACTGGACTGGGGCTGCGCGGCGTGGACTGGCCGGCGCTCATCAGCTTCGGGAGCTGGGTGACGGTGTCGGGGATCGTGTCGCCGATGCTGGTCTACCTCGATCGGTTCGCCCTGGGGGCGCTGGTGACGATGAGCGCGGTGGCGTACTACACGGTGCCGTTCGAGGTGCTGGCCCGGGTGCTGCCCATCATCCCCGCCGCGCTGGTGGCCACCCTGTTCCCGGCCTTCAGCACGCTGACGGGCCGTAGGGAGTGGGAGCGGATGGACCGGCTGGTGGCCGGCGGCGTGAAGTACGTGCTGATCGGGGTCGGCGCCGTCGTCGTGCTCCTGGTGGCCGGGGCCCATGACATCCTGGCGATCTGGATGGACGCGGAGTTCGCGGCCAACGGCGCGCTGGCCATGCAGATCCTGGCCGTGGGGTTCCTGGTCAATGCCCTGGCCTGGGTCCCCCACGCGCTGGTGCAGGGGACCGGCCGCCCCGACCTGACCGCCAAGTTCCACCTCCTCGAGTTGCCGATCCATGCCGTCCTGGCGTGGCTGCTCATCAGCCGGTGGGGCATCGTCGGGGCCGCGGCGGCGTGGTCGATCCGCGTCACCATCGACGCCGCGCTCCTCTTCTGGGCCGCGGGCCACCTGTCCCGGCTCTCGACCCGCGCGCTGGTGGCCGAACGGGTGCCCCAGACGGCGGCGCTGGTTGTGGCCGCCGGGGTGGCCGCGATCGCGGCGGCCGCCTGGGTGCCGGACCTCTGGCTCCGGGCGACCCTCGTCCTCGGCTGCCTCGCCGCGCTCCTGGCGGCGGTCTGGCGGTTCGGGCTCCTGGCGGCGGACCGGGAGCGGGTGGTGCGGCTCGTGGGGAGGCGGGGATGAGGGGCCCCGGAGGGAGCTCACCGCGACCACGCGATGAGAACAGCGATTCACCGCGACGACGCGACGAACGGCTCGACGCGACGGGCGGGACGGACCCCCACGTGATGGGGCGCGGCGGAACAGCGCACCGGCACGAGACAGCCGAGATCCGTATGGTGGGAAATCGAGACATCGATCGGGATCGGGATCGCGGCGTCGGGGGACGGTGTCGTGAACGGGATTGTGCGGGTCCCGGGTCGTCGGGGGAGGTGCGCAGGTGAATGATCTGAGCGGTGAGGACCGCGAAGGGGGCGAGGCGCCGTCAGCCGCCAGCCGTCAGCCGTCAGCCGAGGGGCCGTCAGCCGAGGGGCCGTCAGCCGCCAGCCGTCAGCCGTCAGCCGAGAGGCCGCCGGTCGTCTCGGTGGTGATCGTGACGTGGAACTCCCGGGAGGACGCGCTCCGGTGCCTGGCGTCGGTGTACCTGGAGGCGGAGGCGGTGCCCCTCGAGGTCATCGTGGTGGACAACGGGTCGACGGACGGGACGGTGGCGGCGATCCGGGATCGGTACCCGGACGCGGTGGTGCGGGACGACGGTGGCAACGTCGGGTTCCCGCGAGCGAACAACCGGGCGCTCGAGCTTGCGCGGGGTCGTCACGTCCTGTTCCTGAACCCGGACACGGAGATCGGGGAAGGGACGCTGGCTGCGTGCGTGGAAGCGCTGGAGAGTGATCCGGGGGTCGGCGTGGTCGGGTGTCGCCTGGTGTACCCGGACGGCGCGACGCAGCTCGAGTGTGCCCGAAACCGGTACGGACTGCGGGACCTCCTCTCCGAGGCGCTCTGGCTCCACATGCTCTTCCCCGACAGCCCGACCTTCAATCACCACCTGATGGTGGGGTGGGACCACCGGGGGGAGCGGGACGTGGACGCGGTCTCGGGGGCCTTCATGCTCGCCCGACGGGACACGGTGGAAGCGGTCGGCGGGCTGCCGGAGGACGTGTTCATGTACCACGAGGACCTGTCGTTCTGCCTGCGGGTCCAGCGGGCCGGCTGGCGGATCCGCTACCTCGGCGACGTCACGACCGTCCACTACAGCGGGCGTTCCTCCAAACGCTCACCGGCCCGGCTCTACCTCCTCGAGGGGGAGGTCAAGGTGCGGCTGATCCGGGAGGCCCAGGGCGTCATCATGGGCGCGCTGGCCCGGGCCGTGTTCGGGATCCGGTCGCTGGTCCGCCTGGTTCTGGTCACGCCGTTGAAGGTGATCCCCGGGCTGGGCGAGGTCCGCCGGCGGTACCCCCGGGTATTCGACCTCAGGAAACACCTGCTCCAGATGGTCTGGAGCGTGGCGCCGTGGGCGGTGCGGGGGGTGATGCCGGTGCCGGAGGGGGACGACACGGAGGAGAGGTGATGGGTCGGGCATCGGGACACGGACACGGGCAGGGGCACGGACACGGGAGCGGGGCGCGGGAACGGCCGGACACGCCAGACGGACACGGACACGGGCGTGGAACAGAGAAGGTGAGGGTCGAGTAGAGGGTGGAGAGACAGGGGCGTGGAGGAGGCCTGGCAGGGGTCGCGATCCCTTGCAGGGCCCCGGGGATCGCGGTAGCTTTTCGGCTTGCACAAGACCCGGTTTTTCACCGTGCTCGCCCGCCCTGCGGGCGGACCTCGTCGTTCGAGCCACGTGTCATGACCCAGTCGTATTTCCGCAGGAGTGTCACGCTCTGCCTCCTGGTTCTCATGGGCTGCGCTTCGGCCGCACCGCCGCCGTTCGAGCCGGGGGCCGCGATGCCGGAACAGAATCTCCGGCCGGGAGACGTGGTCAAGGTGCAGGTCTGGCGGGAGGAGGATCTGTCGGGGGAGTTCATGGTGGACCCGTCGGGCCAGGTGGTGCTGCCCCGGGTGGGGAAGTGGGACGTGCGGCACGAGACGGAGGCGTCGCTGGAAGCGAGGCTGACGGAGGCGTTGCGGGAAGACCTGCGGAACCCCACGGTGGACGTGGTGGTCCTGCGTCGGATCCAGATCCTGGGCGCCGTGGGGCGTCCCGGGCTGTACCCGCTGGACAGCACCATGACGCTGGGCGACGCGCTGGCGGAGGCCGGCGGGATCTCGACGGCGGGGAAGCAGAATGTCATGGAGATCGTGCGGGCGGGGGAGCGTTTCCGGATCGAGATGGATGCCGACCGCCGCCTCGCCGAGCTGCCGCTCCGGTCGGGGGACGTGCTCTACGTGCCGGAGCGGAACTGGTTCCTGCGCAACTACGGGGTGGTGCTGACGGTGTTGACCTCGGCTGCCGGCGTGGCTGCCGTGGTCATCGCGCAGAGCGGCTCCGGCAACTGACCGGATGAGCGACGCGTACATGAGTCACGGTCCATCGCGCAACGGCACGAGTCGCAGGGACGACGCCCGGCTGGCCGACGCCTGGCGGGCAGTGCGTCGGCACTGGCCGCTGGCCCTCGGCATCCCGGCGGTGGTGGTATTCGCCACCGCGGCGTTCCTCCTGACGGTCACCCCGATCTACCAGCAGTCGACGTCGATCCGGATCGAGCAGGAGGAGCCGGACATCCCGCTGCTTTCCCAGGTCGAGGGGTTCCTGCCGGGCTTGACCGGTGGCGGGAGCGGCGTGGAGACCGAGATGGAGGTGCTCCGGAGCCGCACCATCGCCGAGGACGTGGTCGACTCGCTGGGCCTCCAGCTCGTTCTCGAGTCGCCCCGCCGGACGCCGCGTTCGCTGGTGCTCTCCCGGATCGACGTGAGCCGGGACGCGGAAGCCGCGGAGTATCGCCTGGAACGGGTGGCGGACGGCCGGTTCCAGGTCGAGGTCGAGTGGGTCCCGGACCCCGATGACAAGGTGTTCTGGGTCCTGCCCCGGAAGGTGACGGAGCCGGTGGGCGAGTTCGCCGTGGGGTCGTCGATCCCGCTCCTCGGTGGAACGGCCACACTGATGCCGGAGGCCGCCGGGCTCGAGTCGATCCGGTTCCGGGTGGACGCCTTCAACGACGCCGTGGAAGCGCTCCGGGACGAGACGGGCGTGTCCCGTCCGACGCGAGAGGCGGACATCGTGGTGGCGAGTCACACGGGCCCGGACCCGATCCTGGTCCGGGACGCGACCAACGGCCTGGCCCACACCTTCATCGAGCGGCACCGGGCCCTGAAGACGTCGGAGGCCCGGAGCACGGTGGGCTTCCTGGACGACCAGATCCGGGCGCTGTCGCTCCAGCTGGCGGGGGCCGAGGACGCGCTGCGGGCCTTCCGCGAGCAGAACCTGGTCATCGCGCCGGAGGCCGAGGCGTCGGCGCAGATGGAGCGGCTGGCCGAGATGCAGGCGGACCGGGACGCCATCGCCGCCGAGGGCGCTGCCCTGCAAGAGCTGCTCAGCGAGGTCGAGGCCGGGACCCCGACCGAGGCGGGCGACTCGTCGGAGTACCGTCGTCTGATCGCGTTCCCCACTCTCTTCCGGAACCCCGCGGCCTCCGAGCTGCTGGGCCAGCTGGCCGAGGTGGAGAACGAGCGGGCCAGGCTGCTGAACCGTCGCACGGCGGAGGATATCGATGTCCGGGTCCTGACCAACCGGATCCGGGAGATCGAGTGGGAGCTGCGCAACCTGGCGACCACGTACCTCCAGGGCCTCCGGCAGCAGGTGGCATCGCTGGACGCCACGCTGGCCGGGTACCGGAGCGAGCTCGAGCGGGTGCCCCAGAGGGAGATCGAATACGGCCGCCTGCTGCGGCAGGCCACGGTGCTGAACGAGATCTACCTGGCGCTCCAGAACCGGCTCAAGGAGGCCGAGCTGCGGGTCGCGATCCAGGATGTCGGCGCCCGCGTGGTCGACCCGGCCATCCTCCCGGACGACCCGGTCAAGCCGAACATTCCGGTCAGCATGGTCTTCGCCCTCTTCCTCGGCGCCGTTCTCGGGCTGGGCGGCGCCCTGGCGCGGGACGCGATGGACCGGACCGTCCGCACCCGCGACGACCTCCAGCAGGCCGTGGGACTGACGGTCCTCGGCGCGATCCCCCGGACCCGGGAGCGCGGGAACGGCCGCCTCGGCCGGGACCGGGAGCCGCGGCCCACGCGGCTGGTCACGAACGCGGACCCGCGCGGGCCGTTCGTCGAGGCCTACCGCGCGCTGCAGACGAGCATCGCGTTCGCCGTGCCGGACCGGCGGCCCCGGACCGTCGTGTTCACCAGCGCGCTGCCCGGGGACGGGTCCGCCACCGCGGTGAACCTGGCCCTCACCCTGGCCCAGCAGGAGATGGCGGTGCTCCTGGTCGATGCCGACTTGCGACGGGGGGCGCTGCACGATCTCTTCGATCGGGGCCGCGAGCCGGGCCTCGCCGACGTGATCCGCGGCGAGGCCGCCCTCGAGGACGCGGTCCAGAGGGTCGCGCCGGAGGGATACGGCCGCCTCGACTTCCTGGCGAGCGGCGCCCGACCGGCGAACCCGGCCGAGCTCCTGGGCTCCGAGCCGGTCCGGCGACTGATCGAGCAGTGGCGGACCGGGTACGAGATGATCGTCTTCGACGCGCCGCCGCTGAACGCGGTGGCGGATGCCGCGATCCTGGGGACGCACACCGATGGCGTGGTCCTCGTCGCCCGGGCCGGCGTGACGGACAGGGACGCCGTCCAGTACGCCCTGGAGCGGCTCGAGAACGTGCGGGCTCCGGTCCTCGGCACCGTGCTGAGCGACCTGGACATGCGCCAGGAGAGCCGCGCGGGGGCCGCCGCGGCGTACGCCTACCTCCACGGCTCATCCCCGTGAGCCGGGTGCGGCGAGGCGGACCGGCCGCTGTCGTCGCTCTGCTGCTCGCGGTCTGTGCACCGCTGAGTGCGCAGGGCGCTTCGTCCTACATCCCCACGGGCCACTGGGCCCACCGGGCTCTCGCCCGGCTGGACGGCCTCGGCCTGCTCACCGGCTACGACCCCGTTTCCAGGGCGGTGCCCGTGAAGGAGGTGCAGCGCCACTTCGAGACGGCCAGTGAGCGGGCGGGTCCCGACCTGGCGGTCTTGGTGGACGGCTACCGGGTGCGCTTCAACGAGGAGACGGGGGGCGGGATTCCCGCCAACCTGATGGGCGGCCCGGGCACCGAGGCCGACCCGTCCGACATGGCCCTGGTCTTTGGCCGGGTGACCGCGGCCTACGAGGGCCATGCCGGGGGCGTGCGGCCCGGGGTCGGCGGGTTCGAGGAGACCGACTGGACGGGACCGATCGCCGTCCCCACCACATCGGAGCCCTTTCTGAGCGCGGGCGGCGGCGTCGCCGTCGGCCGCGTCGCCAGCCAGGCGGCTGCCCGGGTGTCGGGGTCCGGGTTCGAGGTGGACGAGGTGTATGGCGTGCTGGCCACCGGCCCGGTCGGCCTCTGGTTCGGCCGCCGGCCGTGGGGCTACAGCGTCGGGATGGGGGGCGGGCTGGTCCTGGACAGCCTCCGGCTGGATGGCGGAGGGCTCGTGCTCCGCCCGGTGGCGGTGCCCTGGATCGGCCGACTCGGGTTCGAGACCTCCCTGTCGCGGGCCGCCGACAACGGCTTCATCGGGTGGCCCTGGCTCTGGACCATGCGTCTCTCGGCCCAGCCCCATCCCCGGCTCGGGATCGGTTTCACCCGGGCGGCGATGTTCGGCGGCGAGCGGAACCTCCCGGTCACGGCGGACAGGATCTGGAAAGTGGTCATCGGGAAGCACGTGGCGGAGGGTGGGAGCGGGTTCGAGAACCAGCTCGGCTCGATCGACGTCCGCTACCGGCTTCCAGCGCCCGTGCCCGCCGTGCTCCGCCTGGAATGGGGCTTCGAGGACTCGGCCGGCGCGATCTCGGAGCAGCCGGGGATCGTGGCGGCGATCGACGTGGTGGCGGTCCCCGGGCTGCCCCAGGCTGCGGTCGGCCTCGAGTACACCCGGTTCGCCGGGCTGTCTCTCGGCCACTGGATCTGGTACCGGCACTGGTGGTTCCACGAAGGGTGGACCGACGAAGGCCGCCACATGGGCCATCCCCTGGGCGGGCACGGCTCGGAGTGGCGGCTGTACGGCGGGGCGGACCTGGCCCGATCGACCCTGCGCCTCTCGTCCCAGCTCTTCGCCCGGGACCGGGGCGAGTACAACGTCTATGCGCCCGACCGCGAGGGCGGAAGCTTCGGTGCGGTCGTGGAGGTCGACTGGCGGGTGTTCCGGAACGTGGAGCTGCTAGGCGGCGTCGCCTGGGAAGAGGGGTCGGACTGGCGCGACCGTTCCGGGCGGATCGGGGTGCGCTGGGTCGGAGGAGTGGGCCAGCCGTGAGCCGGGATCGGACCCGGTCGGGCACTCGCGCCGTCCGGTGGCGGGCTCTTCTACCGCTCCTGGCCGTGCTGGCGTGCGGCGACGAGCCGACCGGTCCCGAGACCGGCGTGGCCGCCGTAGAGGTCGTCCCGGAGGCCCTCGAGGTCCAGGCAGGGACGTTCCGGCAGCTCCAGGTCCGGCTGTACACCCGGGGCGGTGAGATCCTCCCGGAGATGCCCGTGACCTGGCTCAGTCTCGACACGACCATCGTCACGGTGGGCTCCGACGGCCGCATCTTCGGCGTCCGGGAAGGGCAGACATCGGTCGCGGCCCGGGTCGCCGGGATCACGGGGACCTCCCACATCACGGTCCGGGTGCCGCCGCTGAGCCGGGGGCAGGACCACACCTGCGCCCTGACCGGGACATCGGCCCTGTACTGCTGGGGACTCGGCCTGAACGGCCAGCTCGGGGCCGGCGACATGGCCAGCCATGCCGGCCCGGTCCGGGTCCAGGGCGAGATCCCCTTCACGCTGGTGAGCATGGGGCGGTCCCACACCTGCGCCCTCGACGTGGCCGGCAACGCGTTCTGCTGGGGTCGCGGCGGCAACGGCCAGCTCGGGAACCGCGCCCTGGCGGATCAGGCCACCCCCGTCCCGGTGGCGGCGCCGTTCTCCTTCCGCTCGATCAGCGCGGGCGACCTCCACACCTGCGGCGTGGCGTCGGACGGCCGGGCGTACTGCTGGGGCAACAACGGCGACGGCCAGCTCGGCAACGAGTCGACCACCGGCCTGTGGAGCCCGGAACCGATCCATTCGACCGGGATCTGGCGGTCGGTGAGCGCGGGGGACGGGCACACGTGCGGGGCGGCAGTCGAGGGCGGCGTCTCCTGCTGGGGTCGGGGCGACGATGGCCAGCTGGGTACCGGAACCGCCGCAGGCTCGCTGGCGCCCCGCCGGGTCACCGGGTCCGACGACTTCGTCACGGTCGAGGTCGGCGGCGCCCACAGCTGTGCCCTGACGGCTGCCGGCGCCATGTACTGCTGGGGCCGGGGCACCGAGGGTCAGCTCGGGTCCGGGGACGAAACGAGCTCGCCGGTCCCCGTCCCGGTGGCTGGGGGGCACAGGTTCTCGACCCTGAGCCTGGGCAGGCTCCACACGTGCGGCGTGACGCTCGACGAGAGGGCCCTCTGCTGGGGCTACGGCGCGTTCGGCCAGCTCGGCGTCGGGGATCTTCAGGATCGGAAGGAGCCGGAGGAAGTCCTGGGCGGTCTCCGGTTCACCTCCATCGACGCCGGCAGCGCCCACACCTGTGCCACCACGACCGACGACCTGGCGGTGTGCTGGGGCTATGGTGGGGCCGGCCAGCTCGGCTTCCAGCCGCAGGACGAGATCCAGCCGGAGCCGACACTGATCACAGGCGGGCTGGAGTTCGTCACGGTCCGGGGCCAGGCGTTCCCCGCGGGCGTGGACCACTCCTGCGCCCTGACCCCGGACGGCGACGTGTTCTGTTGGGGTGCCGGGAACAGCGGCCAGCTCGGGTCGGGGGACGAGGAGTCCAGCGACGTCCCGGTCGCGACGGTCGGCGGCCCGCTGGTGTCCGTGGCCATGGGCAATGCCCACAGCTGCGGCCTCGACGCCGGCGGTACGGCCTACTGCTGGGGGAGCGGCCAGTTCGGGCAGCTCGGGATCGGGGACCCGGAGTCGCGACCGGAGCCCACGGCCGTCCCGGGCCCCGGGTTCCAGGCGCTGACCGCCGGCGGATTCCACACCTGCGCGATCGCCGACGGGAACGCCGCCTACTGCTGGGGCTGGAACTACTATGGCCAGCTGGGCGCGGTGGTGGGCGAGCGGGCGCTGACGCCGCAGCCGGTGATCGGCGGGATCGACTTCCGGGTCGTGACCTCGGGCCTGTACCACAGCTGCGGGCTCGACTTCGACGGCAACGCCCACTGCTGGGGCCGGGGCGAGCACGGGGAGCTCGGCGACGGCGCATCGACCAGCTCGCCGTTCCCGGTGGCCGTGGCCGGCGACAACCGCTACGTGGCCATCTCCGCCGGCCGGACGCACACCTGCGCCATCGCCGAGGACGGCCGGGCCTGGTGCTGGGGCGACAACAGCTTCGCACAGTTCGGGAACGGATCGGTCACGCCCAGCCCGGAAC
>CAYMLW010000056.1:0-16163 GCA_964391035.1 uncultured Gemmatimonadaceae bacterium
CGCGCGGCTCGAGCCCGCGTGCAAGACGTACCGGATCGGGATCATGATCTCGGGGGACACCCGGGACCAGGCGGGCGACGCCATCGTGGTCCGGGAGCTGGACCTGCTGGCGGTGTATGGCAGGGAGGCGCCGGTGCCCGTCTTCGAGCTCGTCGCCCTGGCCGGCGAGGAGCTCGGCGAGCGGGCCGAGCTGATCGAGCAGTTCGAGGCCGGCGTGAAGGCGTACCGCAGCCGGGACTTCGAGCTGGCGCTCCAGTACTTCCGGGCCGCCGCGGAGGTGGATGCGGAGGACGGACCGACCCGGATCTACCTGGAGCGGTGCGAGGAATACAAGGTGAATCCGCCACCGCCCGAATGGGACGCGGTGGAGCGGCGTCAGGTGAAATAGCGAATCCGTGGCCGCCCGGGTCGTGGGCCGGGGCGGCCGGTCAAATCGGGGATTGGAGGTCGAAAATGCGGACGGCTCGGGCATGGACGGGCGCGGTTCTGGGATTGCTGATCGGCGTCGGGATGGCCGTAGCGGCTTCGGCGGATCCCGTCGCGCTGCTGGTCAAGCTCCAGGGCGAAGTGGAGGTCGAGCGACCCGGCATGAGCGGGCCGATCGCGGGCGAGGTCGGCCTCCAGCTCATGGCGGGCGACCGGGTGATCGTCGGTGAGGGCTCCCAGGCGGTGGTCCTCTACCGCAACGGCACCCTGGTCCGGGCGGCCGCGCCGGTCACCATCGAGGAGATGGAGGACGACGGCGAGTCCAGCAGCCTCTTCGCGAGCACCGTACGCACACTCGGCCAGGTAGCCACGACCGACGCACGGACCCAGCCCAATCGGCAGGGGATGATCCGGCCGATCGCCGGGGCGCCGGTCCCGGTCGCGCCGCGGAACGAGATCAAGGTCTTCGGCCCCCGGCCCACCTTCCGCTGGCGTCCCGTTCTGAACATCGATCGCTACATCCTCCAGATCCAGCGGCTCGGTCCGCCGGCCGCCGAGCCGGTCGGCTACCGCATCGGCGCCGACACCGCATGGACGCTCCCCCCGACGGAGCCGCCACTGATTCCCGGCGCCCGGTACAGCTGGACCGTGGGCGGAGAGAGCGTGGGTCGGGTGGCCGAGCCCAAGCACTTCGTGGTGGCGTCGGCGGACGACGTGGCCGCGGTGCAGGCGGCCCTGGAAGCGCTGATCGAGGCCGGGATCGACCCCGCCGCCGAGGGTCTCTTCCTGGCCGCTCTCTCCTACCGGGATGCCGGCCTGATGTACGAGGCACGACGCGCCCTGGAGCTCGTCGAAGAGCAGGGCGCCGGCACCGGTCGGGCCTTCTACACGCTCAAGGGCGAGGTCCTCGACGCCATCGGCGACATGGACGGCGCACGGGCGGCGTTCGAGAAGGCCGACCCCGCCGGTAACTGACGAGGTTCCGTCCCGATGCCCGTCCCCGATCGGGCGCCGGGCGACGTCTGTCGGGGTGCCAGGGCCGATCGCGTGACGGAGCCGCTCCGCACCGTGCCTTGCCCCGGACCGGGGGCCGACCCAACGTACGGAACGAAACAGGCGTGAAAGGGCGACCGATGAAGGTGACGATCGAATACTGCGGGTTGTGAGACTATCTCCCGCGAGCTTCCAGGATGGAAGCACGGATCAAGGAAGCGTTCCCGGGCACCACGGTCGAGCTGATCGAAGGCGGCGGTGGGATCTACGACGTCCGGGCGGACGGAAGACTTGTGTTCTCCAAGCACGGGGTCGGGCGCCACGCGGAGTGGGACGAGGTTCGCGAGGCGCTCGCGGAAATCGGGTGAAGGGAAACGAGATCGGATGAGTCGGAAGCGTCTTGCGATCAACACCGGCGGCGGCGACGCGCCGGGGCTGAACGCGGTGATCCGGGCGACGGCGCTGGCCGCGCAGAATCGCGGCTGGGAGGTCTACGGGATCCGGAAGGGGTACGGAGGTCTGCTGGGCGAGGAGGACATCGTCCGTCTGGACAAGGAGGCGGTCCGGGGCATCACGCACCTGGGCGGCACGATCCTCGGGACCACGAACCGGGGCAACCCGTTCGAATGGCCGGTCGAGGGCCCGGACGGCGAGGTCCGCACGGTCGATCGGTCCGACGAGATCATCTACACGTTCCGGGGCCGGAAATTCGACGCGATGATCGCCATCGGCGGCGATGGCTCGCTGCACATCGCGAACGAGCTGTCGAAGAAGGGGCTGCCGGTGATCGGCGTGCCCAAGACCATCGACAACGACCTCGCCTCCACCCAGGTCACCTTCGGATTCCACACGGCCGTCCAGACGGCGTCCGAGGCCCTCGACAAGCTCCACTCGACGGCCGAGAGCCACGAGCGGGTCATGGTGGTCGAGCTGATGGGGCGCAACACCGGCTGGATCGCCCTCTTCGCCGGCGTCAGCGCCACCGCTGATGTGATCCTGATCCCGGAGATCCCGTACCGGATCGAGGAGGTATTCCAGAAGATCCGGGACCGGGATGCGATGGGCCGCGGGTTCTCCATCGTGGTGGCCGCCGAGGGCTCCCGCCCCATCGAGGGCGACCCCATGTACGTGGAGGAGGCCAAGCCCGGCGGCGTGGCCCGGCTCGGCGGCATCGCGGAGAGTCTGGCCGCTCAGATCGCGGAGGAGACCGGCAAGGAAACGCGCTCGCTGGTCCTGGGCCATCTCCAGCGCGGCGGCTCTCCCATCGCCTACGACCGCCTGATCGCCCTGCGCTTCGGCGCGGCCGCCGTTAGGCTCGTCGAGGAAGAGCGCTTCGGTACCATGGTCGCGCTCGAGCCGCCCGGTGTGCGCGCCGTCCCCCTCCAGGAGGCGATCGCCCGCACCAAGAGCGTTCCCCTCGACTCGGACGTCGTCCAGACCGCCCGGGACCTGGGGATCAGCTTCGGCGACTGACCTCGACCCACGCCGCCCCTGGACCCCGCCCGGCCCGGGCCCCACGACCCGATACCTCGCCACGCTCCGGGCTTCCGGGCCCGTCGCGCGGCTTCAGAAGGTCGCGGGCCGTCGCCCCGCCGATCGCGGGGCGTCTGGCAGCCGTCGTCTTGAGGGGCCGTTCGGGGCGGCGTACGTTGCCCCCTCGCTTTCCTGTTCCCAGTCGAGCTCATCGATGATCCGCAGTCTCCTGATCGCGGCGACGGCGCTGCTCGCTCCGGGCCTCCTGTCCGGGCAGTCCTTCGATCTGAACGTCCGCAGCATCATGCGCGGTCCGGAGCTGGTCGGTCAGGCACCGGACCGGGTCCGCTGGACCGACGACGGCGAGTGGATCTACTTCCGGTGGAAGCCCGGCGGGCTGGATTGGCACGAGGAAGCCGAGTACCACCGCGTGCGCGCCACCGGCGGCGCACCAGAGCGGGTGACGGACGAACACATGGACTCGGTCGGTGTCTTCCTGGCCGGGGGCGACATGACCGATGACCGGCGGTGGAAGGTGGTCAGCCACGAGGGCGACATATGGCTCATCGATCGTCGCCGGAACCGGGCCCGGCGGCTTCTGGAGACGGAGGCGCCGGAACGGAGTCCGAGCTTCAGTGAAGACGGACAGACCATCTTCTTCACGGCGGGTGACGACGCCTTCGCTCTGAGCCGCGGGGACGGCACGCTCCGGCAGCTCACCGACCTCGTCCGGGGACGGGAGCGAGAGGAGCCGGAGGCCGAAGGTCGCGAAGCCGGTCTCGAGGCCCAGCAGCGGGAGCTGTTCGAGCATCTCCGCCGCGAAGCCGAGGAGCGGGAGCAGCGGGAGGCCGACCGTGAGGCCCGGGAGGCCCGGGAGCCCGATCCCGTCCGGATCGCCGAGAACGAGAACCTCCAGGGGATCATGGTGGCGCCGAGCCAGCGCTGGGCACTGATCCAGGTAGGGCGCCGGGCGGAGCAGGCCCGCCAGACCATCGTCCCCGACTACGTCACGGAGAGCGGCTACACGCAGCCGCTCGAGGTCCGGAGCAAGGTGGGCGACCACCAGTCCTCCGCCCGGGTCGGACTCGTGCCGCTGGACAGCGGCGGCGTCCACTGGCTCGACGCGGCACCGGACATCGAGGCGCCCCTCGGCGTCTCGACCGACTCCGCCGGGGCCGGCGCCGACTCCGCCGCCGCGCACCGCGCCACTTCCGCCGATCAACCCGAGCTGGCCTCCGTCATCCTGCGCGGCTGGAACGACCAGGGCACTCTCGGCCTGATCGAATCGGTCAGCTACGACTACAAGCACCGCTGGCTCCACGTCGTGGACGGGGAGACGGGGGAGCTCCGGATGCTGACCGACCACTTCGACCCGGCGTGGATCGGCGGGCCGTGCACCTTCTGCGCCGGGTGGATGCCGGACGGCGAGTCCGTCTGGTTCGTCAGCGAGCGGGACGGCTGGGCCCATCTCTACACCGTGGACGTGGACGGTGGCGGGCCGGACCAGCTGACCGCCGGGGAGTGGGAAGTCCACGATGTCGCCCTGTCACCCGATGAGCGCCGGTTCTACCTGACCACCAACGAGGGCTCGCCCCACGAGTACCATTTCTATCACATGCCACTGGATGGCGGGGCCCGGACACGGATCACGGGTCCGGTCGGGATCCACGACGTTACGCCCTCGCCGGAGGGCGATCGCCTCGCCGTGGTGTATTCCCGGTCGAACGTCCCGCCGGAGCTCCACGTCATGGACAACCGCCGGGGCGGCGAGATGACCCGCGTCACGGACTCACCCACCGACGAGTGGAAGTCCTTCGACTGGATCGACCCGGAGATCGTCCGGTTCGAGGCCGGGGACGGGACGACGGTCCCGGCCCGCATCTACCGGCCCGAGGACGTGGGCGGAGTGGCCAACGGCGCGGGCGTCATCTTCGTCCACGGCGCCGGTTATCTTCAGAACGTCCACCGGGGTTGGAGCAGCTACTACCGCGAGTACATGTTCCACCACCTGCTCGCGTCGCAGGGCTTCACCGTGCTCGACATCGACTACCGGGGCTCCGAGGGCTACGGTCGGGACTGGCGCACCGCCATCTACCGGCACATGGGCGGGAAGGACCTGTCGGACCAGGTGGACGGGGCTCGGTACCTGGCCGACGTCGAAGGGGTCGACCCCGAGCGGATCGGGATCTACGGCGGCTCCTACGGTGGCTTCATCACCCTCATGGCGCTCTTCACCGAAGCCGATCACTTCGCCGCCGGGGCCGCGCTCCGCTCCGTGACCGACTGGGCCCACTACAATCACTGGTACACCAGCCGGATCCTGAACCTGCCGCAGGACGACGACGAGGCCTACCGCCGCTCGTCGCCCATCTACTTCGCCGAAGGGCTCGAGGACCCGCTCCTCATCGCCCACGGCATGGTCGACACGAACGTACACTTCCAGGACGTGGTACGGCTGGCCCAGCGCCTGATCGAGCTGGGCAAGGAGGACTGGGAGATGGCCGTCTACCCGGTGGAGGGCCACGGCTTCACCGAGCCGGCCTCGTGGACCGACGAGTATCGCCGGATCCTCGAGCTGTTCGAGGAGCACCTCCGCTAGAACGCCGCGAGCACCCGCACGAGGGTCGCCGCCCGCGCGGGGCCCAGCCCCTTTCACGGGCGGACAAGGAGACACCATGGATGAAGACATCGTCGCAATCATCGCCGGGTTCCTGATCCTCTTCGTCCCGATCGCGGGGATCACGCTCCGGTTCGCCCTCAAGCCCCTCGTGGACTCCATCGCCCGCATCATGGAGGTCCGGGCGGGACGGGAGCAGACCGAGCTGCTGGAGCGGCGAGTCGCCCTCCTGGAGCAGGAGCTCGACAGGGTGGCCTCCCTCGCCGAGGGCGTGGCCTTCGAGAACCGCCTGTCGAGCAAGCCGGGGAGGGAGCCCCGCGGGTAAGAAGGGGCTGCTAGTTCAGTCGGACCTCGACGGTGCCGCCGGCCACGAGCGTCACCGTCCGACGGACCGTCTGCGTCTCCGCCTCGTCGATGGCGATGAAGGTGACCGTCCGCCGGTCCGCCCCGCCGATCACGAATCGCTCCTGCCGGTTGGCGCCGACCGTGCCCAGTGTCCGGGTCGTGGCGCCATCGTCCAGGGACACGATCATCGGGTGCGGCAGCTCGTTCACCACGTTCACCGCGAAGCTCTGCTCTGCGTCGCGATCCACGGTGGCCCCGGGAGCGCAGGCGAGCCCGGCCAGGGCGAGGGACGCGGCGGCGAGGACGGGAAGACGGAGTCGTCGCATGGGCTGTGTGCTCCTTCGGTTGAAGGCGTCCGGACGCCGCCAGTTTCGCAGCTTTGGTGCGCGAGGGCCAGCCTCGCCTACTCGCGCCACTCCAGTGCCCGGAACCGCTGGCCCGTGACGCCCGACCGGGAGGAGGCCAGCCACAGGAAGACGGGCACGGCATCCTCGGGCGGCGCCGGGTCCGTCGGGTCTTCATCGGGATACGCGGCCCGGCGCATCTCGGTACGCAGGCGACCCGGGTCCACGATGTTCGCCCGGATCCCCGCGGCCTCTTCCTCCAGCGCCAGGTTCTTCGTCATCGCCTCGACGCCCCACTTGCTGATGGCGTAGGCGCCCCAGCGCTCACGCGCCACATTGCCGACTCCCGATGAGACGTTGATGATCGACCCGCGACCCGCTTCGCGCATTGCCGGCAGCACCGCCTGCGTCGGGATGAGGGTGCCGGTCACGTTGACCTCGAGCACCTGACGCCAGCGGTCGAGGGACTGGTCCCGCAGCGGGGTCCGTTCCCCGAGGACCGAGGCGTTGTTCACCAGCACCGACACCGGCCCGAGCCGGTCCGCCGCACGGGACACCAGCGCGGCGACGCCCTCCTCGTCGGTCACATCCACCGCGCCCGCGACCACGTCGGCATCCGACAGCTCGGCCTCGACCGCCCGCAGGTCTGCCTCCCCTCGCGCGCACAGTACGAGCCGGGCTCCGGCGCCGGCGAACCCGTGGGCCAATGCCCGACCGAGCCCCCGCGATGCGCCGGTGATGAAGGCCACTTCGTCCTGTAGATCCGGCAGTGTCATTCGCCCGCCCTTCGTCCGCCCGCGTGTCAGTCCGGGAAACGGATCTCCGCGTGGTCGCCCCCGGCGCCGGACATCACTTCGATCAGCGCCTCCATCTCGGCGCCGATCTCGGCCAGCCTGGCTCGCACCGTCAGGACAGTGGCGTAGTCGAAGAACGCGGCAACGCTGGCCTCGGCCGCCGGGTGCCGGTCCAGGATCGAGCGGTCCATGCGACGGTGCAGGTGGTCGACCAGGGTCTCCATGGCTCGCATGAGCTCGCGCTGCTCGGAGAGTGTGATCACCGAGATGTCACCCTCGAGAGGCAGCCGTCGCTCCAGCACCGCCGCCGGCTCGGGCGGCGCCAGCACACCGGCGCCCTCTCCGCCGAGGATCTGCTCGGCGGCCGAGTTCAGCGCCACAAGCTCTTCATACGAAAGCCGTAGAATCATGGTCCTCGTCTCGTGCTCCGGGGCCGTTCCCGGGGCGAGCGGTTCCCCGCTCCCGAATCACCTACGCGCAATCCCCGTTCCCGGCGCCGAACCCGGCGGGCCCTGTTCCCGGTGTCGACATACCCTGAACCGCCGTCAGGGTGTCCCTTCAGTCCGGGTCCGCCCGGAGCCAGTCGGCGAGGACGAGTCCCGCGAGCAGGTCCAGCGCGGTGTGTGCGATCATCGAGGGGTAGACACTGCCCGTGAGCAGGAAGGGAGCCGTGAGGACGAGCCCGAGGATGGCGACCCGGGCCACGCCCACCAGGCCCTGGTAGGTATGGGCGATGGCGAACGCGCCCACACTCACGATCACGCCCACGGTCAGCGAGCCCGAGGCCCGGGCGACCGCGATGATGAGGAAGCTCCGGAAGACCAGCTCCTCGGCGATCCCGGCGGACACGGACAGCCCGGCGAAGGCGATCTTCTCGCTGGTCGTCCGCGGAATGAGGTAGTCGACCAGCGCGGATTCGGGGACGCGGATGACCTTGCCGAGGGCCATGACCGCGAGGCCTGCCGCCGTCGCCAGCGCCGCCGACCCCAGGAGGAGCGCCGGGGACAGGTCGACGAGGCGGAGATCGGCCCGGCCGATGTCGCTGAAGCGGGACACGACCATCGCGAACAGGGCGAGGAGCCAGACCGAGGCCGCGGACGACACGTATACGGCCTCCCGCTCGGCCTCCTCCGGGAGCCGGTCCGCGAGCCGGGCCTGGAGCAGAAGCAGGGCCGGGAGGGGGCCGAGCAGGAAGGTGGTGTACACGCGGGCGGGCCAGGGCAGTCCGTCGAGCAGGAGCCAGATGGCGGCAGTCACGACCGCGACCGCCAGGACCAGGGCCCGGACCAGCGGCCGGTTCACGATCGCCGCCCGTGGAACCGGGGAGCCACGACGCCGATGGCCACGCCGACGGCCAGCCCGGCCAGGATGTCGACGCCGTAGTGGAACCCGCCGTACACCGCGCCGACGGAGAGCCCCGCCGTGAGGACCGCCATGATGGGCGTCGCGGCGGGCAGGTACCGGAACGCATTGATCGTCTGGATCGCCCCGATCGCCGCGTGGGAAGACGGGAAAGCCGCACCGCGGCTCGATCCGGTCTCGAGGACCTGATGGGTGAGACGGTAGAGCGGCCCGGCCTCGAGCCCGCCCGCCGGCGCCGGGAACAGGTACCGGGGGCCCTGGACCGGGAACGCGATGAACAGGGCGTAGGTGCCGAGGAAGCCGAGCATGAGGGCGAACAGCGTGGCCCCGAAGGCGTCTCTCCGCCGGTGCAGGTAGAGGACGAACGGCAGGGCGTAGATCAGGAAGTAGTAGGACAGGTACGCGCCGTGCACGACCTCGGAGAAGAGGAGGGAGTCGAATCGACGGGCCAGCGTGGTGCTGGGCTGGCCGCCGAAGAACGCATCTTCCCAGGCCAGGACCCGGTCGTCGAAGAACTGCCCGTCCCAGACCGTCGCGGTGAGCAGCGGCAGCTCCCAGTACAGAAAGGGGAAGAGCAGCAGGGGGTACCAGTCCAGGAGCGCTCGGGTCGCGGCGGCCTGGCGCCCGGCCGACTCCCGGGCACGCCGTGCGGCGTCCTGGCGAGCGCGCCCGACCGCGCCGGAGACCAGGAACGCGCCGATTCCCAGGTGCAGGACGACCACCAGCAGCCAGCCAGCGGAGCGGTTCGGAAGGAGCTGAGTCGCGGCCGTGAGGAGAAAGTAGCCGCCGATGAGCCGGTCGACCGGGTCGAGGGGATCGCGGGTGTCAGTCAAGCTCCCGGCCGTACACGCGATAGGTCTTGTATACCCGGGCGCCCATCCGTTCGAGGCCGCGACGCATCCCCCAGTTGTCCTCCAGGATCCACGACGCTTCAGCCGCGTGGTAGCCGGCGGCCAGGCCGTTCTCGTAGATCCGCAGGTAGAAGAGGGCGTCGATGCCCTTCCGGCGATACTCGGGCTTGAGTCCGAGGGTGAACACACGCAGCCGGTCGATGCGGCGGCGGTACCAGAGCAGCTTGAAGAGCCCGATCGGGAAGAGCCGGCCGTCCACGTGCCGCAGCGCCTGGTTGTAGTCGGGCAGCGCGAGAGCGAAGCCCACAGGCTCTCCGTGCACCTCGGCCATCAACGCGAACCGCTCATCCACGATCGGCTTCAGGTCCTTCGCGAGGTGCTGGATCTCCGCTTCCGTCAGTGGCGCAAAGCCCCAGTTCTTCTCCCAGGCCGAGTTGTACACTTCCTTGATTCCCTCGACCTCCGCGTCCAGGTCCTCGAGCCGGAGCTGCCGGACCGTCAGCCCCTCGACCCGACCCGCCAGCTGCTTCATCCCCCGGAGCAGCCGCTCCGGCGGCGCCGACTCCTCTTCCAGCCAGTACGAGAGGAGGTCCTTCCGCTTCTCCCAGCCGTTCTCCTCGAACAGCCTGCGGTAGTACGGTGGGTTGTGCGCCATGAGGAGGACGGGCGGCCGATCGAACGAGTCCAGCTGGACCCCGGGGGAGTAAAGCTCGTCGTTGGTCGACAGGTTGAAGGGTCCGATCACCTCGGTCATGCCCCGCTCCCTCAGCCAGCTGCCGGCGGCGTCCAGCAGTGCTCCCGCGACGCCGGCGTCGTCCACACACTCGAAGAGACCGATGAAGCCGGTCCGGGTGTCGTGGAAGTCATTGTACGCCCGGTTCTCGGCGGCAGCGATCCGACCCAGGGCCTCCCCGCTGCCGTCCCGGGCCAGGAAGAACTCGACGTCCGCGTGCTCGTGGAAGGGATGGTCGGGACTCATGAGCGCGCGTACGTCCGCCCGCAGCGGCGGGACCCAGACCGGGTCGCCGGCGTAGATCCGCCAGGGGAGCTGGATGAAGCGCTTTCGTTCGGCCCGGCCCCGAACGGCGACCACCTTCGGCGGCTCCATGGATCCCCGGGTCACGGTCAGATCACCGCCATCCGCTTCCCGACCTCGGCGAACGCCTCGAGAACCTGATCGACGTGGTCATCGGTGTGTGTGGCCATGAGCGAGATCCGGAGGCGACACGAGCTCTCCGGGACCGCCGGCGGCGTTACCGGGTTGGTGAACACGCCGGCATCGAAGATCTGCTTCCAGAAGACCAGCATCTCGTCCAGCTCCCCGATGACGACCGGGATGATCGGCGTCTCGCTGCTGCCGATGTCGTAGCCGAGCTCCTCCAGCCCCTGCTGCATCCGGCGCGTGTTGTGCCAGAGCGCCGCGATCCGCTCCGGCTCCGATCGCAGGACCTCCAGTGCCGCCAGCACCGTCGCCACCGCGGACGGCGGCATGCTCGCGCTGAAGATGAGCGGGCGGGCGTGGTGCTTCAGATAGTGGATGACCACCTCCGGCCCGGCCACCACACCGCCGATGGACGCCAGCGACTTCGAGAACGTCGTGATGATCAGGTCCGTCTCGTCCACCAGCCCGAAATGCTCCGCCGTCCCCGCGCCCGTCTTCCCGAGCACACCGAAGGCGTGGGCGTCGTCCACCACGACCTTGGCGCCGTGGACCTCCGCGAGCGATGTGACCGCCGGCAGGTCCACGATGTCGCCCTCCATCGAGAAGACCCCATCGGCGATGATCATCTTCCCGCCCTCGCCGACATTCCGCAGTCGTCGCTCGAGGTCCTCCATATCGTTGTGGTTGTACCGATGGGTCTCGCCGTACGCCATCCGCGAGCCGTCGATGATGCTCGCGTGGTTCAGCTTGTCGCTGAAGATGTGGTCGTTGCGCCCGGCCAGGGAGGCGATCACCCCGAGATTGGTCTGGAACCCCGTGCTGAAGACGAGGGCCGACTCCTTCCCGAGGAAGTCGGCCAGCTTCTCCTCCAACTCCTGATGGAGGTCGAGCGTCCCGTTCAGAAAACGGCTGCCCGTACACCCGCTGCCGTAGCGCTTCAGCGCTTCGGTCGCGGCGGACAGGACCTTCGGGTGGTGCGTGAGCCCCAGGTAGTTGTTGGACCCGACCATCACCTTCCGCTCCCCCTCCACCACCACGTCCGTGTCGTGGGACTCGCTGATGGGCCGGAAATACGGGTAGAACCCGGCCGCCTGGACTTCCCGGGCGGTCGTGAACCCGTAGCATTTCTCGAATAGGTTCATCGCACTCTACCGATTGATCGCGTTACAGCCAGCTGTACGCTCGATACCAGTCAGCGGTTTCCTGCAGGCCTTTGTCCAGCGGGATCGAGGCCTGGAAGCCGAATCCGTCGCGCGCCCTCTCCGTTTCACACGTCCACCCCGGCGCCAGCAGCTCCCGGGCCTTCTCTCGGTCGAAGATAACCGCTTGCCCCACCTGTCGCGCCACCGCTTCCGTTGCCGCCGCGGCCATGCGCACCAGCGCACCGGGGATCCGGATCCGGACCGCCCTGCGGCCCACCGCATCCGCCACCAGGTCCAGCACTTCACCCCACCGGTACGCCCGGGGCTCCGCCACGTGGAAGACCCCCACCGCCTCGGACTCGGCCGCCGCCAGAAGGGCCCGGGCCAGGTCCGCGGCGTGCACCATCTGGATCGGCCGATCCAGGGAGCCCGCCGTCGGCAGCACACGCCAGCGGGCGAACCGGAAGAACGTCAGCAGGTCCCGATCTCGCGGCCCGTAGACCGCGGGCGCCCGGAGCACCGCCGCCTCCACTCCGTCTCGCTCGAGCGCAGCCCGTTCGCCGGCCAGCTTGCTGCGACCGTACGTGGTGATCGGGCGCGGCTCGTCGTCCGGCTCCACCGGGCGGGCACCGGACGGGCCCACGGCCGCCAGCGAGCTCAGGTACACCATGCGACGACGGCCGCCGTCCGCTTCCATCGCGTCAAGCAGCCGTACCGTGCCCTCCGCGTTCACCGCGTGGAAGGTCTCCTTGCGCAGTGCCCGGGTGGCCGCGGCCAGATGCAGGACGACGGACGCATCCCCGAGCGCCCGGCGGAGCGACTCGACATCGTCCAGCCGACCGGGGACCGTCTCGATCCCGTGCCGCTCGAGTATCCGGGTGTCGCTGCCCTCTCGGACGAGCGCGCGTGCGAAGTTGCCGTTCCGGGACAGGGCCTCGATCAGGTGTGATCCTACGAAGCCGGTCCCGCCAGTGATCAGGTATTCGGTCACGGATCGGGTAGAAGGTGGCCGTCGCGGTTCGAAAAGGCAACGTTGCCGGGGAGCGCTGCCGGGCCCGCCCCCGCGGCGTCGAACTTGCCCGTACACGGCGCCGGACACACGTTGACCGCCACCCTCTGACCAGGAGAACCCCTGTGGCACTGCTCGATGATGCGGAGATCCGGGACCGGCTCGACGACCTTCGGGGCTGGACGCGTGAAGGCGACGCGATCCGGAAGACCTACACCCTCGACTCGTTCGCGGAGGCCATCGCGTTCGTGAACCGGATCGCCGACCTGGCCGAGGGGGCGAACCACCATCCCGACATCGATATCCGCTACGACCGCGTCGGGTGCGCCCTCTCCACACACAGCGAGGGCGGACTCACGGACAAGGACTTCGACCTGGCCGCCAGGCTCGACGCGGCCCGCTGACTCGGTCCGCCGGACTCCGCCACACGGCCCGTCGGGGCCAGGGCCGCGGCCGGGTGCGGATTCTCCCATCAACCGATCCCCTCGGACAACAGCTCCTCGAGAATGGCCAGTGCCCGCTCGAGCTGGGCGGGCGCGATCACCAGCGCAGGCGTGAAGGCCAGCGCGTTGCCTTCCGGCAGCAGCAGGACGCCACGCCGGAGCGCCGCCTCCGCCACGGCCTCCGCCCGGATCGGCGCCTTCAGCTCCAGGGCCTGCATGAGCCCCCGGCCGCGCGTCGCCAGCGCCCATGGCCGGCTCGCGGCCCAGTCCTCCAGCCGCCGACCCAGCCACTCCCCCAGCTCCCGGGCCGCCGCCACCAGGCCCCTTGCCTCGATCTCCTCGAGCTGTGCCAGCGCCGCCGCGCAGGTGACCGGGTTGCCGAGGAATGTGCTGGTGTGGAGCGCCTCCCCCGCCGAGGCCGGCCACGCCTCCATCACCTCCGGGGTCCCGATCACGGCGCTCAGCGGCAGACCTCCGGCCATGGACTTCCCGACCACCAGCAGGTCCGGGACGACGTCCTCGTGCTGGCAGGCGAACCAGTCGCCCGTACGGCCGAAGCCCGTGTACACCTCGTCCAGGATCAGGACCAGGTCCAGCTCCGAGCAGAGGGCCCGCAGCTCCGGAAGGAACCCCGCCGCCGGCACCCGGATCCCGGACCGGCCCTGGATCGGTTCCACGATCACCGCTCCGATCGGGTGCTCCGAGGACTCCGCCTCCCGGACCAGCTCTGCGACCCGGTCCAGCGCCGCCGCGGCGCTGACCCCGTCTCCCTCGCCGCCTCCGACCGATGGTCCGACCCCGACGGCGGGGCCCGCGAAACCCCGCGCCGTGGACGGGAACGGTGCGAACCGCACGCCCGGATAGAGCTGCGTCTCGAACGGGCGGCGGAACCGGGGGATCCCGGTCACGCCGAGGGCGCCGTACCCGAGGCCGTGGTAGGCCCCCTGAAAGGCGAGGACGCCCGGCCGCCCGGTCGCCATCACGGCGGTCTTGAGAGCAGACTCCACCGCGTCGCTGCCGTTGGCGGAGAGGATCGACCGGGCCAGGTCGCCCGGGGCCAGCTCGGCCAGTCGCTCGAGGAGCTGGACCTTGACGTCGGCGGGATGGACGTCGCCCATGGCGTGACTCAGGCGTCGGGCCTGGCCGGCCACGGCGTCCGCGACCGCCGGGTTCCCGTGGCCGGCCGCCACCACGCCGAACCCGGCCGTCAGGTCGATGAAGCGGTTGCCGTCGACATCCACGACATTGGCGCCGCGGGCCTCGGCCCAGAAGATGGGGCCGGCGTCGTCCAGACGGGTGACGTTCGGGCTTTCGACCCGGGCGAGGCGCCGGGCGAGTGCCCTGGACCGGGGTCCCGGGATGGCGGTCCTCAGCTCGGGAAGGAGATCGCCCGTCATGCGATCGGCGGGCGCGACGACCCGGGGCTCAGCGGCTGCGGCGCAGGTAGCCCAGCACGGCGCCCAGCGCCAGCCCGCCGAGGAGCGCGATGGCCAGGAGCGGCCCGTTGCCCGATCGGCCCATCGGCGACAGCGAGGCGGCGCGCCACTCCTGCTCGACCTCCGGCTCCGCCTCGTCCGGGGCCCGGTCCCCGAGGTCGACCGTCCGGCCGCACTCGGGACACTCGGACTCGTCGCTGTCCAGCGCCGTCCGGTTGCGGAAGACCAGCTCGCCGCCGCAGTCGGGGCAGGGGGCGCCGGTGGCGCGCGGCTCGATGCCGTCGTAGAGGGCTCGCCTCGAGAGGTCCAGCCGGTCCGCGATGTCGCCGACCGAGTGATCGGAATCCCAGTACAGTCGGTTGAGCTCCGCCGAAGTGTCCGCGTCCAGCATGCCCTTCTTCCCGCTGAGGGGTTCAGTCCCTCAAAGATAGGCCGGGGCCCGCCCCGGGACCAGCGGGAAACATCGGGCCGGGGTTCGGCGTACGGTGATCCATGAACTCGGCACTGCTCCTCCTCGCCGCGCTCCAGACCGTCAACATCCAGGTCCAGGTCTTCGGGCCGGAGGCCAGGGACACCCTCGAGCTGCGTCCCGATTCCATGGCCATGGCCACGGCCTACGAGGACGACGCCACCCGCGACCTGGTCCGGCTCGCCCGCGACCAGCGCGGCGCTCTCGACGCCTCCGTCTTCCACTACACGGCCCTCTCGAAGCAGCGGATCTCCGTCGGGATCCGGGCGCTGCGCAGGGACCGGCTCCTCTTCCGCCGCGAGACGGTGAGCACCGTCGACTGGTGGCGGGACAGACCGAGCCGGGTCGTGGTCCACGGCGCCCGCGAGGCGGTGCCCATCGCCATCCCGGGTCTTCATGTCCCCGACGATCTCACCGACTGGGTCCGGGAGTTCGTGCCCCAGCCGGGCGATGACCGCCTTCCGCTCAACCCCAACGGTGGCGGCTTCGCATGGCACCCCCTGGTCGAGGGCGGGGAGGCGCTCTACCGGTACGCCATCGGAGACACCACCGTGCTGCGCCTCCAGGAAGGCAGGGAGGTCCGGCTCGCCGAGCTGAGGGTGACGCCCCGGGAGCGGGAGTTCCGGGTCGTGACGGGGTCGTTCTGGGTCGAGCTCGACAACCACGCCGTGGTCCAGGCCGTGTTCCGGCCGGCCCGGGCATTCGATCTCGACCGGGACCTGGAGGCCCTCGGCGAGGAGTCCGACGAGGCCGACGAGGTGCCGGACATGTTCAAGCCGGTCCAGCTCGCCATCGAGTACATGACCATGGAGTACGGACTGTGGGAGATGCGATGGTGGATGCCGCGTCTCATGGCGTTCCACGGCGTGCTGCGGATGGGGCCCGTCCAGACGCCCGTGACCTTCGAGGTCAGCTACTCCGACTACACGGTCGAGGCCGACCGGTACGGCCTGCCCGAGCTGCCCCCGGTGACCCGGAAGCTGGCGGGGGACCCGTACGGCCGGGCCCGTCCGGATGAGTTTCCGATCCGGGTCATCGTGCCTGAGGACACCATGCTGCTGCTCGGGGACGAGCGGCTGTCGGACTCCTTCTTCGCGGAGGGAGAGGCGCTGATCTCGGAGGGCGAGCTCCGTCAGCTGGCGGAGCGCCTCGAGGTGCTCCCGCCGCCGCCATGGGAGATCGGCCGGCCGGCGGTGACCGCGCCCTGGGTCCTCGGGACGGGGCTGCTCCGCTACAACCGGGGCGAGGGGCTCTCCGCCGGGGTACGCGTCGACTGGGACCTGACGCGGCTCCGGAC
>CAYMLW010000057.1:0-338 GCA_964391035.1 uncultured Gemmatimonadaceae bacterium
CCAGCGGGAGGATCCTCTCCTTGCGCCCCTTGCCGCGCACCCTGACCAGGTCACCGACCAGGTCGGCATCCCGGGTATCGAGGCCCTGGAGCTCGGACACGCGCATCCCCGTCGCGTAGAAGGTCTCGAGGATGGCCAGGTCGCGGAGCCCCCGGAACGTGCCTTCGGCGGCGCGGTTCTCGGCCAGGACGAAGAGCCGGTCGGTGTCGCCCTGTGTGAGCCACGCGGGGAGCGTGCGCTCCAGCTTCGGCGAGCGGACGGTACGGGCCGGGTTCGCGTCCACGACGCCCTCCCGGTGGAGCCAGCGGTAGAAGCTGCGGATGGCGGAGAGCTTCCGT
>CAYMLW010000057.1:348-16061 GCA_964391035.1 uncultured Gemmatimonadaceae bacterium
CGGCGAGCCCAGCCCTTCCGATTCATGAATCCCAGGTACGACCGCAGATCGAGCCGGTCCACGTCGTCCCAGCGCCAGGTCGTGTGCTGTGTGCCCAGCCAGTCGCTGAACTGTGTCAGGTCGCGGCGGTAGGCGGCCACGGTGTGGGGGCTGAGCTGGCGGCCGTCCTCCAGGTGTCGGAGATAGTCCTGGACGGGGCCGTTCCCGCTCCTCGTCATGCGACGCCGCCCTCCGGCACGCGCACCGGCTCGATCCCGTTCGCGGCGAGCCATTCCGCCATCGCCTTCCGGGCGCGATCCGCCAGCCGTTCCCGCTTCTCCCGCTTCTTCTTGACCCGCTCCCGGAGCGGGTCGACCAGGCCGAAGTTGGAGTTCATCGGCTGGAAGTCCGAGGGATCGGCCTCCCGGAGATAGCGATAGAGCCCGCCCAGCATGGTGGTGGGCGGCGGCACCACGGGCGTCTCACCGGTCACCAGCCGGTGCAGGTTCATCCCGGCGAGGATCCCGGAGGCGGCGGACTCCGTGTAGCCCTCCACGCCCGTGAGCTGGCCCGCGAAGATCAGCGACGGCCGGTCCTCCGGGGCGCCGTAGTCGTTCAGGCGCTCGGGGAAGTTGAGGTACGTGTTCCGGTGGATCGATCCCATGCGGAGGAACTCGGCGTCCTCGAGGCCCGGGATCATCCGGAACACGCGGCGCTGCTCCCCCGTCCGGAGTCGGGTCTGGAACCCGACCATGTTCCAGAGCTGGCCGCGGCGGTCCTCCCGCCGGAGCTGGACCACGGCGTGGGGCGTCTCGCCGGTCCGGGGGTCCGGCAGCCCGATCGGTCGCAAGGGCCCGTAGCGGAGGGTTTCGGCGCCCCGCTCGGCCATGACCTCGACCGGGAGACAGCCTTCGAAATACGGGATCTCCTCCCAGTCGTGGCCCGGGTAGACATCGGCGGCGACGAGCTCGGCAACGAACGTCTCGTACTGCTCCCGGCTCAGCGAGCAATTGAGGTAGTCGTCACCGTCTCCCTTCCCCCATCGGGACGCGAGCCAGGCGATGTCCATGTCGACGGAATCCGCCGCGATGATCGGGGCAATGGCGTCGTAGAAAGCCAGGCCGGAGTCGCCGAGGAGCGTCCGGA
The DNA here is from genome assembly GCA_964391035.1 of uncultured Gemmatimonadaceae bacterium. Classification (GTDB taxonomy): domain Bacteria; phylum Gemmatimonadota; class Gemmatimonadetes; order Longimicrobiales; family RSA9; genus JAWVYT01. The sequence goes on from CAYMLW010000057.1 coordinate 1,474, forward strand.
TCCCTGCGGCGAGGGCGTCGGAGGTGAGGGGCCCGGTCGCGATGACCGCGGGGCCCTCGGGCAGCGCGGTCACCTCACTCCGGACCAGCCGGATCCGGGGGTGCGTCTCCATGGCCCGGGTCATCCGCCCGGAGAAGACGGTGCGGTCCACGGCCAGGGCGGTCCCGGCGGGCACGCGCGACGCGTCGGCCGCGTCGAGGAGGAGCGAACCCAGGGCGCGCATCTCGGCCTTGAGCAGGCCGTGGGCATTGGAGGTGTCCTCGCTCTTGAACGAGTTCGTGCAGACCAGCTCCGCCAGCCCGTCCGTCTGGTGGGCCGGGGTCGAGCGGACCGGGCGCATCTCCACGAGCGCGACCTCGTGGCCGCGCTCCGCCAGCTGCCACGCCGCCTCGCAGCCCGCGAGCCCCCCGCCGACGACCGTGACTTCCGCCATCGCTAGCCCGTCGCTTCCGCCTCGACGGTCTCCGGCGACATCTCCGACTTGCACTCGAGGCACTTGAAGTACTCGCCCCGCTTCCTGCTCCGCTTCTTCAGCAGGAACGGCCCCCTGCAGGTCGGGCAGGGCACGGCCACGGGCTCGTCCCAGACGGACCAGTCGCATTCGGGGTAGCGGGTGCAGCCCCAGAAGGACTTGCCCTTCCGCGTCCGCTTCTCCGCCACCTCGCCCTCGCCGCACTTCGGACACATGAGACCCGGAACCGTCACCGGCTTGGTGAACGAGCACTCCGGGTGGTTCTCGCAGCCGACGAAGGGCCCGTAGCGCCCGGTCCGGCGCAGGAGCGCTCCCTCGCATTCCGGACACGACTCGCCCGTGGGCTCGGGCTCCGGCCGGTCGTCGTCGTCGAGGGAGCGGGTGTAGTCGCAGTCGGGGTACGAGGTGCACCCCACGAAGCGGCCGTACCGGTTCGACCGGACCGTCAGCTCGCCGCCGCAGCCGGGACACGCCTCGTCGGTCAACCCCACGATGTCGCGGATGATGTCTGCCGCGTTCTCTTCCCCCTTCTTCAACTGCTCCTTGAAGGGCCCGTAGAAGTCCTTCAGCACGGCCCGCCACTCCAGCTCGCCCTCCTCGATCCGGTCGAGCTCACCCTCCATCTGGCTCGTGAACCCGACATCGAAGAGGTCGGGGAACACCCGGGTCAGGAAGGTGGCGACGGTCTCGCCCACCGGGGTGGCCACGAACCGCTTCTTGTCCATCTCCACGTACTTCCGGTCCCGGATGGTCGAGATGATCTGGGCGTAGGTCGACGGCCGCCCGATGCCCTGCTTCCCGAGCTCCTTGACCAGGCTGGCTTCGGTGTAGCGGGGCGGCGGCTGCGTGAAGTGCTGGTTCGGCACCAGCCCTTTCAGCCTGGCATCCTCCCCCTTCTCCATGGACGGGAGCGGCGTGAGGTCGTCCAGCGTCTTGTGGTCGCCTTCCTCCCGGGCTTCCCGGTACAGGCGCGTGTACCCATCGAACTTCAGCACCGACCCGGTAGCCCGGAAGAGGTACCGCCGGCCGCCGCCGGTGAGGTCGAAGTCGATCGTGGTCGTGTCGTAGACCGCGGGCCGCATCTGGCCGGCCATGAACCGGAGCCAGATCAGCTCGTAGAGCCGGTGGCCGTCCCGGTCGAGGTACTTCCGGACGGAGTCGGGAGTCCGGCTCGGGTCGGTGGGTCGGATCGCCTCGTGGGCCTCCTGTGCGCCCTTCTGCTGCTTGCCGCCCCAGAGTCGGGGCGAGCCGGGCACGTACCGGTCGCCGAACCGCTTCTGGAGGAAGGCCCTGCCCCTCCCCGCCGCGGAGCCCGCCACGCGGGTCGAGTCGGTCCGCATGTAGGTGATGAGGCCCGTGGCACCGTCGGCCATCTCCACGCCCTCGTAGAGCTTCTGGGCGACGCGCATCGTGCGCCGGGCATTGAAGCCGAGCCGCTTGGCCGCCTCCTGCTGGAGCGTGGAGGTCGTGAACGGCGGCGGCGGGTTCTTCTTGCGCTCCCGCCGCTTCACCGACGTGACCGTGAACGGGACGCCGTGCAGGTCGTCTAGGACCACCCGTGCCGCGGCCTCGTTTTCGAGCCGGAACTTCCTGCCATCGATCTGGTGCAGCTTGGCCTCGAAGGCCTGGTCGTGGGCCTCGAGGCTGGCCTCGATCGACCAGTACTCGTCGGGCTCGAAGGCCCGGATCTCCGCCTCACGCTCCGTGATGAGCCGGAGCGCAACGGTCTGGACGCGGCCGGCGCTGAGCCCCCGCTTGATGGGCGACCACAACATGGGGCTGACCTCGAAACCCACGAGCCGGTCCAGGATCCTGCGGGCCTGCTGCGCCTCGACCTTCCGCATGTCCAGCTCCTCCGGGTGGTCCAGCGCCCGTCGGACGGCGTCCCGGGTGACCTCGTGGAAGCGGATCCGGCCGAACCGGTTGCCGTCCTCGGGGTCGTACCCGAGCTGCTCGGCCACGTGGTACGCGATCGCTTCGCCCTCCCGGTCCGGGTCCGTGGCCAGGAGGATCCGGTCGACCTGGCGAGCCGCCCGCGACAGGTCCCGCAGCACCTTCCCCTTGCCCCGGATCGTGACGTAGCTGGGCTCGAAGCCGGCCTCGACGTCCACGCCGAGCTCCCGCTCCGGCAGGTCCCGGACATGGCCGACCGACGCACGTACGGCGTACTCGGGTCCCAGGTATCTGCCGATCGTTCTCGCCTTGGCCGGCGACTCGACGATCACCAGGTTCTTGCTATCGCTCATCGTCCTCCCGATCCCGACCCAGGCGATCGAGAATCTCCTCGACCACCCGGGAGGGTGCCTTGTCGTCCACGTCCATCGTGATCTCCGCCCGCCGGTAGTACGGCTCCCGCGCCGCCAGCAGCGCCGTGGCCCGCTCCAGCCGTCCGTCCCGGCGACCCAGCAGGGGCCGGTCCACCGGATCGGACTCGGCCCGCTGGACCGCCTCAGCCGGCGAGACCCGGAGCCATACCCGTACCGTGCCCGGGCCGAGACGTTCCGCCAGCTCCGGCCTCGTGACCCAGCCGCCGCCAGGGGCCAGGACGACCCGGGTCCGGCCCGACAGCTCGTCCGTCAGCTCCGCCTCCAGTCGGCGGAACGCCGCCTCGCCGTCCTCCCGGATCAGCCGGCCCGGTGTACGACCGGTCCGTTCTTCGATCAGGCCGTCCAGGTCCACGAACGCCCAGTCGAGGCGGTCCGCCAGGCGCCGACCCACCGTGGTCTTGCCGGCCGCCATGAACCCCACCAGCACGATGCGGTCGCACCCCGGGTCACCGCCATGGCTCATTGGGCGCCGGACTCGTAGGTGTCCGAATCGTCCGCCTCACGGATCTCGCGGCCTCGCCGCTCGAGGTCGTCCTGATACGCCGCGATATTGCGCTTCAGCTCCGCCATGGAATCGCCGCCGAACTTCTCCAGCACCGCGTCGGCCAGGACGATGGCCATCATCGCCTCGCCCACCACCCCTGCGGCGGCCAGCGCAGCCACGTCGCTCCGCTCGCGGATCGCCTCCGCCGGGTCCTTGGTCCGCAGGTCGACGCTCTTCAACGGACGCATGAGGGTGGACAGCGGCTTCATGGCGACCCGGGCCACGAGGGGCGCGCCGGTGGTGATGCCGCCCTCCAGGCCGCCCGCCCGATTGGTGCGCCGGACGTAGCCGCCCGTGCGTCGCATGCCGCTGGCCGTGTCGTACTCGATCTCGTCGTGGACCTGCGACCCGGGCCGGCAGGCGGCATCGAAGCCGAGGCCGATCTCGACGCCCTTCATGGCGGGGATGGACATGAGGGCCCCCGCGATCCGGCCGTCGAGCCGTCGGTCCCACGACACGTAGCTGCCGAGCCCGGCCACCACGCCGGTGGCGACGACCTCGTACACCCCGCCGAGGGTGTCGCCGTCCTCGCGGGCGGCGTCCACGGCGTCGATCATCCGGGCTTCGGCGTCCGGGTCCAGCGTGCGAAGGGGCGACACATCCGCGGCGGCGTTCAGGTCATCGGGGATCGGGTCGGGCCGCCGGGCTTCGACGCCGCCCATCTCCACGATGTGGCTCCCGATGCGGATCCCGAGGGTCTCGAGCAGCCGTCGGGCCACGGCACCCGCCGCGACCCGGGCGGCGGTCTCCCGGGCCGAAGCTCGCTCGAGGATGTCCCGGGCATCGTCACGGCGGTACTTCAATACGCCTACGAGGTCGGCGTGGCCCGGCCGCGGCAGGTGAACCCTCCGCAGGGTACGGTCATCCGCGTCCGGCGATGGCGCCTCCGATGCCATGGCCGTCCGCCAGTTCTCCCAGTCCCGGTTCCAGATCAGGAGCGCGATGGGACTGCCCAGAGTCTCGCCGAGGCGGATCCCCGAGAGCGGTTCGGCACGATCATCTTCGATGGCCATCCGCCCCCCACGGCCGTACCCGCCCTGCCGACGTTTGAGCTGGGGGTCGATGTGGCGCTCGATGTCCAGATCCAGGCCCGCGGGCACACCCTCGATCAGGGCGACCAGGCCCCGACCGTGCGATTCGCCAGCGGTTCTGAACGAGAAGTGCATCGCGGTCCATCCGGTAACGGGAAACAGGAGACTCCCAACGCGGGAGGGCTGTGCAGACCATGGCGGCAGGCAGGGCGACCCGTCAACCGGGCCGTCAACGGCGGCCAGTGGTCCCTCCCCACAATACGACGACCGGAGCCGGGCGTCTGCCCGGCTCCGGTCATCACACCGCCCTCACCGTTGCGGCTACGGGTTCGACTGCAGATCGCGTCGGCGCACGTCCAGGACCACGATCCCGCCAGCAGACGTGATCGCGTACACCTTCGCGACCACGCACTCGTCCTCGGTGCACCGCTCCGACCTCAACGGCGGACCGACCTTCAGCGGCCCGACCACGTCGTCCCGGATCGGGATGTCCGCGACCCGCTTGAAGTGGAAGGTGTTCGTGATCTCCACCGAGTGGGTCGCGGTCCCCGTGAAGGCGAAGCCGCCACCCAGGGGGTCCTCGTCCCCGCCATCCAGAACTTCGTCGTGATCCGGGTGGAAGTCGGCGCCGGCACCGCCCGCGACCGGGTTGGCCACCTCGCCGAAGAGCCGCAACCAGCCGGGGTTCAGGAAGAGGTCCTCCGGGACGTTGTCGGGCGGGCACTCGATGGCGTCGCAGGGCGAGAAGAAGAACGTGGTTTCGAGACCCCGGGCGACGCCCATGGAGCCGTTCTCGTTCAACCCCACGCCGAGGACCTTCTCGGACGCGTTGTTCACCAGGTCGGCGATCGGGATCGAGCCCGATACCACCGCATGCGGCTCGGCAAACCACATCAGGATCCGACCCGCCGGCTGGGCTGCTCCTTCTCCGACCACGATGGCCCCCCGGTCGCCGGACGCCGCGATGAACGTCGTGTCCGAGAAGGAGAGCTCATCGAGGTCCCACACGCCCCGGCTCAGGAACGAGTAGTACATTCCGGCCTCATCGCCGTCCCCACGGCCCTCCATGATCGACTGGATCTGGCTGTTCAGGTCGGCGGCCGCGTCCGCCGCCTGGGCATAGAAGGGCGTGGTCAGGCGCTGGCGCGGATATCCCGGGACGTGACCGACGAACTGGATGGAATCGCTCGCCCCTTCCACCGCCCGGATGTTGATATCATCCACGTTGGCGATGGCGAACACGGCGTCCTCCTCCGTGTTGATCATGTTGTCGGTGATGATGAACCGGACCTCCGGAAGGTCATCCTCCGCGGACCGGGCCGGGTCCGTGATCACGAACCGGAGCGTCGTGAGCGGCGCCACCTGGGTGCCCACGGTGGAGTAGACGATCCGCCGCAGCGAGTCCTGGGCGATGAACTGGGGCCGGTCGCTGAAATCGATGACGGGCTCTTCCACGTAGCGCAGGGCGCCGAACTGGTCCGTCTGGATGCGGACCTCGCGGAGCACCGCGTTCGGCGTCAGCAGACGGACCGAGTCCCGTTCGGCCGCACTGGTCGTGGGGCCGGAGATGTCCACGAAGCTGAGGTTCGTGCCGCCGGAGTTGGCCACGATCAGCATCCGCTCGTCCTCGGCCCGCTCGCCGATGAACAGCCCCCACGGCGCCGAGCCGACGGCCACCGGGAACTGGGAATCGGGCACCAGCGTGGTCTGATCCGAATAGAGGGGGATGCCACGGACCAGGTTCGACGTGATGTCCGTCATGTAGAGTCGTTCCTCGAGGGTGTCGACTACCAGGTCGGCGATGACCGCCTCCCGGTTGTCGAGCAGGATGGTCCGGCCCCGGACCACATCGATCCCCATGAACAGCCCGGCGGTGTCGGCCGCCTCGTAGAACGCATCGGATTCGTGGTCGCCCGCCGGATCGCACGGCCGCCGTTCCTCGAACCCGACCGCGCACACCACGTTGCCGGCGGTGTCCGCCGCGAACCCGTGCATCCGCAGGTCGACGTCCTCGGGCAGGAGCAGGTCCCGCACCGCCCGGGCCGTGTCCACACCGAGGAGGTCGTACAGCGAGTCGATCGGCACCTGGAAGACGAGCTCCTCGAAGCTCGCCGAGCCGTCATAGAAGACGTCTTCCGCCACCGTGAACTGCGTGTCGATGCGCGCGACCTGGAGCGTGAGCCCGATCCGGGCCAGGCCCGAGCCGCCGTCGAAGGCGGAGACCGAGACCCGGATCTCATCCTGGAGCTCCATCCGCTCGCCGGAGTTCGACGGCGCGAGACGCTGCGCACTCAGCGTGACGACGGGCGGGATCGTGTCCGTCACCTGATCCGTAACGACGTTGAGCGTCACGACCTGGCTCTGGCCCTCGACCTCGCCGGTATTCCATGCCCGGGCCTGGAGCCGCACTTCGTCGGCCTGCAGCGGCATGGTGACCGGCTGGACCAGGACCATCGGGGTGTCGGTCCGGGCGGGCAGCGCCAGGTCGAACGTGTCCGCCACGAGGTCACCCGTCAACGCGAGTTTCACGCTGTCCAACCGGGTCCGGTCCTCCACCGCCACGCGGACATCGAATGACCGGCCGGTCTGTACCTCGAAGCCGTCCGGCGGGTAGGTGATCCGCAGCTTGGGCCCGCCCACGTACATGACCTTCGTCGTGTCGGACACGTTGCCCTCGCCGTCCACGGCCCTCAGGATCAGCTCGATGGGCTCGACGGTGAGGGTGTCCTGGGCGAAGAGCCAGGGATCGAAGGTGTACGCACGGGGCAGGGTGTCGCCCTCCGTCGGGCGGGGCAGCGTGATGGTCAGCGGGCCGTACCGCTGGACCACCGAGTCGGTGCCCATGCTGGGGTCGCCCCGGTATGCGTTGCCCACGAACGTGATCTGCCGGATGCCGCTCGGATCCTGCAGCGACGCGAAGACACGCAGCGAGTCCGAGAGGGGGATCGTCGAGTCGGGCTCGGTCTCCACGAAATCAAAGGTCGGTCCCTTCCGGTCCTCGAGCTCGAGGAGGGCGGGCTCGCCCTGACCCAGCAGGTCATTCACGTCCTGGGCGAACGGGATCACGGCGAGCTGGCCGACATCCAGTCCCGGAACGGCCACGCGCAGGGTGACCACGGTGTCGCGGGACGTCCGGATCGACTCGACGACCGTCGTGTCGAAGGCCACGCCGTCGCCGATCTGGGCGCCGACCAGGGCGACGCCCCGGGCGTCGGCGGCCCGAATCGTGACGGAGAGCGGCACGCCCGGCGCGGGCGCCGGCCCGACGCTGGCGGACACGGTCGGCGGGCTGGCGTCGACCACCCTGACGTCCGCAACGGCGGGGTCGCTCGTGTCGGGCACGACGTCGATGGCCGTTCCCGTGATGGTGAGCTCCGCCGTCTGCGTCTCGCTCGGGACCAGGACGGTGATGATCCTGCTGATCGTCGTGCCCCGCTCGGGCGGCTGCAGCGTGTAGGTCGTGTCCTTGTCGAACGCGCCCTGGAACTGGAGTCGGAGCGCCTGGATCGAGCGCGGCCCCGTGGCCTCGATCCCGACGGCCAGGGAGTCGAGCTCGACCACGTTGTCGGAGGCCACGAGGAATTCGGTGATCTCCGGCGGGTCATCGGTCCGGAACAGGTTCTCCCCGTCGCAGGCCCCGAGTGCGGCGAGTCCGGCGAAGAGCGCCAGCGCCTTGATCGTCCGCCCCGTGGCGGTGTGTAGCTGCTTCATGAGCGGCTCCCCCGGTCAGCTCAGAATCCGCGCGAGCGATCGATGTACGGCGTGACCATGATCAGGAGGTCCTCCTTCTCTTCGGTCACGAACTTGGTGCGGAACAGCGCTCCGATGAGGGGGAGGTCCATGAGGAACGGGATGCCCTGGGTCGTGTTCCGCAGGTCCTTCGTCGTGAGACCGCTGATCACCGCCGTCTCACCGTCCTGGAGCAGGATCTCGGTGTCGGTCTCCTGCGTCCCGAAGACGTATCCGGCGTCGGTCGAGAACGAGTTGATCTCGGACCGCTCGGCGTGCAGGTCGATGAGGACGTGATTCGTGCCGATGACCCGGGGCGTCAGCTCGATGATCACGCCCGTCTCCTCGGTCCGGACCTGGGCCACCGGGCCCTCCTGGTTCTGCGAGCCCCGGTCGATCACACGGATCGGGGTGCGCTCGCCCACGTGGACGCGGGCCTGCCGGTTGTCCAGGACCGTGACGACGGGATCCGCCTGGAGCTCCGCCAGCTCGAGCCGCTGCACCGCGTCGATCCATGTGACCAGCGAGTGCTGTCCGAGGAGCAGCGTGGTGATCACCTCGAAGGTGGCCTGCGGGATCCGCTCCGCGGCGTTCCCGACGGCCGACACGCTGTTGCCGAAGAGGCTGATCACGTCGGTGGGCGGGTCGACCTGCTCGCTCGCCTCGTAGACCTGGTTGCCGTTCTCGTCCAGGAAGCCGGGAACCAGACGGTTCAGCATGCTGCCCTGGGAGTCCTTGAGCTCGTAGTGGATCCCGAGCCCCTCGAAGTCGCTGCGCCGGACGGACAGGATCCGGACCTGTACGGTGACCTGCGGCGTCGGCTCGTCGAGACCGCCGAGCTGGTCGATCACGCGCCCGACCACGGAGCGACGACCGGTGAGGACCAGCGAGTTCGTGGTCTTGTTGACCGCTACGGTGCCCGCATCGGCCCCACCCATCATCTGCTGGGCCTCGGCAGCCATGGAATCGGCGGTCACGTACTGGAGCTGGACGCTCCGGGTGACAGTCTCTTCCTGCGTCTCGAGCTCCCGCTGCCTCGCCAGCGATGTGACCATGATGATCCCGCTGGACATCTCCGTGGCGGTGAGACCCTGTCCCTCGAGGATCGCCTGCATCGCCTGGTCCCACGGCTGGTCCCGGATGGCCGCCGTGACGTCCTGGTTGCCGACCCCCTGGCCCGGCACAATGCTGCGGCCCGAGAAGTCGGCGAAGGTGGAAAGCACGTCCCCGATCGGCGTGTTGCGGAACTCGACGCTGATAGATGGCTGCCGGGCCTGCTGCGGTGCCTCGATGACCGGTGGCCGGCCGACATCGACGGGGCGTGTCGACCGGTCCAGGGCGGCGCCACCGGACGGGCCCTCCGGGGTGGTGCGAGCGGTCCTTGCCGGGCCGGACGACCACGGCTCGAAGCCGTCGGCCGGGTTGTCGAACGAGACCAGGACGACGCCGTCCGCGCTCTGCACCCGATAGTCCACCGACTGATCCAGGTCGATCACGACCCGCACCACGCCCGTCTGGAACTGGCTCGAGCGGAGCGCACGGACGCCGCCACGATTGATGTCCAGGTACTGGGCCTGCGACAGGTGGAACTCCGCGCCACTCAGATCCACCACGATACGGGGCGGGGACGAGAGCATCTGGTGCTGGAACGTCACGCGCCCGTCGGTCTCGATCAGGATCTGGGTCCGCTCACCCGCCGATACGACGCTCAGGCCCTCCACCGCCGCGAAAGCGGTGAGCAGCAGGGCGCGCAGCAGTAGTGTCGGGATCATCTGGTGCCTCCCCTCGAAGGAAGCTCCAGCACCTCTTGCCGGATGCTCCCGAAGTTCTCCACGGCCAGGACCACGCGCATCGGACCGATCTCGATCACCCGCGAGTCGCCGACCCGATCTCCCACGCGCACTCGGTACACACGACCCTCCGAATCACTCAACAGTGCCAGACTCTCGCCCCGGCCCGAGCCGTAGATGATGCCCTGCAGGCTCAACTGGTCGAATCGCGGCCCCATGCCCGCCTCGCCGGTGAGCTGCCGGAACGGATCACGGCGGCTCCCGCCCTGATACGTGAACACCTCGCGCCGGTAGATGAGCGTGACGGCCTGGTCACCCTGCCCGGGACCGGCCGCCGGCTCGCTCCCGGAGGCCTGCCGTCCCTCGGTCTGACACGGGATGAAGGCCACCGCCACGGCGGCCAACACGAACACCTTCATGAGATCAGCCACTGGTTCCCGTCCCCTCCTCTGCCTCCCCGGGGTCGCGGAGCACGTACGTCTCGATCAGGAACGACGCCAGCAGGACCTCCTCGTCCGGGTCGTTCCCGCTCGTCGGGATCAGTCGAAGCCCGGTCGGCGTGATGATCCTCGGGAGCGACCCGATCTCCGACAGGAACCGACCGATCTCGTGGTACTGCCCGCTCACGGTCATCTGGAAGGTCCGGCGGTTGTAGTGCTCGAGACGGTCGGTATCGCCCGGCGTGAACTGGACGACCCGGACGCCGATCTCGTCGGCCCGCTCGCTGATCGTGTCCAGAAGCTGCGATACCTCCTCCCTCCGGGGGACCAATGCCTCGAGTCGCTCGATGTGGCGCTCGTAGACATCGAGGCGCTGCTCGAGCTGGCGGCTCTGGGGCGCCCGGGCCCGGGCCTGTGCGTTCCGCGTCTCCAGCGTCTCGAGCCGGCTCTCGGCGGCCCTCAGCTCCTGCACGTAGCCGTCGTGCAGGAAGTACCAGTACGCAGCCACGGCGACCAGCGGAATCAGCCCGATCAGCACGAGCCGCTGTTTGGCCGGATCGTCAGGAAGTCCCAGGAGCGCCATCGCTCGCCTCCCCTGCCACCGCGCTGTCCGCTCGCGCCTCCCCGAAGAGCGGCACGGTCTCCACCAGGTCCAGCGGTGGAGGCTCGTAGGCTCCGGTGAGTATGAAGTTGTTGACCAGCTCGTCGTTCCTGCCGACCCTCCCCTGCTCACTGCTCACCAGATCGACATCACGGAGGAACGGAGACGCCTCGAGGGCGCGCATGAACCGGGTGAGCGCCGGGAGGCTCCCGGTCCGGCCCTGGATCTGGAACCGGGGCTGCGTCGCCTCGCTCAGGGCCTCGATCGCTTCCAGCCACGTGAACGGCGGCAGCGCCCGGCTGACTTCGTCCAAGATGTGGGACCAGACGTAGCGGCCGGCATCGATCTCCTGGATCATGGCCAGCTTCTGGGCGATCGTGTCCTGCCTGGCTCGCAGCGACGCCTGCGTCTGGATCACGTTCGCGTAGCGCGCGGAGTCGGCCACCGCCTGCTCCAGCGTTTCCTCGGTATCCCGCAGGTCACCGCGCACGCCGAGGAAGAGCCAGAGTCCCACCGCCGGCCCGATGATCCACGCGGCCACGACGAATACGGTGAGCCAGTTGAGATCCGGCATGTCCGGGGTCTTCGACGGAAGGAAGGACTTCGGGCTCCGCCGCTTTCTCGATCCCGGGAGAAGGTTGATCTCGATCATGGCTCAGAGCTTTCGCATGGCGAGGCCCACGGGGAGCATCAGCATGGGCGACAACTCGTCGACGGACACTTCCAGGCTCACCTCCGGTCTCACGGCCACCCGCTCGAGCGGGTTGGCGAGGTGCGTCGTCACGCCGAGCCGCTCGGCGAGGGCCGGCACCACGCCGGGCACACGGGCGCCACCGCCGGAGAGGTATACGCGATCCACGCCCTCGCCTCCGGACTGGGCCGTGATGAATGCGATCGCCCGCTCGATGCCCACGGCCAGCTCGTCGACTCGCTCGCCGACGAAGGCCTCCAGGTCGGCCGCCTCCTCCCGTCCCTGGATGACGGCCCCGGCCTCTTCGGCCGTGAGGCCGCGCTCCCGCTGGAGCGACTCCCGGATGCGGCGGGCGCCGAATGGGATGTCGCGTACGACGATGGGGACACCTTCATCGAGGATGTTCACGTTCGAGGTCTCGTGGCCCACGTTCACCAGCGCGACCATGCCGGTCATGCTGTCCGGGTAGCTCTGCTCGAAGGCGTTGTGCAGGGCGAAGGCATCGACGTCGATCACGACCGGCTCGAGCCCCGCGTCCGAGAGCAGGGTCATGCGGTTCTCGATGAGCTCGCGCTTGGCCGCGACCAGCAGCACGGACATCTGGGGATCGACGCCATCCGGATCCAGGATCTGGAAATCGAGCTGAACGCTCTCCATGTCGAAGGGCACGTGCTGGTGGGCTTCCCAGCGGATCAGCTCCCGGGCCTCGGAATCATCCATCCGATCCATCTGGATCTTCTTGATGATCACGTCGTGTCCGCCGACCGCGGCCACGACCGCGTCGTTCTTGAGCCCGGCCGATTCCCGGACGGAACGGAGAGTGTCGGCCACGAGGACCGGGTCCATGACCTCGCCCTCCACGATCGCATCCGGCACGAGGGGGCTCGTCGCGATCTTCGTGATCTCCGGATCCTGCCTGGAGTGATCCATGACCACGAGCTTGACGAACCCGCTCCCGATGTCCAGACCCGCCGTGACCTTGCCTCGGCCAAAGAGTCCCATGTCGAAGGATCCAATCTCAGCGGGGGGAGAGCGTTGCGGCGGAACGCTTTAGACTACCCCCGCCCTAAATGCGTGTCAATACGATCACCGCCTGCCCTCGTCATGGCCGATACACAGGCGGTGATCTTGCTTTCTCAAGGGAACCAGCGGCCATTTCCCTTACGATTTCCGTGCCGGACCGGTCTCTCCCCCTGCGGTTTCGCAGGGGAAACGATATCCGGCGACAGTCGATCGCAATATTTTACGCATATTGCTACATATTGCGGACCGTGCTCTGGCCTCGTCTGTCAGAACACGGGCACCCACCAGCGACCGGACGGGCGGAACGCCCGGTCGAGGGCCGGGCCGGCCAGGACCGGCCGGAGGTCGCACGGCACCCGGGCCACCTGCCCGTCCTCGAAGCGCAGGGACGTGGCCCGAATCGCACCTTCGACGGTCGCCCCGCCCCGGAGCGTGAGCTCGCCCCGAACGATCAGAATGCCCTGGAACTCGAAACCGCCATCGAGGACCAGGTCGCCGTCGACCACCACAATGCCCCGCCCCGTCCCCCCGTCCACCACGAGGGGCCCGGCTGCGTGAATGAGGGGCAGGAAGTCGTGGCACGGATGGCCGGGGCCGCGGGCGCCCCAGTTCAGCGGATCGGGTCTGCACTCGCCGTCCGCGGCCAGGGGCCTGGGCCGGACGCGGCCGGGCTCGATTCGGGCGTTGGCAATGGCGGCCAGGAGGTCGGACGGAAACGGGTCCCCGGCCCCGTCGGGCTCCGCCGGGACGACAGCACCGGCGATAAATGCTCCGTCGAGGAGGGTGACGGACCCCAGCACGGCTGCAGTGTGGACGCACGAATCGGGCACGACCACCGCTCCGGCGGCGATCGTCCCGGTTTCTTCGATGGTGATGGCCGCGGGGAGGTAGTCGGTGACGCGGTGGAGCGGATACGTCCGGACGAGAAGGCCCGTCCGTGCCGTGACACCGGCGCCGGTGCCGCCCGAATCGTCCTCCGATTCCGACTGAACGAGGAACAGCGCGGCGTCGATGCGGAACACGGTGATCCGGGCGTCGGGGTGAGGCACGGCGTGAGACTGCCCGACATCGAGTTCGGCGTGAGCCCGGGAGGACCAGCGCTCGACCGCCGCGAGGGCGCCGGCTTCCGCCCGCAGCCTCGCCCGGGCCCTGCGCTCGACGGTCCCTGCGATGGCCGACTCCCGTACGCCCACGGCCAGGGCGCCGAGGCCGACCAGCGAGAGCGCGATCGCGATGAGCAGGGAAACGATGAGCGCGAAGCCGGGGCGGGTCATGGGACTTCCGGAACGGCGACGTGAAGGGTCGAGAGGTGCATCGTATCGAGCTGCGGCAGCGAGTCCCGGTCGAACGCGACGTGGAGCCGCAGGACCCCCGAGCTCGCCTCGAAGGCGCCGTCCTCGAGCAGCGCCTCGGTGAGTGCCTGTCGACCGCCTGCGCCACGTCGATAGCGCACAGCGTGGCCGGCCACGTGATAGGCGCCGGTCTCGAAGACGAGCGCCCACCCGGTGGCGGCGTGGTCATCGATCTCGAGCCGCACGCTGCCGCCGCACCGGTCGTCCCGTCCGACGCCCAGTAGCGGGTGCGCCCGACCGGCGGTGGCGTCTTCACGGATCACGACCACCGAGTCCTTGTCGGGATTGGGCTGGCGGATCCCGCGGTATCGGACGAAGAGGGACGCCCCGTCCGCATCGCAGACCACGCCGCCACCCCGAACCGCACGGAGCCGGACGGAGTCGGGACCGATGGCCGCGATATCGGCCGGGCCCAGGTGCCGGAGTTCGGCATCGAGGACCAGGCCGGCGGTCCGGACCACGGCCTGGGCCCGGGTCCTGTCCTGGGTCCGGGCCAGCAGCCGGGCCTGGGCGGAGGCGAAGCCGGCGATCGCCGCGAGCACGACCCCGAACAGGCACGCGACCATCATGACCTCGACCAGGGCTGTC
>CAYMLW010000058.1:0-16055 GCA_964391035.1 uncultured Gemmatimonadaceae bacterium
ACAACGGCTCTACCCACGGCTGTGGACCGTCGTCGAAGAATAGCCACACCCAATTGATATCGGGATAATGCTGAGATTGTGAGCTGCGACAACGCGTAGCGGGAGGTGATGCGTGACCACATCGTCAACGGCACATAGGGTCATTGCGGCGGTGCTCGGTACGGCAGTCTGGAGTGGGTGCGTAGTCGGCGACACAAGCACTGAGCCAGATGAAACCAACAGTGACCCTGAGCCCGAAGGTTCTCCCCCAGCCGCACCGGCCATACGGAACCTGATCCCCGTTGTGGGCGACGAACCGTTGAGAGGAATCAGCGTCGACATCGCCGATCAGTCCAACAATGAAGCCGGGTTCACACTCCAACGCAAATCAAGCGGCGGCAGCTACGCTGTCGTTGCCTCGCTAGGAGCGAATCCAACCAGCTACGATGACTGGGGCCTCGACGCCTCGATCGAATACACGTACCGAGTGCGCGCCCACAACTCACACGGGACGTCCAGCTGGTCGCAGGAGCGATCAGCTCTCGCGCCCGGTCCTCAGATGACGAGCCTGAGTACCTACACCACTGCAGACGCATTTGTCCAGGCGACGTCTCCCAACACGAACTTCGGCTCTCATGAATACGTCACGGTCGCGGGGGACTCTGGGTACTGGGGAGGGAGAGCCCACGGATTGCTAGCGTTCGATCTCCCAGCAATCCCGAGCTACTTCACCGATTGGGGTGCGTCCAACCTACGCTTGTGTGAAGCAGGTGGCGGTAACACTAGCTACCCCGGATCCATTGAGATACGGGCGGTTCCGCTCGTTGGTCAATGGTCCGAGCAATCGGTCACATGGGCTACGCGGCCGGGTAGTTGGCTCAGCACAAGTGGGACTGCTTCCCACAACCCCAACCAGGATACCTGTGTGTTGATCGATGTAACCGATGTCGTCCTGGAGTGGTACGCGGGCGTTCGGTCAAATCTCGGGTTCATGTTGTACAGTGGTAGCGAAGCATACGTGGCGTATTACTCCAAAGAAGGGCTGCAATCCGGGTCAGCCCTATTGGTCATCGGGTACTACTGGTAGGCTGGGTCGATCTCGGAGAGTCGTTACTGGCACTGGAGGGACTCCGCCCGGCCACCGTTGCGATCGAACTGACGTTCCAAGCCGGCATCACGAGGGAGTACCGTATTGCTGTTGCAGGACGCCGCTGGCGGGGGCGGGTGCGGTCGGGACACCGTACGGACCGTGACAGGCTAGGCGGCGGCGAGAGAAGGCAGATCGTGGACGTGGTGGGGGACGACAGCCGGGGAGAGGCGCTGACCGTCTTTCGTGCATGGGCCATCGTGGACGGAATCGCTGAGGTTGCGGATCTCGATGGGGTGGGAAAGACGTCAGGCCGAGTTCCGCTTCGCCAACGGCCGCCGGATCCTGCCGACGGTCGTCCCGCTCGATGGACTGAAAAGCACCTACGAGCCACCCTCGAGGGGCTCCGCAGAGCGTTCGACCTGGCATGCCGCTGTCCGGAGGACACGCCAGGGGACACATGGGCCTGTTCTTCGGCGACCACCGGGCCAGTGGAACCTGGAACCTCCTCACAGCATGGTCTCCGGCTCTGGATCGGCGTGTCCTTCTAGCGGCTCCGGGTGCCCTACCAGGAGGGCCGTGCTGGAAGGCCGGTCCAGGGTGCGCGGAACGCCGGAGGTCGAGTTCCTGCGGGACGGGCGCAGGGTGACGATCCGGTTTCCGGCCGGGGGGGTACCCGTGTCGGTCTCAGGCCCGACACCACGCCATCGGGCAGGCCGAGCCGGCGGCGCAGCGTCGCGGCCGGCTCGCCATGAGCCGTCGGCCGAAGAGCCGTCCGCCGCCAGCCGCGAACCGTCCGCCGTCAGCTTCCCGAACCGTCAGCCGTCCAGCCGCTCCATCCACTCGGCCAGCTCGTCGTAGCGCTCGAAGGCGTCGATGCCGGGTTTCTGTGCGGTGTCGGTGATCATGCCGTAGAGGTACTGGATCTGCTCGACGAGCATGGGCTGGGGGTAGTGGGTGTCGCGGGCGGTGAGCTGCTCGTGGAGGGCCGTGAGCCGCTGCCGCTCGAGGCCGGAGGCCGACTCGAGGGCGGCCTCGACCCCGGCGAGCCGCTGCCTCGCCCGGCTCAGGAGGTCGCGGACGGCGAGGGCGAGCTGCTCCTGCTCCTCGAGGTCCTGCTCGGCGACGCCGATCTCTCGCGTGCGCGGGTCCATGACCACGGTGAGGGGCCGGGTCTGCGACCAGTCGTCGGCGGTGACCCGGACGGCGTACTGTCCGGGGGCGACGGCGGGGCCGCGGGCGCTCAGCGCGCCGTCGGGGTCGGCGCCGGGGCCGCCGTCGTCGCGTCCCTCCTGCCACGGGCCGGGGTGCTGGAGGGGGACGGTGAAGCGGGTGTGTCCGGCGTTCCGGTCGACCCGGGGCCCGCCCCGCACGACGCCGCCGCCGGCCCGCATGGCCGCCTCCTCGCCGGGCGTGCCCTCGTGGGCCGGGAGGGCGAAGCCGTCGGCGTCGCTGGTCCAGCCGTTGATCACGCTGCCGGCGTCGTCGAGGAGCTCGACGGTCACCCGATCGGGGGCCTCGGCCAGGACCCAGTCGACCACGGCGCCGGGCTGGCCGTACTCGAAGCGCAGCCCTTCCGGGCCGCCGCCGTAGCCGCCCCACCCGCCCCAGGTGGCGAGGGTGGCGGTGCCGGGGCCGAAGAGGTGGCCGTCGGGGCCGGCCGCGATGTCGTCGTCGAGCTGGCGCAGGGGCGCGAGGTCGCGGAGTACCCAGAACCCGCGGCCCATGGTGGAGATGACCAGGTCGCCGCCGAGGTGGTCGAGGAGCCGCTCGGGGGCCATGGCCACGGCCGACTCCGGCAGTCCCCAGGCCAGGGGCCCGGGGGCGAAGGCGATGTCGGTGACGGGCGTGGCGGGCAGGTCGAGCTGGAGTGGCTGCCAGCGGGCGCCGTCGTCGAAGGAGACGTAGAAGCCGAACTCGGTGCCGGCGTAGAGGAGGCCTGGGCGGACGGGGTCCTCGCGGGCCACGCGGACGGGGTAGTCGGCGGGGATGCCGTTGGCGCCGTCGGTGAGGCGCTCCCAGGAGCGGCCGTAGTCCCGGGTGCGGTAGACGTAGGGCCGCCAGTCGTCGAGGAGCCAGCGGAGCACGCTGTAGATGGCGGTGCCCGGGTCGTGGGGCGACGGGTCGATGGACTGGACCCGGCCGCCGGCGGGCAGGTCCGGGGGCGTGATCTCGCGCCAGGTGTCGCCGTTGTCGGTGGAGACGTGGAAGGGGCCGTCGTAGGAGCCGACCCAGATGATGCCGGGGCGGACGGGGCTCTCGGCGATGGCGTAGAGGGTCGAGTAGACCTCCTCGCCGGTGATGTCCCGGGTGATGGGCTCGCCGGAGACGCCCTGGGTGCCCGGTGGCGTGGCGGTCAGGTCGTCGGATAGCCGGGTCCAGGAGACGCCGTGGTCCCCGGTGACCATGACGTACTGGGTGCCGTAGTAGACCCGGTCCGGGTCGTGGGGGCTGACCTCGATGGGGCTGACCCGCTGCATCCGGTAGTCCAGGTCCCGTGCGGCGTGGCCGTACATGTACCTGGCGCCGATCCAGTAGTTGCGGTTCTCCCCGGTCTCCCGGTTCCAGACCATGAACCGGCCCTTGCACGAGTTGTAGACCACGTCGGGGTCGCCGGGCTTGGGCACGGCCGGCCCCGTCTCGCAGCCCAGGTAGACCTGGTTCGAGCCCACGGCGGGCGGGCGGCTGGCCACGCCGATGGCGCTGGCGTCCTGCTGGCCGCTGTAGGCCCAGTAGGGGAAGGCGTCGTCGAGGTCGACGGAGTAGAGCTCGGCGGTGGGCTGGTTGTCCTGGGTCGACCAGCTCCGGGCGCCGTCGGTGCTGACATTGGCCCCGCCATCATTGCCCTGGACCATGAGGTCCGGGTTCGACGGGTCGATCCAGATGTCGTGGTTGTCGCCGTGGGGCGTGCGCACCGTCTCCCAGGTGGCGCCGCCATCGGTGGACCGGTGCAGCCGGAGGTGGGCATTGACCCAGACGGTCTCGGGGTCCGTGGGGTCGACGTCCACGTTGGTGTAGTAGAAGGCGCGGGCGGTGAGCCGGGTGTCGGAGGAGACCTGGCGCCAGGTGGCGCCGGCGTCGTCGCTGCGGTAGAGCCCGTCGGCGGGGTCCGGCGCCTCGATCAGGGCGTACACGGTGGCCGGGTTCGACCGGGCCACGGCCAGGTCGATCTTGCCGAAGAGGTCGCCATTGCCGGTGGGCAGCCCGGCGCCATGCGACCCGGCGGCCGCCACGGGCCCGGCGGGGGCGGTGGCCGGGTCGGCAGCGTCCACGCCCAGCTCGAGCCACGTGTCGCCGCCGTCGGTGGAGCGGTAGACGCCGCCCCGGCGGCCGCCGCTGATGATGGTCCACGGCTTCCGCTCCCCGCGCCAGCTCGAGGCGTACAGCACGTCCGGGTCCGACGGGTCGATCTCGACGTCCACGATCCCGGCGCTGTCGCTGATGAAGAGCACGTTCTCCCAGGTGGCGCCGCCATCCCGGGTGCGGTAGAGACCCCGCTCCGGGTTCGGGCCGAAGGGGTGCCCGATGGCCGCGACGTAGGCCACGTCCGGGTCCCGGGGATCGACCTCGATGGCGCCGGTGTTGCCGATGTCGCGCAGCCCCGTGAACCGCCACGTCTCGCCCGCGTCCGTCGACCGATACACGCCCAGCCCCGTGATCACGTTGCTCCGTAGCCCGTCGCTGCCGGTGGCCACCCAGACCACGCTCGGGTCGCTCTCCGCCACCCGCACCGCGCCGATGCTCCCCGTCTCGAACCAGCCGTCGCTCAGGTTCCGCCAGCTCCGGCCGTAGTCCGTGGTCTTCCACACGCCGCCGCCCGTGGCGCCGAAGTAGTACGTCCCCGGCTGCCCGATCACGCCGGTCACCGCCGTCACCCGCCCGCCCCGGGCCGGGCCGATCGAGTGCCACTCCAGGTCGCCGAACAGCGCAGGGTCGTAGACGACGTTCCGCGGGTCCGGCGCCCGGCGCTCGGCCAGCGGCGTCGGGGCCCGCTCCGTGGCCGGGTCGGCGACCCGGGGCGAAGCGGCCGGCGCGGGCTCGACGTCCGCCGGCGCCGGGGTCATGGGCCCGGGCGCGGTGCCGCAGGCGGCGAAGACGGCGGCGAGGAGGATGAGGACGACGGGCAGGACGGCGACGGCTCGGAAGTGCATCATGGCTCGGCTGCGCTGGTTGGCTGATCGTGCTCCGGCCCGCAACATGGGCCACCCGGGTGCGGTCGGCCAGAGGCGACCGGCGACCGGCGACCCGCGACCAGACGCCGGACGCCCCCTTCCCCCGCGCCACCCCGGCCCCCTAGCTTTCCGTTCGAGCCAATGGCCCGAGTACGATCCCTACCCCGACGTCGATCCCATGAGCTACACGGACAGGTTCTACGGCGAGCGAGTCCGACGATTCACGAGTCGGATGGAGACGGTCCTCTTCGACGCCTACCGCCGCGCCGACGCGGAGCGGGACAAGCGGGGGATGGGCCCGCCGCACCCGGTCGAGATCCAGCTCTTCTCCTGGCCCCAGGAGTGGCCGGACTGGTCGTGCGGCTTCGGCGGCGAGGCCCGCCAGGAGCCGTGCATCGACCAGACCCACGTCGTCACCGACGAGGGCACCCACATGGTCTACGTCTATCACGCCGGCCGATTCGCCCGGGCCCTCGAGAAGCCCGGCACGGCGTTCTGGGTGGCCGTGCGGCAGCACCAGCTTCCCGGGGCCAGGGACGAGGAGGCGTGGGAAGGCCTCGGCGGAAAGGATGAGCTCAGGTCCGAGATATGAGCTGGCGCGGCGCGGCGGAGCCGCGCAAATCGCCGTCTTCGCGGCAACTCGAACGGGCGCCTTGATCGGCGCCCGTTCAACTGGCCCCCTGGCGGGGGCATCTCGCCGCTGTCGCGGCAACGGCGGCGCTGGCGCGCCGCAAACTGGCTCGCCCTTCGGGCTCGCAACCCGACTCGGGGCTTCGCCCCTCGTCAAACGTCGCTCGCTAACGCTCGCGAAAACCGCGGCGGCTGCGCCGGCCGCAACGGTGAGGCCTGCGTGTGGTGGCAGTGGCTGGCGAGGCCGCAGGCCGACGCCGGGTTGCGAGGCGTAGCCGAGCGGGTTGCGAGCGTAGCGAGCCAGTTTGCGGACCGGCCGCAGGCCGGGCCCGCGGTTGCGCCGCAGGCGCGAGTTGCCGCGAAGACGGCGAGTTGGGCGGGGCGCGCGAGCGCCCCGACCCAGTTGTCGCCGAAAGGCGACGATTTGCTCGCCGCTACCGGCCGAGCCGCGGCAGCAACAACCCCGTCCTCGCCCGCCATTCATCGAACTCCGCGTAACGACTGAGGCGAGCCTCCATGACGAGCATGTTCGGCAGGAAGTAGAGCACCCAGATGGCCGCCAGTATGACCCACGGCAGCCAGTGGTCCACCACCAGGGCGAAGGCGCCGTAGATGAGCATCTCGCCGAGGTAGTTCGGGTGCCGGACGTGGCGGAAGAACCCGGTGGTGATGAGGCCCGGGCCCGGGGCGGGGGCGGAGCCGGCCTTGGCGGACGAGGAGGGCCCGGCGGCGCCGTCGCTCCGCCCCCTGTCTCCGGCCCCCCCGACGGCGCTGCCGTCTCCCCCGCCCCACCGGGCCAGCGTGAGGTTCTTCTGGAGGTCCGCGCCGATCATGAGGACCAGGCCGAGGCCGTAGAGGAATATGGCGGCGGCCCGCTGCTCGGGCCCCGCCGGGCGCCAGCCGCCGGGGTCGACCATGCCGGCGCTGCCCAGGACCAGGACCGCGGGCGCCACCCAGTAGAGGGACAGGAACAGGAGCGCGCCGGTGGCGCCCAGGAGGGACACCCGCCGGTGCCAGCGCCGGTCCGGGAAGGTGAGGTCCTTGAGGACCCACGCCACGCCGTACGAGCCGTGCAGCGCCAGGTAGACCCAGGCGGCGGCGGTGTACGTGTGGTACATCGCCATGAGCGCCAGGACGAAGGGCCCGGTCAGGGCCTTGTGGGCGTCGATGGCGGCGCGCAGGGGCACGCGGCCGCCCGGGACCGGGCGGATGGCCCGCTCGGCGAGCCCGTTCAGGGCCGCGGCCCAGCGTGGCGGGTCTCGGGGCTCTCGCGTGTGGTCCATGGCATCGGTGCTCCGGGGACGCGGTGAACAGGGGGGACCACACGCCGGATGTCAACCCGCGCCACCGTCGAGCGCCGCGGCCGCCATCGCCGAGCGCCGGGTCCCCCACCGTCGGGTGCCGCCACGGGCTGTCAGGCCGTGCCGCGCTGCTCCCGGACGGTCTCCGTGAGAAAGCGCCGGGTGGACCGCACCACGGGCTCGGGGCGATCCAGCCACGGCAGGTGGCCGGCGCCCTCGACTCGCTCCAGCGCCGCCCCCGGCATCCTCGCCGCCAGGGCCTCCCCGGACGACGGCGGGGCGAACGCGTCCTCCTCGCCCCAGAGGAACAGCGTCGGTACGTCGAGCTCGGCCACTCGATCCCGGATCATGTACCGCTTCCGGAAGCCCAGCGGCGTGACGCACTCCTCGAGCAGCGTCCGCCAGCCGACCTCCGCGCCCGGCAGCGCCTGGGCCGTCGTCGCCACCTCCAGCAGCTCGTCGTCGACGGCGTCGCCGTCCGCCACCAGGAGATCGTCGAAAAGGGATCGCGTGCTCGCCAGGTCCGGCTCGCCGCTCAGGGCGAAGACCAGCCGGTTCACGCCCTTCACGCCCAGCAGACGCAGCGGGTAGGGCAGCCAGCGGTCCAGGCCGGCCGGCGCGCCCGCCAGCACCAGCCGGCGGATCCGATGACGCTCCGACAGCCCGTACGAGAGGGCGAAGAAGCCGCCCATCGAGTTGGCCAGCACATCGACCTCGTCCAGGTTCGACCCGGCGAGCAGGTCCGCCATCCATTCCACCGCCGCCGCCCCGTAGTCGAACCCCCCGTACGCGACCGGGTAGCTCAGGCCGCACCCCGGGCGGTCCGGTACCAGCACCCGGCGCTCCTCCGCCAACGACGCCACGATCGGCGCCCAGATCGAACCCTCCGAGCCGCCGCCGTGCACCAGGACCAGCGGATCGCCACCGCCGCCGGAATCCAGCACGTACGTCTCGCGACCCTGGCGATCCGGCACCCGCACCGGCGTCATCGTCGCGCCGTACCGCTCGAACAGCGCCAGTCGCTCCCGCTCGAACGCCTTCCGCTCCGCCGTCATTGCTCCTCCCGGGGGGGGTCCAGTAGGTTGGTTTTTACACAGTGTAAACTACGGGAGATTGACATAGTGTCAAGCGAGGCGACCAGCGCCGAGGCCCCCGGCGGGACCCGCGGCGGGACCCGCGAACGGATCCTCGCCGCGGCTCACGCGCTGCTCGTGGAGACCGGCGACCCGACCACGTCCATGGCGGCGATCGGGAAGCGGGCCGGCGTCTCGCGGCAGGCGGTGTACCTGCACTTCGAGTCCCGGACGGAGCTGCTGCTGGCGCTGGTGCGGTGGATCGACGAGTCGCGGGGTCTGGGCGAGCGTCTGCGGGAGGCCGGCGCGGTGGCGGACCCGGCGGCGAGGGCGGAGTCGATCGCCCGGGCGTCGGCGCGGTACGAGGCGGAGATCCGGGAGGCCGCGCTGGCGCTGGAAGTCGCGCGGCATGGGGACGCGGCGGCGGCCGCGGCGTGGGAGGACCGGATGTCGGGCCGGCGCCGGCACTGGACGGGGGTGTTCCGGGAGCTGGCCGCGGCGGGCCGGCTGCGTCAGGAGTGGACGCCGGAGCGGGCGGGGGAGGCGTACTGGTCGCTGACGCTGCCGGGGGTGTACCGCGCGCTGGTGGAGGGTTGCGGGTGGAGCGAAGCGGCGTACGAGGAGTGGGCGGTGGAGCTGCTGCGTCGTCTATTCGTCGTGCCTGAGAGCCAGCGTCCCGGGAGGTCGTGTCGATGACCGGTCCAGCCATTGAACGCGGTGGCGAGGAGGCCGGGATCCTCCAGCAGGGCGACGACCTGGTCGACCACTACCTCCTGCCGGGCTTCCGGCTCCCCGTCCGGGCCATCTTCTCGTAAGGCCCGTGCCCGGCTCGGCTCCAGGCCCGCCCGTGGCGCGACGCGTCTAGTCGAGGGGCACCACCCAGAGCCCGTCGTGGTCGCTCAGCGCGTTCAGCACGTACGCCACGCGGGCGCCATCCGGCGAGAAGTAGGCCGGGCTGGTGTCGTCCAGGGGATTGAAGCTCCCGACCCCGTCCGGTGCCCGGGCGGCCGTGATCAGCGTGCCGACCCGCCCGGGCGTCTCGCCGGCCTCCGCGACCCAGAGCTCCCGCTCCGCTTCGGGACAGGTCGAGGCGTCCACCCAGCGGGGGCAGTACCGTCGCCAGGCCGAGACGCGGGTCAGGTCCGTCGAGAACGTCCCGTCCTGCCCGCCGCCGATGGTGGCCACGCGCGTGGAATCACCCGTCACCGGGTGGCGCAGGAACACGTCGAGGCAGGCCGCGTAGAGCACCGGCTCGTCCGCCTCCCACCGGACGACGGAGCCTTCCCGGATGCGGCATGGCGGCCGGCCCGTGTCCCCCGGACCCTCCACCCGGGTCCAGACCAGCCGGCCCGGGAACAGGTCCCAGTCGACGGACAGGGCGGCCGTGCCATCGGTCGACGCGAACACCCGCATGCGGTGGGTCTGGCCGAGCATGGTCAACGTATCTCGCGTCGCCCCCGGCTCGGTCCGCGCCCGAACCAGGTACGTCGACTCGAGCCAGTAGATCCAGGCGTGGTCGGCCGACACCGACCAGTCGTCGGCCTCCGCGAGCCGGATCAGGGGCTCCGGCGTTGATCCGCCGTCCGTCCGCACCCGGTGGAGCGTCGAGTCCTGGAGGTAGTACGCGTACGGCGGAACCACGTGGAGCTCCCGGAGGCTGGCGGCGCCGGCGGGCACGACCGTGCGCCGTGCCCCCGTCGCCGCGTCGACCGCGTGCAGACCGGCACCGTCGAAGCCGAGGAACACGATCTCCGTGGCGTCGAGCCACGCCCAGGAGGCGCCGGGCGCGAGCTCGCCGCCCTCGAGCAGCTGCGTGCCCAGTAGCCGCTCCGGCTCCGGGCCCGTGCTTCCGGGATCGCAGCCGGGCAGGACGGCGGCGCTGACGGCGACGAGGGCGGTGGCGAGACCGCGGCCCACCCGCCGATTGCCGAGCGGCGCCCCGACCCCTGCCCTATGCCGCCCGCTCACCCGGCCCCCGCACCAGCCGCCGGAAGTACGAGATCAGCGCCAGGAAGAGCGCCAGCGCGAGCCACGGCGCGGCGGCGCCCGCCCACTCGTAGCCCATGGACCACGGCTCCTGGCCCCGGGACACGGCGTACCCGGCGGCCCCGGCGATGACCACGCCGATGAGCCCCTCGCCGCCCACGAGCCCGGAGCCGAAGAGGATGCCGCGGTCGCGCCGGGCGCGGTGCTCCTCCTTGTCGTCTTCCACCTGGCGGAGCATGAGCAGCCGGAGCAGCCCGCCCAGGAAGACCGGGAACATGGTCGAGACCGGGAGATAGACGCCCACCGCGAAGGGCAGCGACGGGATCCGGGCCAGCTCCGCGACGATGGCGATGCCCGCGCCGATGGCGACCAGCGTCCACGGCAGGTTCTGGGCGAGGACGCCGTCGATGACCAGCTGCATGAGGGTGGCCTGGGGCGCCGGCAGCTCCTCGCCGCCGAAGCCGTACGCGTGGCCCAGGAGCAGGACGGTGATGGCGACGAACGCGGCCGAGGTCAGCACGCCCACCAGCTCGCCCGTCTGCTGCCGCTTCGGCGTGGCGCCCAGCAGCATGCCGGTCTTCAGGTCCTGGGACGTGTCGCCGGCGATGGACGCGGCGATGGCGACGACGGCGCCGACGGTGATGGCGGCGATCTTCCCCTGGTCGTCGGTCCAGCCCAGGAGCAGGAAGACCGACGAGGTGCCCAGCAGCGTGGCGATGGTCATCCCGCTGGTGGGGTTCGACGTCACGCCCACGAGCCCGACGATCCGGGAGCTGACGGTGACGAAGAAGAACGCGAACAGTACCACCATGAACGCCGCGATCGCCCGGCCCCAGGCCAGCTCGATGGAGCTGAACGCCTGCGGCACCAGCGTGAGGACCAGGAAGATGATCCCGGAGCCGATGGCCACCACGCGGAGCGACAGGTCGTCCTGGGTCCGCAGCACCTTGACCGCCTCGGTGGCGGCGATCCGGTCCCGGATCTGGGCCGCGCCGATCCGGAAGCTCTCGATCATGGTCGGGATGCTCCGGATCAGCGTGATCAGCCCGCCAGTCGCGACCGCGCCCGCGCCGATGTAGCGGACGTAGCGGGTCCAGATCTGGCTCGCGCTCATCTCGGCGATGGTCAGCGCCGTCTCCGGATACAGCGGCTCGACCCGGCCGGCGCCCCACCAGTCGATGAGGGGGATGATGACCAGCCACGAGAGCAGCCCGCCGCCCACCATGATGGTGGCGATCTTCGGGCCCAGGATGTAGCCCACGCCGAAGAGCGCCGCGCTCACGTCGCTGCCGAGCTGCCCCTTCCGCAGGAACGGGATGTGGACCTCGAGGCTGTCCGGCACGGCCCGGACCCAGCCGGTGACCGCCTTGAGCGCCGCGCCCACGCCCAGCCCCAGGAAGACGTTCTTCGCCCGGGACCCGCCGCCTTCCGCGGCCTTCAGCACCTCCGCGCACGCCGTGCCCTCGGGGTACGGCAGCGTGTCGTGCTCCCGGACGATCAGGTACGGCCGGAGCGGGATCATGAACAGGATCCCCAGGAACCCGCCGCTCATGGCCAGGATCGTGATCTGGACCAGGTTCGTGTCGAACCCCCAGAGGAAGAGCGCCGGGAGCGTGAAGATCACGCCGCTGGCCACCGAGCTCGAGGCCGAGCCCACGGTCTGCGACATGTTGGCCTCGAGGATCGAGCTCTTCACCCCTCCCGCCCGCAGCGCCCGGAAGAGCGCCACCGTCATGACCGCCACCGGGATCGACGTCGAGATGGTCAGCCCGGCCCGGAGCCCCAGGTACGCGTTCGCCGCGCCGAACAGGATCCCGAACATGATCCCGGCCGTGATGGCCTTGAACGTCGCCTCCGCAGGCGACTCCTCCGCCGGCACGTACGGCGCCGGCGGGCCCGTCTCCTCGGCGGGGCCGGCCACGTCGCCCGCGGGCATCATCGCGCCCGGGCGGTCGGGATCGGAGGTGGGGGGGCGGTCGTCGGTCATGCGCCTGGCTCCTATCGGCGGTCGGGGTCCGCCAAACTAGAAAGCGGGACGCCCGGGGGCCAGGGCAGCGGGAAGCCGTGAACGATATTCGTTCATGGCGTGAACGGATTTCAGGACCCGGTATCGGGGCTCCAGTTGCCTCCGCCGCGGAATTCGTTGGAAGCACCCCCTGCGCCTCAGGGGCCGAGAACACCGATGGGGAGCACCCATGCACCGTCATCCCGGCGGTAGGCGTAGGGTCCTGAGCCCACCACGACCCCCAGCGCCGCCGGCTCTCCCGCCCGCCCCGTGTCCACTCTGTCCCGGAACTTCAGCAGGTTGGCGGACGCCTCCTCGATCCGCGCGTCGCCCCCCAGCTTCACCTCGAAGGCGGCCCACGGCCCGGCGTGGGAAGAAATCACCGCGTCAATCTCCAGGCCGGTGTTGTCCCGGTAGTGGTACACGTCCGCGTCCGCCGCCTGCGCGTAGACGCGGAGATCACGAACCACCAGCGACTCGAACAGCAGACCGAACAGCCCGAGATCCTGCCGGAGCTGGTCGGGCCCCGCCCGGAGGGCTGCGACAGCCAGCGAAGGATCGACCAGGTGCCGCTTCGGAGCGTTTCGCAGGATCGATTTCGAGCGCAGATGAGGCGCCCAGGCCGGTTGGTCCTCGACGATCATGAGCCGCGTCAGCGCGCTGGCGTATTCCAGAGCGGTGTGGTCCCTCAACGGTCCCTCCGCGCCAGCGGTGTCCGCCGCGATCGTAGCCATCGAGGCATGAGTGGCAACGTTGCGCGCGTACGAGCGGAGGAATCGACCCACCCGCTCCGGGTCCCGCGAGACGCCTTCCAGGCGGGAAATGTCCACTCGCCGGATCTCCTCCAGGTAGTCGCGGTTGGCCTGGAGGGCGGCGCTCAAGGTCCGCCGCAGGTGCCCCGGCCAACCTCCCAGCGACACCAGCTCGAACAACGCGCCCGTCTCGAGCCTGGACCGAGCGCCCTGGTCGAGTCCATCCGCCAGAACGGCGGATATCGATACCTCCCCGGTCGATGCACCCGACTCGAACAGCGACATCGGCCGCATCCGGAGGCGGGTCAGCCGCCCCGCGCCGGTATGTCGGACTGTGTCATCGGCCGGCACGGCGGAACCCGTGAGGATGAACTGGCCAGGCTCCTGCCGATCGTCTATGGCGCGCCGGACGTGGTTCCAGATCTCCGGCGCCAACTGCCACTCGTCGATCAGCCGCGGCGTCCGCCCCTCCAGGACCAACCCAGGGTCGAATCCGATCGCTTCCCGGGCCGCCTCGTCCACGTCCAGCAGCACTTCGCTGGCAGAGTGCTGGCGCGCCGTCGCCGTCTTGCCGCACGCTTTCGGCCCCTCCACGACAACGGCACCCATGGCCTCCAGCCGCCGCTCGATCTCCGCGTCCGCAATCCTGTTCCAGTACTCCATGGGCTCCTCCCATGTCCATTGGGCGGCAGGATAGCAGGGTCGCCAACGACATGATTGTAAGACTTTCATCAGCATAAATGCAATACTGACAGCGACATCAATGAAACACAACCGGGGACAACACCCGAAACCACAACCCACCGCTCACTGGACGCGCTTCCCACAGATCCTGGAGCCGGTCGCCAGCGGGATCTCGCGACGCGTGAGTCGTGTTCGAGGGTGGGACGTAGGTGAACCGCGGGTCGCCGTAGCTGACGGGCGCGACCCCGCCGGTGATCATGTACGTGACGCGATGCCCTCGAGCGGCTCGACGAACAGCCCCATCAGGTCAGGGTCACCGCCCACCATCTCCCAGGCCCGTGCCCGGACCTCGGGTTCGGGCAGATCCGGGTGCCGGGCCCGGACGGCCGCGGCCTTCAACTCGAACGCCTGCCGGATCAGCGCGTGCACGACCGCCAGCTTCTCCGCCGGGCTCATGCGGCGGACGGCCTCGGTGTCCTGGTGGAGAGCGTGCATGGAATGAAGGTGCCGGAGTGCCGGTGGCGACGGCAAGCCTCGGGAGATCGGGCGGATCACGAGACCGCCGCGGTTCACGGAGCCATCAGCCCGGCTGGGAGTCCAGGGTCAGCGCACGTCCGGATACGTGTCCTCCGCCTGCGGGGCCACCCACGGCCTCCACTGACCGGAAAGAGCGCCCTGAGTGTTGGGCACCTCCATCAGGTTCGATCCGTCGGGTGCGATCGTGAAAAGCTGGTAGGGGTCGGTCAGCTCGGCCGGGTGGACCCGGCGAGTGAACAGGATCCGGGACCCGTCAGGCGACCACTGGGGTCCGGTGTCATCCCATTCCCGGGCGTCCGTGAGTACCTCAACCTCCCCGGTCTCCACGTCGATAATGTTCAGGTCCCATTCATTGCCGTTGACCCGGGTCTGGTAGACGATGCGTCTTCCGTCCGGCGACCAGGAGGGACCGATGGCATCATGGTCCGAGATCAGGACGTTCTCGGCCGTCCCGTCGACGCGGCGGACAATGAGGTCGGACTGCCCGTCAAAGGCGATCCACTCCCCGTCGGGCGACCAGTCAGCGGTCACTCCCAGCCTGCGGAACTCCCTAACTTCGCCGGTCGCCACGGTCACGATCCAGAGGTCGAACCGCGAGATGGGCCCGGTGTCGTCATAGCGCTCGTAGACGATCTCACTGCCGTCTGGTGACCAGTTCGGGCTGACCACTCCCATCCCGGCCCCTGGGTCGACCAGAAGCCGACCGCTGGACCCGTCCGCCTGGCCAACGTGTAGGCTGGAGGTTTCCAACCCGTTGGATCCCCTTGTGTAGGCGAAGCGCTCGCCGTCGGGAGCCCAGGCAATAGTGCGGCCCTGAATGGTCGGGTCGACAAAGAGCGGCCGCCGATTGCTACCGTCCGGGTCAACGATGAAGACGGTGTCACCGAGGCGGGTAGAGTTCTTCAGTGCCCGAAAGCTGATGCCCGACGATGGCGCGCCTTCCACTTCCAGCGTAACGGCCACACTGTCGGCCTCGCCATTGTCGGCTGCGACCCGGATCACGCCCGCGTAGCTGCCTACGATGAGGCCGGCGGTGTCCACCCGGACCTCAATCGTCGTCGGGGCAGCGCCCGAAAGCGGTTCTATGACGAGCCAATCAGGCTCGGATTCGGCCGTCCACCGCAGCTCACCACCACCGCTGTTGGTGACGGGAATCTGCCGCACTTCGGCGGTATCGCGTCGATGAACATAGGAAAACGAGAGACTGTCCGCTTCGATCCCGAGAGCCGGTGCGGGGCCACTCGTATCGTCGCAGGCGCTCATCAGGAGCAGGCACGCGACGATTGCTAGCGGGCCAATGATCCGTTTCCGCCGACCCCGCATCGACCCGATCCCGCTACGGACCCGGATAGTTGTGCTCTTCAAGGTTGCTGTCCTGATCCTCGATTCCGGGGAACTGCGTATCGTCGATGATCAGATTGTTCTGATACAGCGACGATTGCGTCGCCATGCACCCGCAGAGCGGCGTCCGCGTTGTTCGCGAACTCGGCATGGAGGAACGACAGTCGTCGAGCATGACCGGCGTTGCCGTTCCGGTCCATCCCTAGATGCAGTCCGTCGTCACCAGCATAGGTCGCGTCCGGGTCGTTCTTATCCCCGCTCCACTCGAACGAGCAGTACTTGAATAATGAGTCCTCGACTGCCCCGAATGCACAGAGGGGGCTGCCGGTGTGCTCCCCACCGGTATCACCTTCCCCGTGGAACGTCACGCCATCGATATGTATCCGCCACGTCGTGGTGGTCGGGCTGAAGAAGAGCGGGTCGGTGTTGCCGGGTCTGCGGGTTAGGTGTGTTATGTTGCGGCCGCCGCCCTGCAGCCGGAGATAGGGCAGGCCGTCGATCTCCGGGT
>CAYMLW010000059.1:0-3306 GCA_964391035.1 uncultured Gemmatimonadaceae bacterium
CAGGTGTCGGACAGCACCATTGGTGCCGTGACCGTGACCGGCGCCCTGGCCGTCACCGACACCACGGCCGACCACAGCGCCCCGGGCCGGCATCAATTCACCGGTGCGGTGACCGCGGGCGGCGTGAGCTTGAGCCACCAGACCGGGGTCGACTTCGACGCGGCCCTGACGGCCACCGGCGCCCTGAACGCCGTCGATCTGGACGCCCTTGCCGTGGCCGGTGACCTCACCGTGGGCGGCGATCTGGGCCTGACCCGTGTGGGCGCCCTCACCCTGGTCGGCGTCGGCGCCATCGGCAACAGCGCGGATTTCGACACGGTCGACGGCGGCACCGTTTCCGGTGCGTTCACCGTCCATGGCGACAGCACCCTGACCGTGGAGGGCGGCGGCGGAACCCTGACCTTTGCCGGCGATGTCACGGCCGACACGGTTACCCTGACCGACCGGGCCGGGGTGGTGTTCGGCGATGGTGCCGATGACTCCTTGAGCGCTGCCAGCGTGAGTGCCACCGGGCTGGGCAGCATGACCCAAAGAGGTTCGGCGACCCTGGACTCCCTGACCCTGGACAGCGTTGCCGGTTCCGCCTGGGGCGCGGTGGCACTGGCCGGCACGTTGGGCATCCACTCAACCGTCGCACCGACGGTCGCCGGCAGCCACGGGTTCACCGGCGCGGTGACCGCGGCCGACATCGATCTGGAGGACCAGGCCGCGATCGACTTCGGCGGATCGGTGACTACAACCACCGGCGGCCTGACGGCCGCCGCCATCGGCACGCTGAGTGTGGGGGGCGCACTCGACACAGCCGCCGACCTGAACCTGACCGACATCCAGACCCTGACGCTGGGCGGCACCGCCGCCATCGGAAAAAGCGCCCTGTTCGACGGTGTTGACAGCGGCACCGTGGGGGGCGCCTTCAGCATGGGCCACGCAAACTCGCTGACGGTGCAAAACGGCACCGGCACCCTGGCCTTCCGTGCAAATGTGACGGCCGATACGGTCACCTTGGTTGATCAGGCCGGGGTGGTGCTCGGCGATGCCGCCGCCGATATCCTGACGGCGGACAACCTGAGTGCCGCCGGGCTGGGTAGCCTGGCCTTTGGAATGCTGAGCATTACCGATGCGATCGACTTGACCCGCGTGGATGCGCTGACCGTCACCGGCGCCACGGATGCCTCCGGTTTGACCCTGGACAGCGTCGGGCTGAGCGACTTCAACGCTTTGACCACCATCACCAACGCCTTGAACATCCATTCCGACGGGAGCGATCCCGCAGTGTCCGGAACCCACACCTTCGCGGCGGACGTGACCGCCGGTAGCCTCTCTCTCAAAGATCAGAACAGCGTTGCCTTCAACGGCCGCCTCACCGTCACAGGGACCGGCAATCTGGCGGCCGACGGCCTCACCGGCCTGACCATCGGCGGCGATCTGGATGTTGGCGGGGACTTCACACTAAACCAAGTGGGCGATTTCAGCCTGGGCGGCGCCATCGCCGTGAGCGGCAACATGTCCATCACCGATCTTTCCGGCCTGGTGCTGGACAGCGACCTGATTTTTGGCGGGGATCTGCGCCTGGCGAGGGTCGATACGTTCAGCGTGGCCGGCCTGACCCGGCTGGGCGGCAGCCTGACCCTGGATGATGTGGATACGGCCGCCTTCAGCGGTGATGTTACGCTCGGCCTGGACGACACTCTTACCGATGCCCTGACCATCGAAAACGGCAGCGGCCTGGTCACCTTCGGTGGCGGGCTCCGTGCCGGACAGATCGACGTGGCCGACCAGAACGGCATTCGTGTCGGCACCGCCGGAAAGCATCTGACGGCCGACAGCCTTACGGCGGCCGGACTGACCGAACTGACCATCTCTGCCGGCCTCGACCTCAGTGGCGATATGACCCTGCGCAACATCCACACGGTGGCTGTGAACGCCGCAGCCTCGCTGGCCGGCGACGCGGAAATGGACAGCCTCGCCTCGGCCACCCTGGGTGCCCTCACCCTGGACGGCACCTTGACCATTCATTCCGACGTCGATGCCTTGGTGTCCGGGGACTACCGCTTTGACGGGGATGTCCGTGCCGCCGGCATCACCCTTTCCGGCCAGGATGAGGTTGCATTGGCCGGACTGACCGCCACCAGCGGCGCCTTTACAGCCGCCGACCTGGCCGGCCTGACCATCAATGGCGACCTGGATGTGTACACCAATCTCGACTTGACGGACCTGACCTCCTTCGCCGTGACCGGTGCCACCTCGGTGGCTGGGGGAATGCAGTTGGACAGCCTGGCCGACGTCAACCTGGCCGGCCTCACGGTGAACGGGAACATGGTGGTCCACTCCACCACAGATGCCACGGTGAGGGGCGACTACGCGTTTGTCGGGTCTGTGGACGCCGCCGCGATCACCCTGGACGGCCAGGGGGGCGTCGTGTTCTCCAGCTCCCTGGAGGCCGACGGGCTCACCGCCAATGACCTGGACAGCCTGGCGGTCAGCGGTGCTTTGACGGTCAGCCAGGATGTTCGTCTGGTCGACATTGCCGCCACCATGGACCTCTCCGCCGCCACCATAGTGGGTGGCCGAATGACCGCGGAAGGTGTGGGTGCGGCCACCTTTCACGCCGATGTCTCGGTGGGAGGGGTGTTGGGGGTCCGTGACGGGGAGGCGGTCACGTTCCATCAGGATGTCACCGCCGCCGGCATCAACGCCGGTGCTCTGACGACCCTGTACGTGGGCGGACAGACAACGGTCGGCGATCTGGAGACCGTCACCGGCAACCTGACCCTCAATACGGTCGCCGACGCCCGATTCACCGGACCCACCACCGTCGGCTCTTTGCTGTCGGCGCGAGGCGGCACCACACTGCTGTTTGAGAGCGCGGTCGAGGCCGGCACCATCAGCCTGCTCAGCCAGGAGAACGTCGACTTTGGCGACGGGCCAGGGGACACCGTCACCGTCGAACGCCTCACGGCGACAGGGTCGCAGGGTCTCTCCTGGGCGGGTTCCCTGGTTGTTGAAAACCATCTGTCGCTGTCCAACGTGAGCGTTGCGGTCAGTGTGGCAGGCACCATCGAAGTGGGCGGCGACATGAGCCTGAGTGGCGTCCAGTCCGCCGCCCTTGGCGATGACGTGATCGTGGTCGGCGACGTGATCGTGGAAAACGGTCGTGGTGCGGTGACCTTCACCCAGCATGTTGCGGCCGCCGGAATCCGCCTGAGCCATCAGGAAAGTGTTGCGTTTGGTGGCGACCTGACCAGCACTGCCGGCGGCTTCAGCGCCAGCAACCTGAACAGCCTGAGCATCGCAGGGGTCACCACC
>CAYMLW010000059.1:3406-15760 GCA_964391035.1 uncultured Gemmatimonadaceae bacterium
GCATGGCGGCGGCCGACATGAACCGCCTGACGATCGCCGGAGCTCTGACCGTGGGTGCGGACCTGAGCCTGACACGGATCAACACCTTTTCGGTCGGGGACACGATGCAGGTGGGCGGCAACGCCGCCCTGGACAGCGTGACCGATGCGGACTTCATGGGGGCCGCCTTGGTCACCGGAGCGGTGAGCGTGAGCTCCGATGCCGACGATACGGTGGCCGGCATCTACGACTTCACCGGGTCCTTGAGCGCGGGTTCGGCGAGTTTCAGTGATCAGGACCGGGTTGTGTTGGGCAGTGAGCTGACGACCACCAGCGGCGGCTTCAGCGCCAGCAACCTGAACAGCCTGAGCATCGCAGGGGTCACCACCATTGCTGATGATCTGAGCCTCGATGGAGTGGTCAGCAGCGAGTTCAACAGTGTAGTGGAGGTCACCGATTCGCTGAGCATCGCCAAGGGCACCGATACCACCCTGGGCGGCGATGTGACGGCGACCACGGTGGATCTGGCCGACCTGACCACGGCCGCCTTTGACACCCATCTGCGCACCCATGCGGGCATGGCGGCGGCCGACATGAACCGCCTGACGATCGCCGGAGCTCTGACCGTGGGCCAGGATCTCAGCCTGTTGCGTGTGAAGCATTTCACGGTGGCCGAGGAGATTCAGGTCTCCGGGCGCATGACCGGCGACGGGTTCGACATCCTGGAACTCGACCGGAACGTCCAGGTGGGCAAGGAGCTTTATCTGAGCCGGGTCACCTCCCTGAGCGTCGCCAGCGACATCCAGGTGCACGGCGACCTGACCCTGGACAGCATTGCGGATGCCGATTTTATGGGCACCACCACTGTGGAGGGGAAAGCGGCCATTCTCTCCAGTGCCGACAGCACCGTGGCCGGCATTTTCGACTTCACCGGGTCCTTGAGCGCGGGTTCGGCGAGCATCAACGATCAGGACCGTGTCATCCTGAACCAGGATCTGATCACCACCGAGGACGGCTTCAGCGCCGACAAGCTGAACCGCCTGAACGTTGAAGGCGTCGCGGACGTTGCCGGGGATTTGAGCCTCGACGAGGTGGCGGGGAGCGTCTTTAACGACACCGTGGATGTGGGGGGAGTGCTGAGCATCGCCAACGGCGTCGAAGCCACCCTGGTCACCGATGTCACCGCCGGGACGGTGGATGTGGGCCACCTTTCGATGGCGGAGTTCGGCGCTCGGTTGACCTCCCGGGCCGATGTAACGGCGACTGACATGAATCGCCTCACCATCGCCGAAACGCTGACGGTGGGCGGGGATCTCAATCTGGAGCGCGTGCAGGATTTCTCGGTCGGCGGCGCGGTCGAGGTTTCCGGGAGCCTGTCCGGCAGCGGGAACACCAAACTGGAGTTCGGCCGTGGTGTCCGGTTGGGCAGGGATCTGCAGCTGAGCCGGACCGCCACCCTGAGCGTCAAAGGGGACACGATCGCTGACGGCTCTCTGACGCTGAACAGTGTCAACCGCCTCACCTTGAACGGCACCACCAGCGTGGGCGGCACCCTGGGCATGGCCGGCGGAGCCACGGCTTCGCTCAGCGGTGCTGTTCGTGCCGGGGCCCTTGATTTGAGCGGTCTGGGTACGGCGGACTTTGGAAACGGTTTGACGACCGCTGGAAAGATGACCGCCTCTGACGTCAACGTCTTGACCGTCCACGGGGATCTCATGGTTGGGAGCAACCTCGTCCTGGCGAATGTCTCGGATTTCCATGTCTACGGAGCAACGACAGTGAATGGGTCCGCCGAGATCACCGGGTGCGGCCGTCTGCTGTTCGGTGGGGCCATGACCATCACCGGGAGTGCTTCGATGGTCGGATCGGGCGGCACGCTCAGTTTCCAGGGGGCCGTGAATCTGGGGACGTTGACCCTCAGCAGCTTTTCCTCCATCTCCATCGGCGCCGGCCTCGCCATGGGAGGGGGCGGCGGAGGCACGGTGCAGGTGGAGCCGGAAACGCCAGTGTTTTCCGACAATTTCAGCGAGGACCTGGAGAAAATCAATCGCATCCTCAGGCGGGCCTTCGTGCTGGGAGGTAGCAGTGAGCAGCCTTGGAGCAGTGGCGACTCGGCCCAGGGAATGAACCTCTTTGACATGGATGAGGAGTTGGACGAATGGATCGACGGCTGGGTCGAGGACTGGCTGGAGTCACTGTTGTGGTGATGTTGGCCCCTTTCTTGCAAAAATTGGGGCGCAAGCGCGTCATGAATCGGCATTCGAATGGAAGCGCGTTTTGACAACCGCCATCGACGAAGGGAGAAACACAGATGTTCAAAAAATTGGCGCCTCTCAGCACTCAGCAGCATCAGACAAAAAAGCTGAAAAACATCAAAGGATTTGGATTTGCGGCCGATTTTCACGTGGCCTCGGTGATGGTCCATGAGTTCACACGTGCGGCAGCCATATATCCCATCGTGTTTATTGAAGACCAAGCACAGGACATATTTCGCCCCATCGTGCTGCTGGGGTTGAATGCCAACCAGAACCTGTTTGTCGATGAACAGGGCAAATGGCAGGCTTCCTACATTCCAGCAATCATCCGCCGTTATCCATTTGCCTTGGCCAAAACAGACCAGCAGGACCAGTACACCATCTGTATCGATGAAGAAAGCGACATTGTGAACGAGGAAGAAGGCGTCGCACTGTTTAATGAGGACGGGTCGCCGGCCGAGATTCTCGAAAATGTCAAACGATATCTGGGTGAGTTGCAGCAGATGGAAACCATCACCCTGGATTTCTGTCGATTTATGTCCGAAATAAACCTTTTCGCCCCCATGAACATGAGAGTTCGGCAGAGTGACAAGGTACAAAACATCGCCGGCTGCTATGTCATCAATGAGGAACGCCTAAACAACCTCTCGGACGACCGTTTTCTCGATCTGCGCAAGAAACGCTACCTGCGGCCGATCTATTCCCACCTGACGTCCCTGGCGCAGATTGAGCGGCTGATGACCCTGGCGGGTGCGCCGGACCCATCCGCCAGTTCGAGCAGCGTTGAACGCGTTTCCGAGAGGGAAGAGCATGTCGATGCACTGGACTGATCACAGAACCAGAGGACTTCGGGCAGGACCCGACGGCGGCCGGTCTGAGATCGCGGGCATGGACGACTCCGCGCTTCTGCCGGTGCAGGTGTTCCGGCTGCTGCTGGTGATGCTCCTGCTGTTCACCGCGGCTGGCGCGCAGGCGGCTTCGAGCGATCTCGGACCTAAACGAAGCAAAACACTGCGCGTAGACTCCAGGAGGCTGGTGCACTGGATCGTGGCCACCAATGAGGATGTGGTGGACCAGCAGTATGCCGTCGAGGCGGCTGGTCATGTTGTGGAGGCGGAGAAGGGTCTTTATGAGCCGGTCTGGATGAGCAGCGGCGGCCGGGAACGTGAAAGGCGCCGGCGCAGCAGTACCGAGTACACGGCCATTTTCAATGCGGCCGAGACGGAGCTAAGCGAAACGTCCAGCTACGTTGAAACGGGCGTCAAGTTTCCGCTGCCCACCGGGGGCGAAGCCAGCGTCAACTACCGCTTTTCCGATCTGCAGAGCAATCTGTTCACGGAGGAGATCGAGCACGAATACACCTCCCAGCTCGACCTGAAGCTGAAACAGCCTTTGCTGCGAGGGTATGGGCGGAAGGTCACCGAAACGGGCAAGCGGGTTGCCCTGTTGGAGGAAGAGGCTGCGAAGATGAGCTTGCGACAGGAGTTGCTGCATACGGCCGGTGATGCCGCGCGGCTCTACTGGCAGCTCTATCGTGCCCAAGAGGTTTTGCGGATCCGGCGGTTTGCGCTGGACAGTGCCAACAAGCTGCTCGAGGACCTTCGACTCTGGGTCGAGAAGGGACGGGCCGCGAGAGCAGAGCTGCTGGAGGCCCGGGCCGCAATCGCCGATCGTGAGGCCGAGCTCTTGAGGGCGAAGCAGGTCATGACCCAAGTGCTGACCGAGATCTGCATCCAGCTCAACGTCCCCGAGCAGGAGGTGGCCGATTTCCATTTGGAACCGGCGCAGCTCCCTGGTTTTGGGACCCTGAAAGATCAGGGAACCGAGGAGCGGATTGCGTACGCGCTGAATCATCACCCTGAATACCTGCTGCTGGACATCCGCCGCAAGCAGGCTCAAGAACGCCATGATTACGCCCGCAATCAGGAGAAACCGAAGCTCGACCTGACCCTCGGCTATGGCTTCGACAATCTGGACTCGGATTACGGCCGAGCCTTCGACGAGTCCATGTCGAGCGACTATCATGACTGGTATGCGGGCCTGTCGCTGGAGATCCCGCTGGGTGGAAACATTCGAGCGGACTCCGAGGCACGAGCGCAAAGGGTCCGGGTCGATCGAGTCAAGCATCGCCGCAGGGCGCTGCGCAATCGGCTCAAGAACGACATCCAGGGACGTTGGGAGCAGCTCCAGCGGGCGTACGAAGAGGTTCATGAAGTGGAGGCCAGCGTCGACCTCCATGAGAAGCTCCTGGCCGTGGAGCGGCAGCTGTTTGATCGGGGACGGACCCGCTTGCGCGATGTGATCGAGCGGGAGATCGTGCTCAATGACACCCGGCAGCGGTTTGTGGAAACCGCCGCCCGCGTTGAGATCGCGCGTGTTGCGTTGATGGTGGCCGAGGGCCGGTTGCTGGAGGAATATGAGATTGCGCTGGAGTGATCCGTTGAATCCGGGGGTCTTGACGCGTTTTGCCGTCGTGCGGACCTTTTGCTGGGTGCTGCTGGCGACGCTGCTGCCGGCCGGTCCGACGGTCGCGGCGTCCGAGGCGGTGGTGCAGGTGACCCGAATCAACCTGCGTTCCGCCCCCGACAGGACCAGTCGGGTGCTGGCCGTGCTGGAGAAGGACACACGAGTGGCGGTGCTGGCCCGTGAAGACGGCTGGGTCAAGGTGCGCTATGAGGGCGGGGTCGGCTACCTGCGCGATCGGAAGCGCTACGTGAGGGTGGAAGAGGTGGCTCCCCCGCGGATGGAAAAGGCTCAGCCCCGTGCCGAAGACACCGTCCGGCGGATCGCCCGAAGGGAGGCCGATGCGGGCAAGAGCATTGGGCAGGAGCATAAAGACGCAAAAGCCCAACCCCGCGTCGAAGAGAGGGGCCGGCGGATCGCCTGCAGCGAGGCCGTTGTGCGAAAAATGATCGACGACGGACGCAAGTGCGCCGGCGTGGTGTACCCGTTGCGCGACATCTCCCTGAGCATGGGCGTCGGTGGGGTGGTTTCCTCCCTGAAAATCGAGCTGGGCGATGCGGTCGAGCGGGGACAGCTGTTGCTTCAGCTGGACGATGCCGCTGAAAAGATCGAAGCGCAGCGCCGGCGGGTCATCTGGGACAACCGGGCCGAGCTGCAGAGTCTCGAGAAACGACTCGGTCGCATGAGAACGCTTTTGGACGACGTTCGATCGCTCTTTAAGGAAAGTGGTTCGGTCAGCCGGGACGAGGTGTTCCAAACCGAACTCGAACTCTTTACCCTGCAGGGCCGCCACGAGAAACTGGAGGCAGACAAGGAGCGGGAACGGCTCGAGTATCTGGCCGCCGACCAGGACCTGGAGATGCGCCGCCTGCATGCCCCGATCAGCGGTTTCATCACCCATCTCGAGGTGGATGTGGGTGAGTGGGTCTCGCCCGGAAAGGTCGTCGCCCGGCTGGTGGACACCTCCTCAGGCATTCTGCGCCTGGCCGTTCCGGAGCCTGTGGCCCGGCATCTGCGGTCCGGGGCCGTGGTCCCTATTCGGTTTGAAGAGTACCCTGGGGTCACTCGGTGCCTCGGCGAGGTCACCTTTGTCTCGGCCGCGGCCGATCCGGCCAGCGGGTTAATCCAGGTGGAGATCACGTTTGACAATCGTGGGCTGGGGATTCGGCCGGGGGGCAAGGCCTATGCCTTCCTGCCCTCCCCACGGAGCCGGGAATGAACGTTGCTTCTGCGCTGGCGCTTCTCCGTTCACTGCGACAAGACCCCTCCCTCGACACCTTTTGGCACGACTACAGCGCACTACTGCGTTTTCTCGCCCAGGCGGAGCAGTGTCTGCTGATCCGGCCCGGTAGTGAGCATTCGCTGCAGGTGCTCGGGGGCGATCCGGCAGAGACGGACTGGCTGCTGGAGCAGGCCCGGGACATAACGGCGGGTCGTCGACGCCGGATGGAGGGTCAGGGGTTCGCCAGTCTGCAATGCAGCGACCCGCAGGGTCGAATGCGTCTTGCCGTGGCGGTGCAGCTTATGGCCGATCCGCTGCTGATCGCTGTCTTCGACATCCCGGCTAGGGAGAGCGCCCGCTTGAGCGAGCTTCTGCTGCGGGTGCACCTGGTGGCGGATTTGGCCGAGATG
This sequence comes from uncultured Gemmatimonadaceae bacterium, assembly GCA_964391035.1. Classification (GTDB taxonomy): domain Bacteria; phylum Gemmatimonadota; class Gemmatimonadetes; order Longimicrobiales; family RSA9; genus JAWVYT01. Next base: position 9,736 of record CAYMLW010000059.1, read on the forward strand.
CGTGCCGGCGCCGCAGGGTTGCCGACGGCGGCGGGCGACCATGCGGAGACCACGCTGCACCGGCAGACCGACCTTCTGGACACGCTGGAGTTGATGGCCGGTGTCATGGGTGAAGCGCACTTCGGTGCGGCCGTCTTGACGCTGGTCAACGGCCTGGCTTCCCGGCTGGGGAGCTCCCAGGTGGCGTTGGGGTGGTTCGCCGGTGGTTATGTGCGGGTCGAGGCCATCAGCCATGTGAGCCGATTCGATCACAAGACCGAGCATACCCGCCTGCTGGAGAGTGCCTGCGAAGAGGCCTTCGACCAGGAGCGGCCTCTGGTCTACCCGGATGATCGGGACTCCGGCCACGTACTGCTGGCACATCGCCAGTTGCATCAGGCGATGGGACAGGCGCGGATCCTCAGTCTTCCTCTGCGGAGCGGAGAGAAGCCGTATCAGGCCGTGCTGCTGATTGCCGAGCAGGATGTGCCGGTGAGCGCTGCGCGTCTTCGCGCCGTTCAAGTCGGCCTCGGACTGCTGATGCCCTGGCTGGAGGAGCGCCGTGCCCAGGACCGCTGGTGGGGCGCGCGGTTGTTCGGCTGGGGCGGGGAAAAACTCGGGCGGCTGCTGGGCCCCGAGTACCCCTGGCAAAAGCTGACCGCACTTGTCGTGCTGGGCGGGCTGCTCTATGTCTGCCTGGCCAGTCAGCCCTTCCGTTTGGAGGCCGCGGCGGAGATGGTGACGGATCAAACCCGTCAGATCGGCGCGCCCTTTGACGGCTACGTCGACCAGGCCTATGTGACCACCGGGGACCAGGTCGACGCCGGGACGGTGCTGGCTCGTCTCGATGTGAAAGATTTGATTCTGCAGGAAGCGGAGATCCGCGCCGAGATGAGGCGTCTGCTTGCGGATGCAGACAAGGCGCGGGCCCGGAACAGCTTGGTCGATGTGGAGATCGCCCTAGCGCGCTCGGCCCAGGCCCAGGCGCGCCTGGAGCGGACGCTGCATCGGCGGAGCCAGGCCGAGATCCGTGCCCCATTTGATGGGGTGATTGTCGAAGGGGAGCGAAAGGACCTGCTCGGTGCACCCGTTCGCAAGGGAGACCCTCTCTTCCGTCTGGCCCGGATCGCAGGCCTCTATGGACAGCTGCAGCTCCCGGAGAGGTTGATTCGTTTTCTGGATACCGGAGCAACGGGTGAGCTGGCCCTGCTGGCGCAGCCGGATCAGCGCACCCCGTTCCGCGTGACCCGGGTGGTTCCGGTGGCCCAAGTCAAGGGCCAGGAAGGCAACCATTTCATCGTCAAGGCGGCCCTCGAGCAGGTCCCTGAGCGCTGGTGGCGTCCGGGGATGAGCGGGGTGGCAAAAATCGACGCAGGCCGGCGCCCGATCATCTGGCTTTGGACCTATCGACTGATGGACGCCCTCCGCATGAGGTTGTGGTGGTGACAGCGGCGACCTTCAGCGAGCAGTGGTATCGGGTGGCCGACCTGCATGTGGGCTTGCTGCCCTCGGTGCGGGTCCACAAGCAGATCATTCGCAAGCAGCCCTGGTACATTTTGACCGATCCCTACTCGCAACGCCACTTCCAAGTGAGCCCTGAAGCCTACACCTTTCTGGCCGGGTTGACACCCCGCCATCGCGTGGACGAGGTCTGGAGCCGGCTGATCGACGAAGAACCCGATCGGGCTCCGGGGCAGGAAGAGGTCGTCCGGATCCTCTCCCAGCTGCATCACGCGAATCTCCTGTATTCCCGGAGCTTGCCGGACGGCAGCGGCATTTTCGAACGGGAGCGGCGAATGCACCGCCGCGAAGTGGTAGGCAAGCTGCTGGCCTTTCTCTTCATCCGCATCCCCCTCTGGGACCCGAATGCCTGGCTCAATCGAATTCGCCCGATTACACGCCTCTGCTTCAGCCTTCCGAGCGCGCTGGTCTGGTTGGTGGTGGTTGCGCTGGGGGTGCTGGCGGTGATCGAACACAGCGGCGCATTCTACCAGCAGACCCAGGGGGTCCTGGCGGTTCCCAACCTGCCGTGGCTCTACCTGTGCCTGGCCGGCCTAAAGACCCTGCACGAATTGTCCCATGCCCTGGCCTGCAAGCGCTATGGCGGGGAGGTGCACACCTTGGGGGTGATGTTTCTGGTGTTCATGCCGCTCCCGTACATGGACGCCACCTCCAGCTGGTCGTTTCGAGAGCGCAGGCAGCGCATTCTGGTGAGCAGTGCCGGCATGATCACCGAGCTCTTTCTGGCGGCATTGTCCGCATTGGTCTGGGCGAACACCGGGGCCGGCCTGGTGCACAGCCTGGCGTTCAATGTCATGCTGATCGGTTCGGTGTCCAGCATGCTGTTCAACGGCAACCCGCTGCTGCGCTACGACGCCTACTACATTTTGTCCGATCTGATCGATATTCCCAACCTGTCCGCAAAGTCCTCACAGCAGTGGCGGTATCTGGCGGAGCGCCACCTCATGGGTTCGGACACGGTCGTGTCCCCGGCGGGCGATCGACGACAGGCCGTGTGGCTGACCCTCTACGGCGCCCTGAGCACGCTCTACCGAATGCTGATTAGCCTCTTGATCGTTTTGATCGTCCTCGACCGGTTGTTTGCCCTCGGCGTGGTCCTGATCATCATGTCCCTGTTCGTCTGGGTGATCCGTCCTGCCTGGAAGATGTTCGAGTACCTGTCGAGCCCACAAATCCACCGGCATCGCCGGCAGGCGGTCACGGTGACCCTGTGGCTCCTGACGGCCGCTGTTCTCCTTCTCGGGAGAGTGCCTTTCCCTTACGGTATCAAGGCCCCTGGAGTCGTCGAAGCCGTGACGCACCATGCAGTCACCACACCGGTGGCCGGAATTCTGCGTCAGCTCGAGGTGCAGTCCGGACAGCGGGTCAGGGCCGGGCAGGTACTGGCGAAGCTGAAGAACCCCGATCTGCGAACCGAGCTGACGTTGACCCGACAGCTGATTCTGGAGAACAAGCACTCGCAGCGACGGGCGCTGTGGGATTCTCCGGGGGATACGGAACCCATCGGTTTGCAGCTGGAGATGTTGCAGAAGCGGCTGTCCGATTTGATCCGGCGCCGAAAAAACCTGACCATCCGTGCGGCTGCGGACGGCATCTGGGTGTCTCCCCGGCTGCACCAAAGGCTCGGCAGCTGGATTTCGCGCGGCGAGCTGCTCGGACAGCTGATCGGCCCGAAGCGTTTTCGCTTTACCGCAGTGGTTTCTCAAGAGCAGGCCGACGAACTGTTTCGCGGGACCCCGCGGTGCGTCCAGCTGCGCCTGCGCGGGCAGGCGGAGCAGTGCCTCGATCTGACCTCCAGATCCCTGACCTTGATCCCATTCCAGCGGGAGCGGTTGGCCTCTGCGGCCCTGGGTTGGGCCGGTGGGGGGATGATCCCCACGCTTGACGATGATGAGGGTGGAAAGCGCGCCGCCGAAGGCTTCTTCGAGGTCAGGGCGCGGCTCCCTGCCGTAACGCCGACGGCACAACACAAGCTGATGCACGGACTGTCCGGCAGGCTGCGGATCGGTCTGGCGCCGCAGCCGGTCTTTCAGCAGGTTCGGAGGGGACTGCTGCAACTGTTGCAGAAACGTTATGGAGTGACTCTGTGATGGATACAGCCCTCTGTGACGCGTCCTGGTATCCCCCGCGTTCGCCCGAACGCTCTCCGGATCACGCGGTGGCGCGGCTCCGCCGCCGCGCCCTTCACTGCTCGGGGCTGGATCGGAGCGGGCGGGAGAAGGAGCTCGAGACGCTGGAAAAGGAGTTGAAGCGGTTTCGAGGCACGACCGAGTCGGTGCTGGCATCCGAGCTGGCGGATTGCCGGGTGCACTTCATCTGCGATCGCGGCCTCGTCTGCCGGCCCTCTGTGGCGCAAAAGCGTGCTTCCGCCCTCGCCCTGCTCGCCGTCTGCATGGAGCGGCACCTGGGGATGAGCCCCTATCGCGTTCAGCTGTTGGCCGCGCTGGCCATGCATCAGGGGGCCGTGGTGCAGCTTGCTCCCGGAGAGGGAAAGACCCTGGCTCTCGGATTGGTTGCGGTTCTCAACGGGTGGACAGGGCGTCCCTGCCATGTCGTGACGGCGAATGATTATTTGGCTCGGCGCGATGCCGAGTTCCTTTCGCCGTTCTATCGGGTCTGCGGACTGCAGGCGGCAACTGCCTTGCCGGAGCAGTCGGCCGCCGAACGGAGACAGGGCTACGCGGCCGGTGTGGTATATGCGACCGGCAAGCAGCTGTTGGCCGATTTTCTGCGCGATGAGCTGCTGCTCAACGGTGTTCAGACGCCCCTGCAGCGGCAATTGCGCATGATTGGCGGGACTCAGCCTGAGACACCGGTAATGCGGGGGCTGTTTGCCGCCGTGGTGGATGAGGCTGACAGCGTGCTCATCGACGACGCCAACACCCCGCTCATCATCTCCGGTGCGGACCACAACCCGCGGTTGCTGGAAGCCGTTCCTCTCGCCCGAAGACTGGCCGATCGCTTTTCCTCAGAACGCCATTACGCCATCGATCCAGTATTCCTCACGATGCATTTCACGGAGCAGGGCCGGGTTTTGCTCGAGGCTTTGGCTGCGGAGCTGCCTCCCTTGTGGCGCAACGAGCAGCGTCGCGAGGAGTTGATCCGTCAAGCCGTCTTGGCCCGTGATGTCTTCGGGCGGAATCGGCACTATGTCGTGATCGATGATCGAATTGTCATCGTCGACGAAAACACCGGCCGCAGCATGCCCAACCGTTCCTGGAGCTACGGGCTACACCAGGCGATCGAGGCAAGGGAAGGGGTGCCGTTGACCGAGCCTTCCAGGACCCTGGCAAGGCGCAGCTTCCAAGCCTTCTTCCGCCTTTATCATCGCCTCTGCGGGGCGAGCGGCACCCTGCAGGGGATCGGCGGAGAGCTGTGGAATTCCTATGACGTGCTGGCGGTCAGGATCCAGCCGCGCCTGCCCAGCCGGCTCGAGGTGACCGCTCCCGCCCACTTCAAGGACCGCGAGGCAAAGGTCGCGGCCCTCTGCAGCAGGGCGGTGGCACTGCATCACAAGGGGCACCCCGTTCTGGTGGGCACCCGGCGCATCCGTGACAGTGAGACCATCGCCCGTATTCTGCGGCGACGCGGCGTCTCCTGCGCTGTGCTGAATGCCAAGGAGCACCAGCACGAGGCCGCCATCATTGCAGAGGCCGGCCGGGCTGGAGCCGTGACCGTGGCGACCAACATGGCCGGACGTGGCGTCGACATCAAGGTTCCACAGTCGGTGGCAGAAGGCGGCGGGCTGCAGGTCCTGATGCTCGAGCCTCACGAATCAAGGCGGGTCGACTGGCAGCTTTTCGGCCGCACCGGCAGACAGGGGGCCCCGGGCCGGGCGACCCTGTTTGTATCCACTCGGGATGACCTGCTTCAACGGCATGTTCCCTGGTTCGCCCGCTGGCTGTTGTTTCTTGAAGCGCCGGCCATGCTTCGAGGTGTGGCGCTGCGGACTGCGATCACTCTGGCCCAGTGGCGTGCGCAACGGTTTCTTTGCAAGCGGCGACGGCTGCTGGCCAAACGCGAAAAGCTGTTCAGAGATCAGCTGACCTTTGCCGAGCGGCTGCGGGAGTAATCCGAGAGAAGGCATGACGGTGGGTTCCGCGTCCGCTTCCTCGGCGTATCGGGAAATCTCCACGGCTGGGCTGCCGTTGCGCACGGCAATGTGGGCGTCCGGGTAATCCGTTCCCTTCAAGCGGTCCTGCAGCGCGTTTTCAATGGATTGCAGGCGCTCGCTTTCGGTTTCCCGGCCCCACGTGCCCCCGATGTTGTGTTCGTCCCAAGGCCGGGTCACGTGAATGAGATGCAGATTCGCGGTCTCTTCAACAAAAAACGGAAAAAGCCCTTTCCATGCGAGGTGGGTTGTGTCAGTGTACATCCTTCGTCTCCTTTACGGAGGCGGCATCTCGAACAGGAAGGACCGCATGCCCCGCAACATCCTCTTCACCCTGCTGGCCTCCATCTTCATCACGCTTCTGGGAATCGGGATCATCGCCCCGCTCATGCCCATCTATGCCACGCGCCTGGG
>CAYMLW010000060.1:0-15599 GCA_964391035.1 uncultured Gemmatimonadaceae bacterium
GTATGTCACCCCCGCCTACCTCCCGTCAATGGTTTTGTGACACAGTAGTATTAGACAGACTAGAAGATCCCGAGGTCGCCGTCCTCGAGGTCGCGCACGATCCCCTCGATCCGACGCCACACCGCGTCGATCTCCCGGTTCGTGAGCCCGAGCTGGATCCGGTCATCGCGTTTGCGGATGCCCTGGCGGGCGTGGATGGGCGGGCCGGGCTCGACCCGCTCGAGGGTGCCATCCTCCCGGACCCGGAACTCGACGAGGGTGGCGAGTCGACGGGTCAGGTCGTCCTCCGTCAGGGCCGCCAGCCGGGCGACGGTGGCGGCCGGCAGCCGGTCGACCCGCAGGCGACGCCAGTGGTAGCCCCGGTCGCTCTCCCGGCTCGAGAAGGCGACGCCGTTGTCGACGGAGAAGACCCGGGGGTTCTCGTCGGCGGTCGAGATGAGGAAGTTGCCGGCGTTCTCGTCCCCGTGATGGATCAGGTGGGTGAGGAGGTTGAAGTTGGCGAAATGGCGGGCGTAGAGGGTGTCGGCCTCGAAGCGGTCTTCGTCCCAGAAGTCGTCGGCGGTGACGTTGAAGAGCCAGTACTGGAGCGCGACGATCACGGACTCCGTGTCGCGGAAGGTGGTCCGGGCCCCGGACTCGAGGGTCCGGTACCAGTCGAGGGGGAACGCCCGGATCACGGTGGGCGGCACGATGTACTCGCTCTCGTCTAGGAAGAGCTTCTGGAGCTCGTAGGCCGCCATCTCGTAGCGCGGAACGTTGTTGAACTCCTCGCCATCCCGGGGCGCGGGCGCCCACTTGACCAGCATCATGGCGCCGGAATCGAACGAGAGTGCCACGCGGCTGGTGCGATCGCCCTCGAACCGGGAGCCTCGCTCGTCGATGATCCGGAACGATCCCGTCAAGAGCCTCGCCTCGATGGAGTCCGTCGACTCGATGATGTTCGCGTCCTGGGCCGGGGCTAGGGCGGGCGCGAGGAGCAGGAGCAATGCGGCGGTTCGTGAGCGGGTGGCCATGACCGTCTCCTTCCTGGGGGGTGAGCGGGCGGGTGCGACTCAGGCGGTGGCCGGTGCGTCCGGGGCGGGATCGGGACCCCCGGTAGCGGCGGGGTCCGCGGGTTCTTCAGGGAGCCGAACGGGGAGCCGGATCGTGAACGTCGTGCCGACGCCCACCTCGCTTTCCACGTCGATCCGGCCGGCATGCCGGTCGATGATCTGGCGAGTGATCAGGAGGCCCATGCCCATTCCCATCCGCTTGCCCTTGGTCGTGAACCCGGGATCGAAGATCCGGTCGACGTTGTCGCCCGGGATGCCGACACCGGTATCGGCAATCTGGATCATCACGTGGTCGTTCTCGGGGCGGGTCCGGATGGTGATGGTCCCGCCCTCCTTGATCGCGTGCTTGGCATTCACGATCAGGTTCATGAACACCTGGTGGATCTGATTCGGATAGCACTCGATCGGAGGCAGCTCACCGAAGTCCTTTTCCACCGAGACGGAGCTGCGCAGCTCGTGCCCGAGAATCGCGAGTGTGCTATCGATCCCCTCGTGCAGGTCGACGTGGTCGAGCTGCGACCGGTCCACCCGACCGAACGTCCGGAGGCTGTCGACGATCTTGACCATCCGGTCCACGGCCATGTTGTTCGTAGCCGTTACCCCGTCGATGGCCTTGACGATCCGGCGCACGTCCTCGAGCTCGTCCTCGTCCACCACCTCGTCCTCCAGGATCACCTGGAGCCGCTCCAGGGCCCGCCCGATGGTGTCATGGTTGCTATGCAGTGCGCCCAGCGGAGTGTTGATCTCGTGGGCGACGCCGGCGATCAGGTTGCCCAGCGAGGCCAGCTTCGCCGCCGCCACCAGCTCGGCCTGCGCGTTCTTCAGCTGCTCGTAGGCCATCTCCATCTGCGCATGCGACTCCCGCACGTCCTCCGACATCTCGTGCAGCCGCTCATTCGCCTCGACCAGCTCCCGGCTCTGCCTCCGACCCGCCTCGGCGTACCGGCCGACCACCGTCGAGAGCCCGGCGATGACCGAAGCCGAGACGAAGAACGCGCCCAGCGCGTACCGGGGATCGGCGTACTCCGGATCGATGGCGGGGTAGATCGCGCCGTCGGGGACGAAGCCGAGAGACTCCCCGACGATCAGCGATCCGGCGGCCAGAACGGCCAGCACAGAGCCCATGATCCCCCAGCCGCCGGGGTAGAGCATGTTCCACTCGATGGCCGGGAACAGGAGGAGGAGCGTGGCCAGCCAGCTGCTGGCGCCGATGTAGTGGGCGACCCAGGCCGCGACCAGGACCTCGAAGGCGAAGAGGAAGAAGCGGGCCGGGAAGAAGAGGGCACTCCGCTGGTGGCGGGTGAGCCAGCCCAGGGTGCCGGCCGCGATGGCGAGCCAGGCCAGGGTGAGGCCGAAGAACCGCCAGCTGAGGGGGAGCTGGAGGCCCCAGAGGATGAGTGCCCCCATGAGGAGCGCCCAGCCGGCGACCCACGCCCGGGCCCGAACCGGGTGGTAGAGCGTGCGCTCTGCCGCCGCGGCCCCCGGCGGGAGCGGGGAGTCGACGGCGCTCACAGGAACGCCTGGACGAGACGCCGGCGGATCTCGTACAGTTCCTCGTGGGCGCCCTCGAGCGCCCGGACCCGTGCGTCCAGCTCGTTGAACAGCGTGGAACGCTCGACGCCGTTGCGGATCACCAGCTTCAGGTGCTCGTTGCTCCACGGCTTCTCGAGGTAGTAGTACAGACCGGCCTCGTTGATGGCCCGGATCGCGTTCCCCTTGTCGGCATAGCCCGTCAGCAGGATCCGCGTGGCCTGCGGGTTCTCCTCCCGGAACCTGCGCAGGAAGCCGATGCCATCGAGGCCCGGCATCATGAAGTCGGCCACCACCACGTTCACCCGCTCGAGGTCCGGCTCCTCGAGGGCTTCGATCGGCGACGTGTACGTCAGGACACGGTAGGATGTCTCGAGCTCCAGGAAGCTGCGGAGCGCCGTTGCGACCATCTCCTCGTCGTCGACGATCAGGATGGTGGGAGCGTGGGTATCGGCCATTCGAGGCTCAGGCTACGAGGGTGCGGACCCGTCGGGCCAACCCCTGGAGCAGCCCGAGGGCGAGCTCGCTGTGGTCGGCCAGGAGGTCGTAGAAGTCGGTGCGGGTGATGCGGAGGAGGCGGGCCGGCTCCCGGACCGTGGCGGTCACCAGGCTCGGGGCCTCGTCGATGAGCGCCCAGGTCCCGAAGGCCCGGCCGTCGGTGGCCTGGATGTTCTGGCCGTCCACGCTCTCGAGGTCGACGGTCCCCTCGATGACCACGTAGAGGGCGCTCGTCGGCTCGCCCTTCTCGAGGAGCACGGTCCCGGCATCCACGTCGACGTCCTCGGCTATGGAGGCCAGGAGGGCCAGGTGCGCGCTACGAGCGTCCTGGAGCAGGTCGATCTTCTGGAGCAGGAATACCTTCTCGATCAGGTCCATGCGTGTGCCGTCCCGGTCGGACATGGCGAGAGACTGTTCGGTGAGGGCCCGCTGTTCTTCCGTCCCGGTCTCGATGATATCACGGAGCGCCGCCCGACTCCAGGCCGCCCCGAACTCGGATACCGTCACGATGGCCAGCCGCGCGATCCACGGGTCTCCGTCGCGGAGGAGCGGAGCCAGGTCGCCACGGGGGTCGGGGAGCGGCGTCTCCGACGGGGTCTCGCCGAGGACGGGGGTCAGCTCGTCGAAGATCTCCCGGTCCACCGTTTCCTCGAGCCACTCGATGGCGTTGGCCCGGGAGCGGCGGCCGCCACCGCTCAGGGCCAGGTAGCAGCGGTACATGGCCGCCGGATCGTGGAGCAGACCGAGCAGGTGGAAGATCCCCTCCCGTCGCTCGGTCCATGCCTCTTCCAGTGCGTGGGCGAGCATGGTGGCGCAGGGGCCCTGCGCGCCCACCCGCTTCAGGCACCGGCGCGCCCGGTCGTAGCGGGCCGCGGCGCCGAGCTCGCGCCGGATGCCCGTACGCACCATCCCGGTGTCCACCTCGATGTTCGGCGCCCTGGCCCGGAGCTGGCTCAGCGCCTTCAGCGTCCTGTAGTCGAGGAGCTGGTCGGTCTCGGGCGCGATCACGCTGTGCAGCATGACATCGGCGGCCCGGGCATCCGGGATCCGGGCGAGAACCGACGGGATATGGCGCCGGACGGCGCCCGGGGCCGATTCGTCCAGGAGGCGTCGGGCGAGCGACTCCACCGCCCGCGGCCCCTGCTCGGCCAGCGCCTCCCGCGCCGCTTCCCGCGTCGCCGGCCGCTGGAGCGCGGCGATCATGCCGTCGTGGAGCTCGGGCCGGTCCAGCAGTGTGGCGCTCCGGAGCGCCGCGGTCACGACCTGCGGGTCCGGGTCGGCCAGGCACTCCTCGACCAGCCGGCCGGCCCGAGGGTGGGACGGGAGTGCGCCGGCGGCGAGGGCGAGCTCGATGCGGGCCTCCCGGTCGCCTTCCGAGGCCCGCTCGATCCGCTCCTCGAGGTACTGCGTGCCGAGGACGTCATCGGGACGGACTCCCTCGATGCCGCCCCGGGCGAGGGACGCGAGGGCCGCCGTCCGGACATCGGCGTACGGCGAGGCCAGCAGGCTGGCGATGATCTCGTCCGCATGGTTCGGTGCGCTGGCCACCATGGCCATGACGGCCTGCTCCCGGACCCGACGGTCGGGGTCCCGGAGCCGCGGCCGGATCTCGGTCAGGACGATGGACGCCGGGTCGTCGGTGAGGATGGTGAGGGCCTTGCGGCGCAGGTTGGCCTCGTCGTGGCCGAGGAGCTGATGGAGGGCGTCAGCGAAGGGGCCGGCATCGGTGCCGGCGCTCTGGGCCACGAGGTCGAGGGCGAAGGAGGCATGGACCGGGTCGTCGCTCTGGAGCGCCCCGTTGACCACGCGCTGGGTGCTGGCATCCGACAGCACGGACAGGCCCTGGAAGCTCGCGTACCGCCCCTGGATCGACCGGGCCAGGGTGCGCACGTACTCGCGGCGGATCAGGACGGTCACCGCCAGCCAGCTCGCCGTCAACGCCACCACCACCCACGCGATCTCCCGGAGCTCCAGCCCCAGGACCTCGACGAGGATGGCCAGGACCCCGGCCGACAGCGCCTTCCCCAGTCCCTTCTCCACCCCCACGTCGATGTACGTCTTGGCCTTGAGCTTGATGTCCTCCGGGACCGGGACGTACAGGATCTCCCGACCGGCCCGCTCGGCCGAGTAGCGGAACGTGGTGTCGGCGGTGCGGACGGCGATGATCGTCCAGATGCTGAAGACGGCGGCCATGCCCAGACTCGTCACCAGCATCAGGCCGGGCAGGATGAAGACGATGGCGCCGACGCCCCAGCGCTTGAGGAGCGGACGGAGGGTGAAGACGGAGGCGAGGGGCAGCCACTGCGTCGCCAGGTTGACCAGGCCCTGGAACCGGGCAATGGCGTCCTGTGTGACGAAGATCTGCTCCGTCAACGTGTTGAACTCGTAGTCCACGAGCTGCTTGGCGAGCACGATCAGGAGCACGCCCACGGCGATGAGTCGGACGTGGTTGTTGGAGAAGACCCGTCGGACCTCGCCGATGGACACCGACTCGCGACGACGGATCCCCGCCGACCTCGCCCGCTCGATCTCACCGGCTTCGTCCTCCGGCCAGGCAAACCCGATCCCGATCCCGAACGCCAGCACGAAGAGCGCTCCGACCAGGAGCAGGTTCTCCGTGCCGATCATCGTCGCGAGACCGCCCGCGATCCCTCCGCCGAGCATCGCCCCGACCGCGCCGCCGCCAATGACCAGCGGATACGCGCTCCTGGCTGTCCGGGCCGTGAGGAAGAGGTGGGTCGCCACGAAGAACTGCGTGACCAGCGCCGCGGAGAACAGGTCGTACCAGCCGTAGAACGCCACGCCCAGGAGCGTGCTGCCCTCCGAGTACAGCAGCCGGAAGACCACCAGGTTCAGCCCGAAGAACACCGCGACCGCCGGGACCAGGCGCCGCCAGCCGATCCGGTCCGCCATCCGGTTGTAGAGCGGCACGAACAGGATGACGACCGCGCTGATCAGGTAGACCTTGTAGAAGTCCCGGTCGCCGAGGCCGGATAGGGCGAACGCGTTCCGCACCGGCTTCAGCACGCCGACGGCCGTCACGACCAGGAAGAACATGCCCATGAGGGCCAGGAGCCGGCTGCGCTCGGCCCGCTGGTCCTCCGGGAAATCGGGAAGGATCCGGTCTACGATCGACAAGGAGTGCCCTCGGTGTGGGCCACGACCCGTACATTAGAACCCGCGCGGCATTCCGATGCAATACGAATCGGGCCGAGACCACAAACAGATGAATGGAGGGAACGCGGATGGTGGTCGAGATCACTGGAACGGACGTCGGAGCGTTCAAGGTACGCGCACGACACGAGCTCTCCGGAACGGAGCTGAAGACGGCGGCACCCCTCGACAATCAGGGCGACGGCAGTTCCTTCTCCCCCACCGATCTCGTGGCCACCGGGCTGGGCACCTGCGTCGTGACGGTCATGGCCATTGCGGCCGAAAAGCACGGCATCCCGTTCGAGGGAGCCCGGTTCCGGGTGGAGAAGCACATGAGGTCCGGTCCTCGCCGGATCGGGAAACTGGCCATGGTCGTCACCATGCCCGCCGGCCTGGACCCGGATCAGCGCCGGATCCTCGAGGCCGCCGGCAGCCACTGCCCCATTCATCGATCGCTCCACCCGGACATCGAGACACCGTTGACGTTCGAGTACGAGACGGACGGCTGACGGCGCATACGGTGCACGGTGCACGGTACACGGTGCACGGTACACGGTGCACGGTACACGGTGCACGGTGCACGGTACACGGTACACGGTACACGGCTGGCGGCGGCGAGGGGTGGGTCGATTCTCGATTCTCGATTCCCGGGCCCGGCGCTTGCCGGTCCCCGACGGCCGCCTAGGTTACGGATACGGGAGCGACTGACAAGGAGCGAGAATGTCCAATACGCCGCTGGTCGGGCTGATCATGGGCTCGACCTCCGACTGGGAGACGATGCGCCACGCGGCCGAGACGCTGGACGAGCTCGGGGTGTGGTACGAGAAGCGGGTCGTGAGTGCGCACCGTACGCCCGACCTGCTGTACGAGTACGCGAGCTCGGCACGGGACCGGGGTCTCGAGGTGATCATCGCCGGCGCGGGCGGGGCGGCGCACCTGCCCGGGATGACGGCGGCCAAGACCACGCTCCCGGTCCTGGGGGTCCCGGTGAAGAGCCGGGTGCTGAACGGCGTCGACTCGCTCCTCTCCATCGTCCAGATGCCCCGGGGCGTGCCGGTGGGGACGCTGGCCATCGGCCGGAGCGGCGCGGTGAACGCGGCGCTGCTGGCCGCCTCCATCCTCGGCAACAAGCACCCGGAGATCCGGGACGCGCTGGAGCGGTATCGCGAGAGTCAGACGGAGCGGGTGCTGAGCCACCCGGACCCGTCGGAATGATGAAGCTCGGAGTCCTCGGCGGCGGACAGCTCGGCCGGATGATGGCGCTGGCCGGGTACCCGCTGGGCGTGCACACCCGACTCCTGGACCCGAAGGATCCCGGCGCGTCCAACGCGGTGGCCGAGCTGATGCCGGAGCGCTACGACGACCCGGACGCGTTGGACCGCTTCGTCACGAACCTGGACGTGGTCACGTACGAGTTCGAGAACGTCGACGCGTTCGCCCTCGAGCACCTGGACGACCGTGTTCCGGTCCGGCCCGGGCGACGCGCGCTGGAGACGTCCCAGGACCGGCTGGTCGAGAAGTCGTTCTTCCGGGACCACGGCGTGGACACCGCGCCGTTCGCGCCCGCGGACAGCCTCGAAGAGCTGCGGTCGGCGGTCGAGCGGGTGGGGCTGCCCGCCGTTGTGAAGACCCGGCGGTTCGGGTACGACGGCAAGGGGCAGGCGCTGATCCGGGAGGCCGCCGACATCGCGTCGGCCTGGGAGCAGGTGGGGGGCGTGCCGCTGCTGGTCGAGGGCTTCGTCGACTTCGACCGCGAGCTCTCGATCCTGGCCGCCCGGGACCCGGAAGGCGACGCGGCGTTCTACCCGCTGGTCGAGAACCACCACGAGGACGGGATCCTCCGGGTCTCGCTGGCCCCGGCGCCGGACCTCGATGACGCGCTCCGGGAGCGCGCCGAGGGCTACGCCCGTCGGGTCCTCGACGACCTGGACTACGCCGGCGTGCTGGCCATCGAGCTGTTCCAGGTCGGCCGTGACCTGCTGGCCAACGAGATGGCGCCCCGGGTCCACAACTCGGGGCACTGGACCATAGAGGGCGCGGAGACCAGCCAGTTCGAGAACCACGTGCGGGCCATCCTCGGACTGCCCCTCGGCTCCACCGCGCCTCGCGGCCATTCCGGGATGGTCAACCTGATCGGCGGAGTGCCCGACGCGGCGGACGTCCTCCGGCACCCCCACGCCCACCTCCACCTCTACGGCAAGGAGGTCCGCCCTGGGCGGAAGGTCGGCCACGTGACCATCCACCACTACGATGCCCGCGTGGTGCGGGAGACCCTCGATCGGATCCGGGAGCTCGAGGGGGCCCGGCCATGAGCGAAGCGCCCGGGGCCGGCGGGTCCGAGGACGCCGCCGCGGATGCTGCTGCCGCCGCCGGCGGGGATCCCGGTACCGACCCGCCGGCCGAGTCGAAGATCGAGCGCGGGTTCCCGAAGACCCTCGTGGAGCGCCTGGAGCAACGCGTCGTCATCAACGTCCCGGACCGGGAGAACGACCGCCTGGCCCGGCTGATCGAACGGATCAACGCCGACGACGAGATCTACGCGCTGTGGACGGCGGCCAATGTCACGGCCATCAACCGGCTCGGGATGACCGACCACGGCCCCGTCCACGTCAAGATCGTCATGAATATCGCCGTCCGGCTCTTCCGGCTCCTGGCCGACGGCGGCGTGGCGTTCGGCGCCGTCGTAGACCATGGGCTGACCCGCGATGACGCCGAGATCGTGGTCGCCCTGGCCGCCCTTTTCCACGACTTCGGCATGTCCATCCACCGGGCCGACCACGAGGCGTACTCCCTCTTCGTCGCCCAGGCGAAGCTCCGGGAGCTGCTCGCGACGGAATACGACACCGCCACCGCCACCATCGTCCGCAGCGAGATCCTCCACGCAGTCATCGCCCACCGCTCCGGCGGCCGGCCCCTGACCGTCGAGGCCGGGATCGTCCGGATCGCGGATGCCCTGGACATGGCCAAGGGACGGTCCCGGATCCCCTTCGAGCGGGAGAGCTCCGTCAGCATCCACTCCGTCTCCGCCGCCGCCATCGACAAGGTCCACATCGAACGGGGCGAGGCCAAGCCGATCCGGCTCGTGATCGAGATGTCCAACTCCGCCGGCGTCTTCCAGCTCGACCAGCTCTTCCGCGACAAGCTCCGCGGCAGCGGCCTCGAGCACTACATCGAGCTCGAGGCCGCCATCGAGGGCGAGAAGGAGAAGCGGCTCATCCGGGAGTTCCGGCTCTGATCCATGTCCGCTCGCATCCGCCGCCACGCCGCCATCCTCCGCATCGTCCAGGAGCACACCGTCCGGTCCCAAGACGAGCTTCGTGACCTGCTGGCCGCGGAGGACATCTCCGTCGGCCAGGGCACCCTCTCTCGCGACATCCGCCAGCTGGGCCTCGTCAAGCGACCCGACCCCGACGGCCGCACCGCCTACTCCGTCCCCGTCGACGCCGCCGACCCCGTACCCACCCTCCAACGCCTCATGCCGGCACTCTTCCTCTCCGCGGAGGGCGTCGACCACTTCCTCGTCGTCCACACCCTCACCGGCGGCGCTCAACCCCTCGCCGTCGCCATCGATCGCGCCGACTGGAACGAGATCCTCGGCACCATCGCGGGCGACGACACCATCCTCGTACTCCTCCGCGACCCCGCCACTCGATCCACCGTCCTGCACCGCCTCGAAACCCTCGCCGGCGAGTAGGCGCCCCGCGGGTGCGGACTCGGGTGGTAGTACGCGCGGACGGTGCACCAGAATCCCATTTTGACCCATCGGGCCATGGGTCCGGTCGGCCGGTCCGTCGGCTCCGACAGCGGGAAGCAGCGGGCCGCGAATGGCTGGATGAGCCAAACGGGAATGTTGGTGCACCGTCCGCAGGAGGGCCGTCCGCCGTTTGGCCTTGCGTACCCGTCTATGGAAGATTATGGTCTTTCACCCATAACTTTTCCATCCTGGCCCGGAGTGGCCCTTCCGGCCGGGCGGGATGGATCTCGACGAGGGGCGGACGGAATTGGCGAAGAGGGCGGCGTTGGCATACTCGGGGGGGCTGGACACGTCGGTGATCGTGCCGTGGCTGCGGGAGAGGTACGGTCTGGAGGTGGCGTGTGTGGCGGTGGATGTGGGGCAGGGTGCTGGGGAGCTGGCGGGGCTGGAGGAGAAGGCGGGGGCGTCGGGGGCGGTGTCGTGCCACGTGATCGATGCCCGGGCGGAGTTCCTGACGGGGTACGTGTGGCCGACGCTACGGGCGGGAGCGGTCTATGGTCGCAGCTACCTGTTGGGCACGGCGATGGCGCGTCCGTTGATTGCGCGGAAGCAGGTCGAGGTGGCTCGGGAGGTGGGTGCGGAGGTGCTGGTCCATGGGTGCACGGGGAAGGGGAACGACCAGCTCCGGTTCGAGCTGACGTACGCGGCGCTGGCGCCGGAGCTGGGGGTGATCGCGCCGTGGCGGGAGTGGTCGATCCGTTCGCGGACGGAGGCCCTCCGGTACGCGGCGGAGCACGGGATCCCGGTGACGGCCACGGTGGAGAAGCCGTACTCGCGGGACCGGAACCTCTGGCACATCTCGCACGAGGGGGGTGACCTGGAGGACCCCTGGTGGTCGCCGCCGGCGGAGCTGTACCAGATGACGCGTGCACCGGGCACTACGCCGGAGACCCCGGAGGTGGTGGAGATCGCATTCGAGCAGGGGATCCCGGTGGCGGTGAACGGCGAGTCGCTCGATCCGGTGGCGCTGCTGGAGCGGCTGAACGAGATCGGGGGCCGGCACGGCGTGGGGGTGGTGGACCTGGTCGAGGACCGGGTCGTCGGGATGAAGTCGCGCGGGATCTACGAGACCCCGGGTGGGACGCTTCTGTACGCGGCACACTCGGAGCTCGAGCAGCTGACGCTGGACCGGCGGACGCTGGCGGCGAAGGACCAACTCGCGGATCGCTACGCGGACATGGTGTACGAGGGGCGCTGGTGGAGTATCGAGCGGCTCGCCATGGACGCCTTCGTTGACGTGACACAGCGGGCGGTGGCGGGCAGGGTCCGACTCCGGCTGTACGGTGGCGCCCACGCGGTCATCGCCCGGCAGGCGGACCGGTCGCTGTACGACGAGGGCCTGGTCACGTTCGAGGCGGACGACCGTTACGATCAGGCCGATGCCGGCGCCTTCATCCGCCTGTTCGGGCTGCAGTCGAAGGTCACGGCCCGGGCGCACGGCGACTGGATGCGGTTGGGCGGCGACCGTGGCGGGGCTCTGCCGGATGGGGCCACCGGTCCCGCGTCGCCGGCCGGGCTTCACGGGCCGGCCTCCGGACCGTTCGGAGAGCCGGCCCGGTCGCGGCCCGCCGCGCGGGAGGGAATGCCGCTGTCGCCGATCCGGCGCAACGGGAAGAGCCAGCCGCGCCGGAGCACCGGGACCGCGGCGTCGTCGGGAGACGCCGGGGAGCTGTCGTGACCACGGGGGCACAGGATCCGCCGCGCATGTGGGGCGGCCGGTTCGCGGCCGGTCCGGCTCCCGAGCTGGATCGACTGAACCGGTCGCTGCCGGTGGATCGACGGCTGTGGCGGGAGGACATCCGGGGCAGCGAGGCGTGGGTCCGCGGGCTGGTGGCGGCGGACATGCTGACGTCGGCCGAGGGCGCGTCCCTGCTCGCCGGGCTGGAGGCCGTCCGGGCCCGGCTGGGTGACTGGTCGGACGACGACTGGAGTCGCGCCCCCGACGAGGACATCCACTCGCTCGTCGAGCGGCTGCTGGCGGAGGAGGTGGGCGGACTCGCCGGGAAGCTGCACACGGGTCGCTCCCGCAATGACCAGGTGGGGACGGATACCCGGCTCTGGGCGCTGGCCGGCGCGGCGCGGCTCGACGAGGCGGTCCGGGCCCTCGAGCGGACGCTGGCGAACCGGGCGGAGGCGCACATCGAGACGGTCATGCCGGGGCACACGCACCTTCAACCCGCGCAGCCGGTCACCGTCGGACACTGGCTCCTGTCCCATGCCTGGGCGCTGGAGCGGGACCGGGATCGGCTGGGCGACGCGGCCGACCGAATCGCCGTCCTCCCCCTCGGCTCCGGCGCCATCGCGGGCTGTCCGTTCCCGATCGACCGCGACGCACTGGCGGTGGAGCTGGGGTTCTCCGGCGTCACCGAGAACAGCATGGATGCCGTCGCCGACCGGGACTGGGCTGCGGAGCTGCTGTTCGTCGGCGGGCTCCTGGGCGTCCATCTGTCCCGACTCGCCGAGGACGTGATCATCTACGCGTCCACGCCCTTCTCCTTCGTCCGGCTCGCGGACGCCTGGGCCACCGGGTCGTCGCTCCTGCCGCAGAAGAGGAACCCGGATGCCATGGAGCTGGCCAGGGGCAAGGCCGGTCTCCTGATCGGCGACCTCGTCGCGCTCCTGACCACGCTGAAAGCGGGGCCCAGCGGCTACAACAAGGACCTCCAGGAGGACAAGGCGCTGCTGTTCCACGCCCTCGACACGCTCGAGCTCACCCTCCCGGCCGTGACCGGCACCATTGCCACCCTGACCGTGCGCACCGACCGCTGTGCCGCCGCGATCCCGGACGCCCTCATGGCCACCGACCTCGCCGATCTGCTGGTCGCCCGGGGCGTTCCTTTCCGGGTGGCCCACGAGCGGGTCGGCCGGGTGCTGATGCTGGCGGAAGACCAGGACCGGCCGCTGGCCGAGGTCGCCATGGAGGCGTGGGCCGGCGAGATCCCGGACCTCACCCGGACGATGGTCGACGAGGCGCTGGATCCCCGGGCGTCCGTCGCACGGCGCAGCTCCGCCGCCGGCACCGCACCCGCCCGCGTCCGCGAGCAACTCGGGTCGCTCCGGCTTCGGCTCGACGCCTAAAGGCCATCGCGACACCGGGACGTGGGAGACCGGGAGGTTGCCTACAGGCCCGTCCGGGCAATCCTCCAGCGAGCCGTGACGAATCCGGCCGCGGCGATGAGCAGCAGGGCGATGTACTGGGGCCAGAGCTCGGCCACGCCGTAGCCCTTGAGGAAGACGGGCCGGACGATCTCCAGGAAGTGGCGGATCGGGTTCACCAGCGTGAGCCACTGGAAGGGCTCGGGCATGGTGAATATCGGGAACATGAACCCGCTCAGGATGATGGCGGGCAGGAGGACGAGGAACATCACTATGAGCGCCTCCTGCAGCGTCCGGGCCAGCGTCGAGATCAGGAGGCCGAAGGAGAGGCCGGAGACGATGTAGATGAAGGCAGCCGCGATGAGCGCCGGGAGGCTGCCGCGGAAGGGGATGTCGAACCAGAAGATCGCCACGAGCATGACCAGCGTGAACTGGACGCCGGCGATGAGCGCCACGGGGAGCGTCTTCCCGAGGATGAGCTCCGCAGGCCGGAGCGGCGTCACCATGAGCTGCTCGAGGGTGCCGATCTCCCTCTCCCGGACCACCGTGATGGCGGTCAGGAGGAGGGACATGAGCAGGACGATCACGCCGAGAACGGCCGGCACGTTGTAGACGCGGCTGGCGAGGTCGGGGTTGAACCAGGCCCGGATCCGGAAGTCCACGCCGGCGGGCAGCCCGCCGGCCACCATGCCGGCGAGGCGGCCGGCGGCGAAGTCGCGGATGATGCCGAGGGCATTGCTCTGCGCCACCGTCGCCGTGTTCGAGTTGGTCCCGTCGACGATGACCTGGACCTCGGCTGCCTGCCCGCTGGCGAGTCGGCGGGAGAAGTCCGGCGGGATCTGGATGCCCACGATGGCGCGGCCGGCGTCGAGGGCGCGGGTCAGGCGGGCCGAATCACGGGAGCGGTCCACCACCCGGAAGAAACCGGACGCGGTGAGGGCGTCGACGAGCTCGCGGGAGGCCCGGGAGACGTCGTGATCCACCACGAACATCGGTGTCTCCCGGATGTCCGTGTTCACGGCATACCCGAAGACCACGAGCTGGAGGATGGGCGCGATGAAGATCACCCGCTTCATGCGCGGGTCCCGGAAGATCTGGCGCAGCTCCTTCCGGATCAGCCGGACCACGCGCGTCGGGTCGATGCGCATCAGGCGATCTCCTTGCGGAAGATGCGCATGGCGAGGACGAACCCGACCAGCGCGAAGAGCACCATGAAGAGGGACTGGACCCAGAGCACCTCGGGGCCCACGCCCTTCAACAGGATCCCCCGGGCCACGACCACGTAGTAGCGGGCCGGGACCAGGAAGCTGATGCCCTGGAGCACGGCGGGCATGGCGGCGATCTCGAAGAGGAACCCGCTCAGGAGCAGCGACGGGAGGAGCGTGGCGATCAGGGCGATCTGGGTCGCCAGGAACTGGCTCTTCGCCGCCGCGGAGATGATCATCCCGAGGCCCAGGGCGCCGATGAGGAAGAGGAGCGTCTGGGCGAAGAAGACCACCACCGATCCGTGGAAGGGCACGCCGAAGACCAGCCATCCCACCACCACGATCAGCGCCACGTCGGCCAGTCCGATGGCCACGTACGGAACCAGCTTGCCGAGCAGGATCTCCGCCTTCGTGGCCGGCGTCGAGGCGAGCTGCTCCATGGTGCCCCGCTCCCACTCCCTGGCGATGGTCAGCGAGGTGAGCATGGCGGCGATCGCCATCATGATCACGGCGATCAGCCCCGGCACGATCATGTTCCGGCTCTCGAGCGTGGGGTTGTACCAGATCCGGAGGTCCGCCTCGACCGGGATCGTGATCGACCGACCCTGGAGCATCACGTCACGCGACCAGTCGGCCACGATGGCGCCCGCGTAGCCGTAGGCGATGGTGGCGCTGTTGGCGTCGGCCCCGTCCAGCAGCAGCTGCACCGGCGCCGATCGGCCCGCCATCAGATCCGCCGCGAAGCCCGGCGGAATCACCAGGACCGACCCGGCGTCGCCCCGTCCCACGGCCCCGTCCACGTCGCCATAGTCGTCCAGCCGATCCTGCACCGTGAAGTAGCCGCTGGCCTGGAAGGCCTCCACCAGGCCGCGGCTCCGGGCCGTCCGGTCCAGGTCCAGGACCCGCAGCTCCAGGTCCTTCACGTCCCAGTTGATGGCGTAGCCGAAGAAGAGGAGCAGGAGGACGGGCAGGACGAACGCCATGGCCATGCTCCGGGGATCCCGCCGGAGCTGGATCCACTCCTTCCTTGCCATGGCCGAGAGCCGGGTCCAGCTCACCTCACCCCTCCCGGGCGCCGCCCTCGCGACGCACCAGCGCCACGAACACGTCCTCCAGCGACGGCGACACCGCCACCACCGATTCCGGCTCGATCCCCGCCGCCTCCAGCGGCCGCCGGATCGCGGCCTCCGCGCTGTCCCACGTTTCGCCCTCGGCCCGCCGGTCGGCGGGCTCACCAGAGCCGGCGGCGTCGGGAGGCGCCCGCTCCGTCATGACGTGCACGGTCCGACCGAACATCGCCGCCTCGAGGAC
>CAYMLW010000061.1:0-1088 GCA_964391035.1 uncultured Gemmatimonadaceae bacterium
ACGACTCGTGCAACCCGGCCCGGGCCATGGGGATCTTCGAGGAGCCCCGCTACGTCCTGAACGCCGTCTGCAACCACTTCCACGAGATGCCGGAGAACACCATCCGGGAGCAGACCTTCTGCTGTGGCGGCGGCGCGGGGCTGGGCACGGACGAGAACATGGAGATGCGGCTCCGGGGCGGGATGCCCAGGGGGCTGGCCGTCCGGCACGTGCAGGAGAAGCACGACGTGAACCAGCTGGCGGCCATGTGCGCCATCGACCGGGCCACCCTCGTCACGGTCTGTGACTACTGGGCGCCGGGCGTCGAGGTCACGGGCATCAGCGAGCTCGTGGCGAATGCCCTCGTCATGAAGGGCGAAGGGCCACGGACGGTGAACCTGAGGCTCGAGCCGGTCCCCGGGCGTGAACAGGCGGGTGTGGATACGGCTGAAGTGGCCGAGCCCATGGTGGCGGGAGGTGTGGTATGACGGGTCGAACCTGGATCTACACGGGGCTCGGCGTCTTCCTGGCCGTCGTCCTGTTCCCGATCTGGCACGGCGTGCTGAACTCGGAGGTCCCGACGGCGCCGGACCTCGAGTACCCGGACGAGGCCCAGTGCATCGAGAGCGCGGAGTACATGCGGGCGAACCACCCGGCCCTGCTCGACCACTGGCGCGACGCCGTGGTCCGGGACGGCGAGATGGAGTACGTCTCGTCGACGGGCGAGCGTCACGTCATGAGCCTGACCGGCACGTGCATGGAGTGCCACCGGGACCGGGAGGCCTTCTGCGTGCGCTGCCACGACTACACGGCTGTGACCCCGGACTGCTGGAGCTGCCATGTCGAACCGTAACGAAGCGGAAGACGGCCGCGACCGCCGTCAGTTCCTGAAGGAGGCCGGCGCCGCGCTCGGACTCGGCTGGGCGCTGCCCGTGCTCGGCGCGTGCGACGGGGCGGCCGCGCTCCAGTCGCACGGAGCCCCAGCCACCACGGGCAGGCAGCTCGCCATGGTGATCGACGTGCAGAAGTGCCGGAGCGAGGCGGTCCGGCGGGCGGCCATAGAGGCCTGTCACGTGACCCACAACGTGCCGTCCATCCCGGAGATCGGA
>CAYMLW010000061.1:1098-15285 GCA_964391035.1 uncultured Gemmatimonadaceae bacterium
CGGACGACGAGATCGAGTGGATCTGGGCGGCGGAGTTCGGCCACGCGTTCCCGGAACAGGTGCATGACCGGACGCCGGAGGAGCGACGGCACGCGCCGGTCCTGGTGGCGTGCAACCACTGCGAGAGGCCGCCCTGCGTCCGGGTCTGCCCGACCCAGGCCACGTGGAAGCGGGAGTCCGACGGCATCGTGATGATGGACATGCACCGGTGCATCGGCTGCCGGTACTGCATGGCCGCGTGCCCCTACGGGTCCCGGAGCTTCAACTGGCGGGAGCCCCGGCCCTACATCCCGACAGACGCCGATGGGACGCTCCCCAGCGAGTTCCCGACCCGGACCCGGGGGGTGGTGGAGAAGTGCAACTTCTGCGCGGATCGGCTCAGTGACGGGCTCGCGCCGGCCTGTGTGGAGGCCGCCGGCAAGGTGGAGCCAGGCGCGCTCGTGTTCGGAGACGTGTCGGACCCCGACTCGGAGATCAGCCGGGTCCTGCGCGAGCGCCCGACCGTTGTCCGCCGTCCCGAGCTGGGGACCGGGCCCAAGGTCTACTACATCGTCTGATCCGCGTCCCGGGAGAGTGAGGTAGAGACATGCTGGAAGCGGCATTCAAGGGAGGCAAGCGGTACTGGACGCTCATGGCGGTCTGGGCCGTCCTGATCGTGGTCGGGGTCGCGGCGTACTTCCACCAGTACACCGAGGGACTCGGCGTGACGGGGATGAGCCGGGACGTGACCTGGGGCCTCTACATCGCCCAGTTCACCTTCCTCGTCGGCGTGGCCGCCTCCGCGGTCATGGTCGTGCTGCCGTACTACCTGCACGACTTCAAGACCTTCGGGAAGCTGGTCATCCTCGGCGAGTTCCTGGCCGTCTCCGCCGTCCTCATGTGCATGCTGTTCATCTTCGTGGACATGGGGAAGCCGGAGCGGGTGCTGAACATGTTCCTGCACCCGACGCCGAACTCGGTGATGTTCTGGGACAGCATCGTCCTGTTCGGCTACCTGATCCTGAATCTGGTCATCGGCATGGTCACCTTCGACGCCGAGCGGAAGGAAGGACCGCCCCCCGGGTGGATCAAGCCGCTCATCATCCTGTCCATCCCATGGGCGGTGAGCATCCACACCGTGACGGCGTTCCTCTACTCCGGGCTCGAGGCCCGGACCTTCTGGATGACGGCGATCCTGGCCCCGCGCTTCCTCGCGTCGGCCTTCGCCTCCGGGCCCAGCCTGCTGATCCTGCTGGCCCTCCTCCTGCGCCACACCACGCGCTTCGACGTGGGGTGGGAGGCCATCAAGAAGCTCTCGGTGATCGTGGCCTACGCTATGGCCATCAACCTGTTCTTCGTGGGCGTGGAGCTGTTCACCGGCATCTACAGCGACATGCCGCACCACGTCCACACGTTCCAGTACCTCTATTTCGGTCTCGAAGGCCACACGAATCTGGTCCCGTGGATGTGGACCAATGCCGTGCTGACGGTGCTGTGCGTCGTGGCGCTGTTGACGCCCGCCGTCCGCCAGCGGGAGGGGCTTCTCGCCGTTACGGCCGTGGCCGTGATCGCGGCCATCTGGATCGAGAAGGGGATGGGACTCGTGGTCGGCGGGTTCGTCCCGTCGCCCCTGGGCGAGGTCGTGGACTACGTCCCGACCCTCGTCGAAATCGCCATAACCGTGGGGGTGTATGCCTTCGGCTTCGCCATCCTCACGGTCCTGAGTCGGATCGTCGTAAACGTGAGGGAGAAGCAGATCGAAGCAGTATGACCGTGGAATGGATGGCGAGTAGCCAGAGCACCTGTTGAAAGGAGACCAGGATGGCAGGCGGAAACGGAAAAGGCACTCCGCTCTTGGACGAGCTGGAAAAGGGAGCATGGCCCAGCTTCGTCACACAGATCAAGGAGATGGCCGAAGAAGGCAAGGAGGAGTGCGCGCAGCTCCTGGAGCTGCTGGAGCGCTCCTACGAGGAGAAGATCGGGCACTGGAAGCACGGTGGCATCGTCGGCGTGATGGGATACGGCGGTGGCGTGATCGGTCGCTACAACGACCTGCCGGAAGAGTACCCGGCCATCGCCCACTTCCACACCCTGCGCGTCAACCAGCCGTCGGGGTGGTTCTACACCTCCGAGGTGCTGAACAAGCTGTGCGACATCTGGGATGAGCACGGCTCCGGGCTCACCAACATGCACGGGTCCACCGGGGACATCATCTTCCTCGGCACGACCACCGATCAGCTCGAGCCGACCTTCAAGGCGCTCACCGACATCGACTTCGATCTCGGTGGATCGGGCTCGAACGTGCGGACGCCCAGCGCCTGTGTCGGTCAGGCCCGGTGCGAGTACGCGTGCTACGACACCATGGATGCCTGCCACACCATCACGCAGGCCTTCCAGGACGAGCTCCACCGCCCGGCGTTCCCGTACAAGTGGAAGTTCAAGTTCGCCGGCTGCCCGAACGACTGCGTGGCTGCGGTAGCGCGTTCGGACTGCTCGGTGATCGGGACCTGGAGGGATGACATCCGCCAGGACGACGCCCGGGTCAAGCAGTATGTCGAAGAGGGGCTGGATATCGAGCACGAGGTCGTGCGCAACTGCCCGACCGGCTGCATGGAGTGGGACGGCGAGAAGCTCGAGATCGACAACAGCAACTGCGTCAAGTGCATGCACTGCATCAACGTGATGCCCGAGGCGCTGCGTCCCGGTGTGGACCAGGGCGCGACGGTCATGATCGGCGCGAAGGCCCCGATCGTGGAGGGCGCCCAGCTGTCGTCGGTGATGATTCCGTTCATGAAGATGGAGCCGCCGTACGAGGAGCTCCAGGACCTGGCGGAGCGGATCTGGGACTTCTGGGGCGAGCACGGGAAGAACCGGGAGCGTGTGGGCGAGCTGATCCAGCGCGTGGGTCTCGGGAACTTCCTCGAGGAGATCGGCGAGGAGCCGATCCCGGAGATGGTCGCCTACCCGAGAGACAACCCGTACATCTTCTTCGAGGAGTACTACGAGGAGCTGGATGAGGACGAGGAATACGAGGAAGAGGAAGAGACGGTGGAGGCGTAGCCTTCGATACGAGGCGACAACTCACTCGAAACAGGGAACCAGATCCAGATATCAGGAGGCAATCGATGGCTACCGCAATGCAGGACAGGAAGACCGATATCGGTCCTCCACACTACGAACAGTTTCTGCCGCCCATCATCAAGAAGAACTACGGGCAGTGGAAGTACCACCGGATCCTGAAGCCGGGCGTGATGGTCCACGTGGCGGAGTCGGGGGACGAACTGTTCACCGTCCGGGCCGGCTCGCCGCGGCTCATGGGCACGAAGCGGATCCGCAAGTTCGCGGAGCTGGCCGAGAAGTACTGTGACGGCCACCTGCGCTTCACCAGCCGGAACAACGTGGAGTTCCTGCTGACCGACGAGTCGAAGATCGATCCGTTGATCGCGGACCTGAAGGCGATCGGGCACCCGGTGGGCGGGATCGGCCACGCGATCTCGAACATCGTCCACACCCAGGGCTGGGTCCACTGCCACTCGGCCGCGACGGATGCGTCGGGGGTGGTGAAGGCCGTCATGGACGACCTGTCCGACTATTTCGATGGCACGAAGCCGGTGCCCGGCAAGTGCCGGATCGCCCTGGCGTGCTGCCTCAACATGTGCGGTGCGGTGCACTGTTCCGACATCGCCATCCTCGGCGTGCACCGGCGCCCGCCGAAGCCGCAGCGCAACCTCAACAAGCTGTGCGAGATCCCGAACGTGATCGCGTCCTGCCCGACGGCGGCGATCCGGCCGGCCACCACCGAGGACGGCAAGCCCACGGTGGAGATCGACGAGGAGCTGTGCATGTACTGCGCGAACTGCTTCTCCGTCTGCCCGGCGCTGCCCATGGCCGATGCCCTGAATGACGGCATCAGCATCTGGGTGGGCGGCAAGGTCTCGAACGCCCGATCCGAGCCGACGTTCAGCAAGCTCGCGGTCCCGTTCATCGAGAACGACCCGCCTCGCTGGCCCGAGGTGGTGGATGCCGTCCGCACGGTCGTGGAGGTCTGGGTCGACAACGCCCGGCCGCACGAGCGGGTGGGCGAGATGATCGAGCGCATCGGCTGGCCGAGGTTCTTCCAGCTGACGGGCTTCGAATTCCAGAAGGAGCACATTGACGACTACCGGTTCGCCGGCCTGTCGTACAAGCGCTCCGCGCAGCTCAGACATTAAGGGGGAGAAGTACCATGGCTGTCACCACAGAGCAGGTCGCCGACGCCATGTACGAGATGGTGGAGAAGTATCAGGGCAAGAAGAAGTTCAAGGCCCTGGACCTGACGAAGGCGATGAAGGAGCAGTTCGGGGACGAGGTCGATCGGAAGATGTGCAAGGAAGCGATCCGCGACCTCATCGACTCCGGCCGGTGCGTGTACACGTACTTCGGTGGGAGCTACATCGAGATCCCGCACGAAGAGGGAGCTGCCGAAGGGGCCTAGCCCCTTCGCAGGGCCGGCGGAGGCGGGCTGGACCCCCTCCCCCTTCGTCGGTTCCTGCGGGACTCGATATCCCGAAACGGGGGATGCACAGGATAGATGACGAACGCCCGACCCGGGCCTGAGCCGGGCCGCCCGGGCGGCTATGATCGCGAACCGGTCGCGCGAGGTGCGATATGGCTGTGAAGAAGGTCGTGAAGAAGAAGAAGAAGAAGGTCAGCAAGACGCGGTCATATTCCTCCGGTGGAGGGGGGCGCGAGCAGTCCCCGCTGCGGCCGAGGCACGTAGAGAAGCGTCCGCCGTGTACGGACACCTGTCCCAGCGGGAACCGGATCCGGGAGTTCTGCACCACGCTGGCCCAGGCTGAGAAGCTCGGGAAGACCCGGGATGAGGGGCTCCAGGAGGCGTGGGAGATCTACACGGACACGAGTCCGTTCCCGTCGATCTGCGGCCGTGTGTGTCCCGCGCCGTGCGAGACGGAGTGCAACCGGAAGGCGAAGGAAGCCGCGGTCAACATCAACAAGATCGAGCGGGCCATAGGCGACTACGGCCGGGAGAACAAGCTCCCGCTGAAGAGGCTGTCGGAGGAGACGCGTCCGCAGCACATCGCGGTGGTGGGCGGCGGACCGAGCGGGCTGTCGTGTGCGTACCAGCTCGCGCGCCGCGGCTACGGTGTCACGGTCTTCGAGGCGATGGAGAAGGCGGGCGGGATGCTGCGCTACGGCATCCCCGGCTACCGGCTGCCGGAGAGCGTGCTGGACGAGGAGATCCAGGCGATCCTCGATCTGGGCGTCGAGCTGAAGACCGGATTGAAGGTCGGCAAGGACATCGACCTCGAGGAGCTGCGCAGGGAGTACGACGCCGTGTACGTCGCCCTCGGCGCGCAGCAGGGTGTGACGCTCGGGGTGGAGGGGGAGGACGCGCCGAACGTGTTCAGCGGCGTCGACTTCCTGAGCCGCTTCCACCACGGCGAGAAGCTGGACCTGGGGCCGGACGTGGTGGCCATCATCGTCGGCGGCGGCGACACCGCGATCGACGCGGCCCGGATCTGCAAGCGCCTGGGCGCCAACGTGACGGTCCTCTACCGGCGTACGTTGAAGGAGATGCCGGCGATCAAGGAGGAGGTCGAGGAGGCGATCGCGGAGGGTGTGAAGGTCGAGTTCCTCGCAGCGCCCACCGACTTCAAGAAGGAGGACGGCCGGGTGACGGCGATGCGGGCGATCCGGATGGAGCTGGGCGAGGCGGACGCGTCCGGTCGACGGCGTCCTGTACCGATCGAGGGCTCGGAGTTCGAGATCCCGGCCAGCGCGGTCATCTCGGCGGTCAGCCAGGAGCCGGACTTCAGCGGGTTCGAGGAGCTGATCGAGGGCAGGGACTGGGTGAAGGTCGACGAGGACGGCCGGACCAGGGTCGAGGGCGTGTGGGCCGGCGGCGACGTCACGAACCTGGCGCTGGTCACGGACGCCGTCGGTCACGGCCGCCGGGCCGCGGAGGCCATCGACCGGACGTTCACGGGGGCGACGAAGAAGAGGGACGAGCGCGAGGTGATCCGGACCGACGGGATGCTGCTCGACCACTACGCCAAGCAGGATCGGCTGGAGCCCGGGGTGCTGAACCTCGATCAGCGGATGGACCTGGACACGGAGGTCAATCTCGGGTTCACCGATGACCAGGTGTTCAAGGAAGCCGAGCGGTGTATGAGCTGCGGCTACTGCTTCGATTGCGAGAACTGCTGGCTGTACTGCCAGGACGCGGCCATCGAGAAGCCGGCCAAGCCGGGGCAGCTCTACACCTTCAAGCTCGGCAACTGCACGGGCTGCTCGAAGTGCGCCGAGATCTGCCCCTGCGGGTTCATCGAAATGGCCTGAGGCCATGGACATCCCGCGGGTTCTGGTGGCCGGACTCCGCGGCGGCAGTGGCAAGACGCTGCTGACCGTGGGGCTCCAGGCCGCCTGGTGCAGGGAAGGCCGGACGGTCGCCCCGTTCAAGAAGGGCCCGGACTACATCGATTCGGCGTGGTCCGAGTCGGCCACGGGGCGTCCGTGCCGGAACCTCGACCTGTACCTCCTGTCCGCCGACACGCTGCGACGCTCGTTCGTCGAGCATGCGAGTGACGCGGATATCGCCGTCGTGGAGGGCAATCGAGGGCTCTATGACGGCGCCGACGTCCAGGGCTCCTACAGCACCGCGGAGCTGGCCAAGCTGATCCGGATGCCCGTCATTCTGGTGGTGGACTGCACCAAGGCCACCCGGACGGTGGCCGCGACGGTACTCGGGTGTCAGCGCCTCGACCCGGACGTCCCCATTGCCGGTGTCGTGCTCAACCGGACCGGCGGCTCGCGCCACCGGGCCGTGATCCGCGACGCGATCCACGACATCACCGGCCTCCCGGTCCTCGGGGCGCTGCCCCGCCTGGACACCGACATCTTCCCGGAACGGCATCTGGGTCTGCTCCCGCCGGCCGAGCACGCGGGTCGGCAGGAGGTGGTCCGGGAAGCCGCGGACATCGCGATCCGGTACCTGGACCTCGAGGCCATCGAATCGGCGGCCCGGTTGGCGCCACCCATCGACTTCGCGACCGCCGACGGGACCCGGTCCCGGGAGGCGGGCCGCACCGACGGTCCCGGGCACCGCGCCGGGACCGTGAGGGACCGTGTGGGGGCCGTGATCGAAGGCCGCCCCGGTGCCCGGATCCGGATCGGCGTGTTCCGGGACGCCGCCTTCCAGTTCTACTACCCGGAGAATCTGGAAGCGCTGGTGAGGGCGGGCGCAGAGCTGGTCCAGATCTCGCCACTGGCGGATGGGACGCTTCCGGATGTCGACGGCCTGTACATCGGCGGCGGGTTTCCGGAGACGCTGGCGCCCGCCCTCACGGACAACCGGTCGTTCCGGCGCTCCGTGCGGGACGCGGCCGAGGCCGGTCTGCCCATGTACGCCGAGTGCGGCGGCGCCGTGTTCCTGGGTGCGGAACTGGACTTCCACGGCCGCCGATACGAGATGGCCGGGGTCTTCCCTGCGGCCTTCGACTTCCAGGCCCGCCCGCGAGGCCATGGCTACACCGAGATCGAGGTCGTAGCCGACAACCCGTTCCTGCCGGTGGGTCGCACATTCCGGGGACACGAATTCCATCACACGTACCTGCGCCATGTCGAAGCGGATCTGGACTTCGCGTTCCGGATCAAGCGCGGGTACGGCTTCGACGGTGAGCGCGACGGCCTGTGCCGAAACAACGTGCTCGCTTCATACACCCATCTCCACGCCCTTTCGGCGCTGGAATGGGCGCCGGGGCTGGTGCGGGCAGCCGAGCGGCATCGCGCGGCCGCGCCCGCGGTGCACTGAAGAGGGGGGCCAGTGGCGATCATCACCATATCCAGGGGCTCCATGAGCGGTGGCCGGATCGTGGCCGAGTGTCTCGGCGAGATGCTCGACGCGCCGGTCGTCGCGAACGAGGTGCTGCAGGCGGCCGCGCTGGAGCTGGGGCTCCCCGAGGACACGGTGCGGGAGAAATTCGAGACCACGCCGGGGCTGTGGTCGCGGTTGAACAAGGACCGGGAGGTCTACCTTCTGGCGGTGAAAGCGGCGCTGGCCGACCGCTGCGTGGGGGGCAACCTGGTGTACCACGGACTGGCCGGCCAGTTCCTCCTCCAGGGCGTGCCGGGAGTGCTCCGGGTCCGACTCATCGCCCCGCTGGAGCGACGCATCCAGTACCTGGCGGACGCGCACCATCGACTCAGCCGGGAGGCGGCGGAGGACTTCATCCAGAACGTGGACCACGAGCGGCGCAGGTGGGTCAAGACGCTGTTCGACGCCGACGTGGAGGACACGCTCCTGTACGACCTGACGGTGAACCAGCGCTGGCTCACCGTGGACACGGCGTGTGCGGGGATCGCCGACCTGGCGGACCACCCGGACTACGAGATCACGCCCAAGGTCGAAGCGGAGCTCAAGGCCTTCGCGGCCCGCTGCCACCAGCAGCTCGAGGAGCGACTCGGGCGGAAGCCGGAGGTCTGACGTGGCGATACTCGGAATCTGTCGGGGATCGAAGCGGTTCGGGACGGAGCTGGCCGAGTGCCTCGGGCGCGGCCTCGAGTATCCGGTCCTGCGGGAGGAGATCGTCCAGGACGCGGCCGGCCGCCTGGGCGTCACCGCGGAGAGCCTCCAGGAGAAGATGACGGGTCGTCCGACCGTGTGGGAGCCGTTCTCGACCATGCGTCGCCTCTACCTCTACGCGATGCAAGCGGCTCTGGCGGATCGCGTCACCGAGGGGCGACTGGTGTACCACGGCCTCACCGGCGGCCTGCTCCTGCACGGCCTCCCGGCAACGCTCACGGTCCGGTGTGTCGCGCCCATGGAGATGCGGGTCCGGGCGGTCCGGACCGAGTCGGACATGGACGACGACGCGGCCGAGCGCTACATCCGCGATCTCGACCAGGCCCGCGTCCACTGGACCCGCGTCATCCACGGTCGGGACATCGAGGACCCCGGCCTCTACGACGTGGTCGTGAACCTGGGCAACCTCACGGTGGATGCCGCGTGCGGCATGATCGCCCGGATGATCCGGCAGCCGGAATACGAGGTCACGGACAAGGTGCTGGACGGGCTCGAGCAGTTCCGGACCGCGGCCCACGTGCGGCTGGCCCTGGCGGAGGATGACGAGCTCCGCTCGCTGGATCTGAAGGTCGGGATCGCCGGGGGACGCGTCCAGATCACCGGGTCGGCCCCCGTCCGTAGCAGCGGGGAGATCGGACGGCGGATCGCCGACATTGCCGGCTCCGTGCCCGGAGTGGAAGAGGTCCATCTACTGGTCGACTGGTTCGACCCGTACCCGTAACCGTTCTCCCGACCGGACGCCGCCCGCGCCCTGGCGTGGCCGGGATCCGGGAGCGGGGGTGGACATAGAGGTGAAGATGCCCAATCGCCAACTTCTCGTCGCCACGGGCCTCGGTCTCGCGGGACTCGCGCTGGTGTTCGGCCTGCCCGCCGAGCTCGCGGCACAGGAGGCCGCCACGGCCCCGGCTGGCATCGACGGCGAGTGGTGGTTCTGGCCCGTGACGCTCTTCTTCATGACCTTCGTCATGGGTATCCTGGCCGCCGTCGCGGGCGTGGGGGGAGGGGTGCTGTTCGTGCCCATCGTGAGCGGCTTCTGCCCCTTCCACCTCGACTTCGTGCGCGGCACCGGCCTCCTGGTGGCCATGTCCGGCGCGCTGGCCGCGGGGCCCGGGTTCCTCCGGATGAACCTGGCCAACCTCCGCCTCGCCATGCCGGTGGCGCTCATTGCGTCGACCATGGCCGTGGTCGGCGCCATGGTCGGGCTGGCGCTGCCGACCAACGTGGTCCAGGCGGCCCTGGGCGCGGCGATCCTCGGCATCGTGGTGATCATGGTCCGGGCGAAGAAGTCCACCTTCCCGGTGGTCCCCCATGCCGACCGGCTTTCCCAGACGCTGAAGATCAGCGGCATCTACATGGAGGCGAGCTCCGGACAGGAGGTGGACTGGAAGATCCACCGCACGCCCGTGGGGCTGCTCCTGTTCATCGTCATCGGGTTCATGGCCGGCATGTTCGGCCTGGGCGCCGGCTGGGCGAACGTCCCGGTACTGAACCTGGTCATGGGCGCGCCGCTCAAGGTGAGCGTGGGGACGAGCAAGTTCCTGCTCTCGATCACGGACACGTCGGCGGCGTGGGTCTACCTGAACCAGGGCGCGATCATCCCGATCATGGTGGTCCCGTCGCTGATCGGGATCATGCTGGGCTCCTTCGTGGGCGTGCGGGTGCTGAAGGTCGCAAAGCCCGCATTCATCCGCTGGGCGGTGATCCTGCTGCTCCTGTTCGCTGGTGCGAAGGCCCTGACCAAGGGTCTCGGCCTTCCCTTCATCGTCTGATGTCCCGAAAGGAGGATGGCGCCATGACCGAGCCGGGCCCCACGATTACGGAGGAACAGCGGATCTACGCGAATGTCCTGGCGACGGGGATGTACACGGGTCTCCTGCTTCTGCTGGTCACCTTCGCGCTCTACCTGACGGGGATCATGGAGCCGGCCGTGCCCATCGAGGTGCTGCCGGACCTGTGGGGGTTGAGCGTGGGCGAGTACCTGGAGGCCGTGAACCACGAGTACATCCACCGCGATGGCCACCTGACCGGCTGGTGGTGGCTCTCCGGCCTGGGATTCGGCGACTACGTGAACTTCCTGGGAGTGGCCGTCCTGTCGGGCGTCACCATCGTCTGCTATTTCGCGATCATTCCGACACTGGTCCGCAAGGGCGACCGGGTCTACGGCATCATCGCCGTGCTCGAAGCCATGGTCCTGCTCCTGGCCGCCAGCGGGATCCTGGTCGCGGGGCACTGATGCGCTTCCTGCCGGTGGGCCTCGACCTCCGCGATCGCTCCTGCGTCGTGCTCGGCGGCGGCCCCGTGGGCACCCGGAAGGTGCACTCGCTCCTGCGTGTGGGCGCCCGGGTCACCGTCGTGTCTCCGGAGGTCACCGACGAGCTGGCCGCCGAGATCGACGCCGGCCGCGTCCACTGGAGCCAGGCCGAGTTCCAGCCGGCCCACATCGACGGCGCCCGTCTGGTCGTGATCGCGACCGACGACCCGGCGGCCAACGATCTCGCCGCACGGCTGGCCGGCCGGCGCGGCAGCCTGGTCTGTGATGCCACGTCCGCGGAGCGCTCCGAGGTCATCTTCGGCGCCCTCCTCGAGGGCGACGACGTCACCATCGCCACCTTCACGGACGGTCGCAGCCCGGGCCGGGCGCGACAGACCCGGGACGCCATCGCCGAGTGGCTGGACCCGCGGTCCGGCACCGAGACCGGGCAGGACGGCCGGGGCGATACCATGCTCGTGTTCGTGGCCCACGGCAGTCGCGACCCGGACTGGGGGCTGCCCCTGATGGAGCTGACCGGCGCCGTCGGCCGCACGGCCCCGGAGCGGGTGCGTCTCGCCTACTCCCAGTTCGCCTCGCCCACCATCGACGAGGTGGCCGCAGAGGCCGTCCGCTCCGGTATCACACGACTCCACGTCCTGCCGCTCTTCATGACCTCCGGCGGACACGTGGAGCGCGACATCCGCCCGGCCGTGGACGCGGTCCGGCGTACGTACCCCGAGCTGGAAGTCGAGCAGCTTCCCCCGATCGGGGAGCTGCCCGCGTTCCGGACACTCCTGGAGAAGCTCGCCACGGAGGTGACCCGATGATGTCACGGCACACGACACCCCAGAACGGCGCCCGGAGTGGCGACCGCATCCTGCGCGCACACCTGGCGAACGGGAGAGCCGCGGCGCGGCAGCGCCAGGCAGGGGAACCCGGCGCGGAGCGCGACCCCGGCCCCGTCTACCTGGTCGGCGCCGGTCCGGGACACCCGGGCCTGATCACGCTCCGGGCGGTCGAGTGCCTCCAGAAGGCCGACCTGGTCCTGTACGACTACCTCGCCAACCCGAGCCTGGTGGAGCACGCTCGCCGGGGCGCCGAGCTGGTCCGGATCGGGCACCACTTCGGGGGGCCGCGGCTGTCTCCCGACGAGATCACCGCGGCCATGGTCGAGAGCGCCCTGGCCGGCAAGTGCGTGGTCCGTCTCAAGGGCGGGGACCCGGCCATCTTCGGCCGCATGATCGACGAGACGGCGGCGCTCCGGGACGCGGGCATCCCCTACGAGGTGGTCCCCGGCATCACGTCGGGCCTTGCGCTGGCCTCGCTGACCGAGCTCCCCCTCACGCACCATGAGGACGCCTCGGCCGTGGCCCTGGTGACCGGGCACGAACGGAAGGGGAAGGGCCGGTCCAACCTCGATTACCAGGCGCTGGCCGCCTTTCCGGGCACACTGGTCTTCTACATGGGCGTGAAGGGCGCGGCCCGCTGGAGCGCCGCCCTGATGGAGCACGGCCGCGACCCGGATACGCCCGTGGCCATCGTCCGCTGGTGCAGCCGTGCCCGCCAGCAGACCGTCCGCTGCACGCTCGCTACGGTGACGGAGGTCATCGAGCGGGGCGGCGTCCGGCCGCCCGCGCTATTCGTCGTGGGCAAGGTCGTCGACCACAGTCCGGCGCTGTCCTGGTTCGAGACCCGTCCCCTCTTCGGCAGCACGGTGCTGGTGGCGGGGTCCAAACGAACGGCCGATCGGCTGCGCCAGGAGCTGGCGGAGCGGGGCGCCGAGGTGATCGTGCAGCCGGCCATCCGTGCGGTGGAGCCCGACGACTGGCGTCCCGTGGACTACGCGCTGCACCGGATCCGGAGCTTCGACTGGCTGGTCTTCGCGACGCCCAACGGCGTCGACGGGCTCATGGGCCGGATCCACGACCAGGGCGGCGATGCCCGGTGGCTCGGCGGCGTGAAGATCGTCGCGATCGGGTCCGGCACGGCGGACCGCCTGGCTGCGTACCAGATCCGTCCGGAGATGGTGCCGGAGGTGTACGAGCCGACCCGGCTCGCCTCGGAGCTGATCCCGGAGAGCGGTTCCCGTCCCCGCTTCCTGGTCGCCGGTGGCGGCCAGGATCGGTCCACGCTGGTGGACGAGCTCGAGGTCTTCGGCGGCCGCGTGACCGAGATCATCGTGTATGATACGGTCGAGGTGGGAGAGCCCGATCCGGATGTCGCGTTCTCCCTCTTCGAGCGCGAGATCGACTGGGTGGCCGTCACCAGCGCCACCACCGCCCGGTCCCTGGACCGGCTGTACGGCGACGCCCTCGGCCACGCCCGCATCGCCTCCATCAGCCCGATGACCAGCAAGGCGCTCCGGGCCCTCGGCCACGAGCCCGCCGCGGAGGCATCGCCCATCACCGTGCCGGGCCTGGTCGACGCGATCACCGCGGCGGTCCACACCGGGCCCCGAGCGGAGCGGACCGAAGCAGGAGTCGGATAGGACCGGATATGGATACGGCACACGAGGGGCTCGGAGGGGACCCGGATGCCGGCGCGCTGGCGGAGCAGCGGGCCGCGTTCGTCGCTCGCATCACCGCGGCGGCGACCCACGAGTTCCGGAATATCCTGGCGATCGTGAAGGAGTCATCGGGCCTCGTGGATGATCTCATCACCAGGGCGGGATCCGTGCCGCCCGACCAGGAGAAGCTCCGCTGGGCGCTGGACCGGATCCGGCTCCAGGTCGCGCGGGGCAGCGACCTGTCCACATCATTGAACCGGGTCATGCACGGGCTCGACCGGGAGCAGGAGCCGGTGGCGCTGCCGGACGCGTTGGCCCACGCCGTCCGGTTGGCGCAACGGTTCGCCCGCCAGCAGCAATGCACCATCGAGCTGGGGGAGCCGGCCGACGAGGTGGTGGTCACGGCCAATGTCCTGGATCTGTACCGGGCTCTGGTGATCACGCTGGAGTGGTGTGTGGGGCGAATGACGGAGGGCGGGACCGTCGTCGTGGAGGCGACGCCGTGGGAGGGCCGACCCGCCGTGCGATTCAGCGCTGGCCCGGCGGCGCCGGGGCTCACGACGACCGACGATGTGCGGGGGCGGCTGGAGGCTGCCCGGGTGGAGGTGGCCGGGATCCGGACGGATACGGATGCGCTGGTCCTGGTCTTCGATTGACTGATGTGACGGAACCGTTTGGACGGCCCACGTGGCCGGAGGAATACACCATGAGCCAGATCAAGCTTCTTCTCGTCGACGACGAGGAGGATTTCGTCAAGACCATGGCCGCCCGCCTCGAGCTACGGGACGTAGCCAGCCGGGTCGCCCTGAGCGGGGACGCGGCCCTGGAGGCCGTGAAGGAGGACGAGCCCCACGTGATGGTACTGGACCT
>CAYMLW010000062.1:0-15217 GCA_964391035.1 uncultured Gemmatimonadaceae bacterium
ACGCTGGTCCGGAACTACTGGAAGGGGATCGGCGCGTTCGTGGACGCGGAGGTGGACGCCCGGGAGAACATCGTCGAGGACATCCTCACCTGGGGGCTGGCGTACTGGGGCCCGAACGAGGGGACGCCGCGGGGCGAGTTCCGGGACAACGTGGTCTACCGGACGGGGGCCTGCGGGGCATCGGTCCACCGCACGGCCGATCCGGAGGCCGGGGAAGACCCGGGGGCGATGGCGGGGAACGTCTTTGTCGCCACCGGCCAGGACGAGCGCTATGACACCGGGGAGCCCTACTGCCGGCAGCGGGCCATTGCGCGCCACGCCGTGCCCGCCGGATTCGAGATCGAGGGGAACCGGGTCCACGACGCCCGGGAGCCCGGCGATGACTGGCCGACTCATCCACAGCTGGACCGCGAGGCGCTCGTGCGGGCGGCCGCGCCGCTGCTGGATGCGCTGGCGGAGTGGCCGGCGCTGGCGGAGTCGGCGTTCCTGGAGGAGTTCGGCCCGGAGCGTGGCGGCTGACGACCCGGAGCGAGGCGGCTGACGATCCAAAGCGAGGCGGCTGACGACCCGGAGCGAGGCGACGCCCGGCGACCCGGACCCGGCCGGACGACTCCGCCACCCCAGCTCCCCGGCCGGGACAGCCCCCACGGCGTTGAGGGCGTTCTTCTCCGTGGCGTCGATTTCGGGAGCGCGGCGCGAGGTTCGGCCTGCATGGCGACGTCCGATCCTGTCGCGGGAATCCGACACGACCCTTCGCCCGACTGCGCAGTACGTGACGTCCCCACGGGCCGGCCCCGCGCTGGTCCCGCCATTGCATGGAAGGGTCGCGCCTGCAATGGGGGAGAGATGAACGACTTCTATACGGATCACGAGGAGCTGTTCCACAGTGCGACACACGGAGCCGGGGCCGTTCTGGCTCTGGTCGGCGCGGCGTGGCTCGTGGCGCGCGCCGTCACCGCGGGCGACCCCTGGCGGATCGCGAGCATGGCGATCTACGGGATCACGCTCGTGGGGCTGTACACGGTGTCGTCGCTGTATCACGGGGTCCGGGCGGCCCGGCTCAAGGCGAGGCTGCGGCTGCTGGATCACTCGGCGATCTACCTCTTCATCGCCGGCAGCTACACGCCGTTCATGCTGGTCTCGCTCCGGGGTCCCTGGGGCTGGTTCATGTTCGGGCTGGCATGGGCGCTGGCGGTGGCCGGAGTGGCGTACAAGCTCGTTCTGCTGGATCGATTTCCTCGCCTCTCGACCCTGCTCTACCTCGGGATGGGCTGGCTGGCCCTCATCGCGGCGGTACCACTGTTCGATCGGCTGTCGACCACCACGGTGATCTGGGTGGTCGCCGGCGGCCTGATCTACTCGACGGGCACGGTGCTCTACCACCTCGACCGGATCCGGTACACCCACGTCGCCTGGCACGTGTTCGTCCTGTGCGGCAGCGCGTGCCACTTCATCGCGATCGCACAGCTGTAGTCCCTACCGCCCCATCCCATCCCGCCAGGTACATCCGGCTCTGTCCCCGGGAACTGTTGGTCGAGGCCCGGAGTCTCCCCCGGATATCCGGCTGGCCCGGTTGCACATGGATTCCGGTGCTACGGTCGGGGCAGGAGGACCGACCAACAGTTCCTGCTGACAGAGCTCGATGGCTCCGGACATTGAAACCCTGGCGGACCGGGCCGTCGTGCCCCACCGTATCGTGTCCCCTTTCCCGCAAGCAGGAGGATGACAATGGTGTCCATTCTGGCTCTCTGGCTTCCCATCATCGTTTCGGCCGTGGCGGTGTTCATCCTGAGCTCCCTCATCCACATGTTCCTGGGCTACCACGCCTCGGACAAGCAGCCACTCCCGGCGGAGGACGAGATCATGGCGACGCTCCGCCGGCACAACCTTCAGCCCGGCAGCTACGCCCTGCCCCATGCCGGCTCGATGGAGGCGATGAAGGACCCGGCGTACATCGAAAAGCGGGAACAGGGGCCGGTCGGCTTCCTGACGGTGGTGCCGAGCGGCAACACGGGGATGGGCAGGCAGCTCACGACCTGGTTCCTGTACAGCATCGTCGTGAGCGGGTTCGCCGCCTACATCGCCGGTCGGGCCCTGGAGCCGGGGGCTGAGTTCGCCGCGATCCTGCGCTTCGCGGGCGCTGCGGCGTTCGGCGCGTACGCCTTCGGGACCTGGCAGTACTCCATCTGGTGGGGCCAGGAGTGGAGCACGGCCGCGAAGAACACCCTGGACGGCCTGATCTACGGCGTGGCGACGGGCGCGGTGTTCGCCTGGCTCTGGCCGGGCATGTAGCACCGGAATGGACCCCAATCGAGCGCTTCTCAGGCACGTCCTGGGCGCCATCGCGTACCACACCCAGAAGGCGGTGCGCGGCGCGCCGTCGACGTACCCCGAATTCGATGCGGGCAGCAAGGTCCGTACGCCCGCGTAGTTGATCCGTGGGGGGCCTGAGCCGCGCGACCGGGCCTGAGCCGCGCGACCGGGCCTGAGCCGCGCGACCGGGCCTGAGCCGCGCGACCGGACCGGGGCTGCGCTACCCGCCGTGCGCTTCCAGGAACCGGGTCAGCACATCCCGGACGGCTCGGGGGCGCTCGAAGAAGGAGAAGTGCCCGGCATCGGGGATGACCACGACCCGGGCCGCCGGGATCGTAGCGCTCAGGGTGTCGGCGGTCCTCGCCGCGCCGGTTTCCGAGCCGCCGTGGACGATGAGGGTCGGTACGGCGAGCTGACCGAGGCCGGGGAGGAGATCGAAGGACTGTAAGTCGGCCATCATGAAGCCGAACTGCCGGCTCCGCTCGCGGTAGTCCGTCGGGATGTCGAAGCGGAGCGAGTCGGCGAGGGCCGGGTCGTGGAGCTGGGAGCGGAAGGACAGCTGGAGGAGCCGCTCGATGACCTCGGGGTCCCCGACCTCCATCCCAGGTGATGACCTCAGTGCCCCTATCCCCGCGGTGTCGGCTGGCTCCAGTGCCGCCGCCTGCGCCTGCTGCTCCTCCTGCCAGAGCGTGGCAGTCGGGGGCAGGGGACTGATGAGGATCAGGGAACGCAGCCGGTCGGGGTGCGCCAGGGCGTACATCATCGCGATGAGCCCGCCCCAGGAATGGCCGAGCAGGTGGATCCGTTCGAGGCCGAGAGCCGTACGGATCCCTTCGATGTCGGCGACGAACCGGTCGAGGGTGACCGACGCCGAATCCACGACGCCCTCGGACCGGCCGCTCAGGCGTTGGTCGTAGAAGACGAGTCGGAAGCGGTCCGCGAGGGGACGGAGCGGTGGGACGAGGTGACCGTGGTCGAGGAGCGGGCCGCCGTGCACGACGAGGAGCGGCGGTCCGGATCCCTCCGTGTGGACGAAGAGGTCGGTGCCTCCCACTGTGATCACCGTGTCGTCCGGGGAGTCGGTGGTCCCGGCGGGGCCGTCCGGTGACGGATCGCTGCACGCGAGGGTGGTAGCGGCGACCGCCGCGGTCAACAGGGAGGTGTGGTGTGGAGGGATCATCGGCAGCCAGCGATCATGGGTCCAAGTCCTTTTCGACGCTCTCCCATTCGGCCATCCACCGCTCGACCTTGCCCAGGAGCTCGCCCCGTTCGGCTTCGAGGTCCCGGATCTCGTCGACGCGGTCGGCGCCATAGAGGTCGGGATCGGCGAAGGCGCGTTCGATATCGGCGAGCCGTGACTCCGCCCGGTCGATCCGGTGGGTGAGCTCGTCGCGCTTCTCTTCCAGCTTCCGGATCTTGTACGGATCCCGCCGCTTCGGCCGGGACGCGTGGTCGGGGGAGCCGGCTGTCGACCCCGCGGCGGGGCCTTGTGCCGTGGCGGGCCCGGCGGCCGGGCCGTGTGCCGTGGCCCGTCGGGCGGTCGAGTCGTGTGCCGAGTCAGCGGGGCTCCCGGTGCCTGAAGCCTGGCCCGTCCGGGCCTTTGTCAGGACCACGTCGACATCGAGATGGTCATCGCCGCACCAGTGGACGTACTCCTCGTACGTGCCGCGATAGTCGCGGATCCCGTCGGCGGTGACCTCGACAATGCGGTTGGCGAGCTGGCCGACGAACCAGCGGTCGTGGGAGACGAAGATGAGGGTGCCGTCGTAGTTCCGGAGCCCGTCGACCAGAGCTTCGATGGACTCGAGGTCGAGGTGGTTGGTGGGCTCATCGAGGACGAGGACGTTGGGCTTCTGGAGGGCGATGTCGCAGAAGATCAGGCGGGTGGCCTCGCCGCCGGAGAGGGCGGAGAGGGACTTGTCGGCCTCGTCGCCGGAGAAGAGGACCATGCCGAGGGCGCCGCGCAGGAAGGTGGTCGTGTTGCCGGGGTGCCGGTTGACGATCCAGTCGGCGGCGGTGATGCCGGGATCGTCGAGCAGTTCGTGGTGGTCCTGGGCGAAGTAGCCGACGCGAGTGGCGTGCCCCCATTCGATGTCGCCGGTATCGGCGGGCGTCTCGTCGACGGCGATCTGAAGGAGCGTGGACTTGCCGATCCCGTTGGGCCCCATGATGGCCAGGCGATCGCCGCGTCGGACCTCGAGGTCGACGCCGTGGAGGACCTGGTTGTCGCCATAGGACTTGGTGATGCCGTCGAGGGCGAGGACCTGCCGGCCGCTGGGGCGGTGGGGCTCGAAGCGGAACGTGGGGTATCGCCGGGACGAGCGGGGCAGCGGCTCCAGCTCCTCGGCCTTCTTCTCGATCAGCCGCAGCTTGCTCTGGGCCTGCCGGGCCTTGCTGGCCTTGGCCCGGAACCGGTCGACGAACTGCTGGTGGTGGGCGATCTCCTTCTCCCGGGCGACGATCTCCTTCTCGCGACGCTCCCGCTCGGCCGCCTTCTGCTCGGTGAAGGCGGTGTAGTCACCGTGATAGAGGGTGATGGTCTGGTAGTCCACGTCGAGAATGTGGGTGGCGACGTTGTCGAGGAAGCGGTGGTCGTGGCTGATGACCACGACGGGACCCGCGAAGTCGGCCAGGAACTTATCGAGCCACCGGATGCTGAGGATATCGAGGTGGTTCGTGGGCTCGTCGAGGAGCAGCGCGTCGGGCTGGCCGGCCAGGGTCTGGGCCAGGAGGACCCGGAGCTTGAAGCCGCCGGACAGGGTGGAGAGGGGCTGGTGATGGACGGCGGCCGGAATGCCGAGCCCCTCGAGGATCTCGGCGGCCCGGGCCTCCGCGGCCCAGCCGTCGTGGCGCTGGATGGTCTCCTCCACGGCGCTGTAGCGCTTCGCGTCGAAGTGGTCCGCCGCGTCGGCCAGGATCCGCTCGCGCTCGACCAGCGCGTCCCAGAGCTGCGGGTTACCGCGCATGGCGACGCCGAGGATCTCCTCGTCTTCGTAGATGAACTGGTCCTGTCGGAGCACGCCGAGGTCCGCGCTGGATGGGATGGACACGGTGCCCGCGGAGGCCGGCTCATCGCCGGCGAGGATGTTGAGGAACGTCGTCTTGCCGGCGCCGTTGGCGCCCACGAGGCCGTACCGTTCGCCCGGATTCAGCTGGAGCGAGACGTCGCGGAACAGGAGCTGGTCGCCGAATTCCTTGGCGAGTCCGGATACGGAGATCATTCACACAGAGTCACGGGGATCACGGAGCACGTTCGGGCGGGAGTAAAGGTAAGGGCATGTCAGGCACCGGTGCAGGGTCGAGGGTCGAGGGTCGAGGAACCGGAATCACCGACGGGGGCGCCCTGGGCTATTCTGGTTGGTTGGGGACGGGCCCCGTGGTCGGGGGGCGTCGCACTTGTGGCGAGGAGCCTGATCGGTCCCGAGCCAACGAAATGGCGTCGTTCCGCGTCCCATAGGGCGATACCGTTCCTTTCTCAACGGAGGCTCCATGCTCCAGAACCGTCCGCTCGTCCTCCTCCCCGTGTTCCTGCTGCTCGCGTCCGCGACACCGGTGGCCGCTCAGCGCGTGGTGGATCGGCCGCTCCGGGTCTATCTCGACTGCAA
Source organism: uncultured Gemmatimonadaceae bacterium (assembly GCA_964391035.1). Classification (GTDB taxonomy): domain Bacteria; phylum Gemmatimonadota; class Gemmatimonadetes; order Longimicrobiales; family RSA9; genus JAWVYT01. The sequence goes on from CAYMLW010000062.1 coordinate 5,919, forward strand.
CCGGTTCCGTTGCGACCAGGATTTCTACACGCAGGAGATCCCGTGGGTGGACTTCGTCCGGGACCGGCAGGTGGCGGATGTGCACGTGCTGGGGACACGGCAGAGCACCGGGGCCGGCGGGTCCGCGTACGCGCTGGAGTTCCAGGGTCGCGGTGGCTTCGAGGCCGAGCGGTTGACGCTGCGGACTACCACGCCGCCGGACGCGACGGAGTCGGCTCGCCGCGACGAGCTGCTGCGGGTATTCCGGCTGGGGCTCGCGCCGTTCGCGGCGGGGAGCGCGGTGTCGCCCAGTGCGGAGTTCACGCTGGAGGAGGCGGAGGCGGAGGATGCTGCGCCGCAGGACGACCCGTGGAACCGGTGGGTGTTCCGTGTCGGGGTCAACGGGTTCACGAACGGCGAGTCGCAGCAGAACTTCCTGAACGGCTCCGGCAGCGCGAGCGCGTCGCGGGTGACGGAGGAATGGAAGCTGTCGACGTACGTGCGGGGGTCGGTGAACCGGAGCGAGTTCGAGGTCGAGACGGCGGATACGGACACGACGATCGTATCGCAGCGGGAGTCGTACTCCGCGGAGGCCCAGGCGGTGAAATCGCTGGGCGAGCACTGGGGTGCGGGGCTCATCGGGCAGTGGAACCGGTCGACCTACAACAACTACGAGCACAGCATGGCGTTCGGTCCGGCCATCGAGTACAACCTCTTCCCGTATTCGGAATCGACGCGCCGGGTCCTCACGCTGTCCTACGCCATCGGGCCGCGCTACAACGTGTACCAGGACAGCACGCTGTTCGGCGAGAAGGCGGAGCTGCTGATCCACCAGATCGCCGTGCTCTCGTACGACGTGACCCAGCCGTGGGGCGAGATCGATGTGCGGGCGACCTTCGACCAGTATCTCGCCAAGTTCAGCGAAGGCGTGGACTGGGACGAGCCGCAGTACAACCTGGAGCTGTCCGGTGGATTCGATGTCCGGCTGATCCAGGGTCTGTCGGCCCGTGTCCATGGCAGCGTCGGCATGGTCCGGGGCCAGATCCAGCTCCCGGCCGTGGGACTCACCGAGGAGGAGATCCTGACCCAGCAGCGGGAGCTGGCCACCGACTACCGCTACTTCATGTCGTTCGGCCTGTCCTACCGGTTCGGCTCCATCTTCAGCGACGTGGTGAACCCGCGCTTCGAGTCGTTCTGACGACGGCTCGCGACCAGGGCGGGGCCAACGAAACGGCGCCGCTCCACGTCCTGTTGGTGGAGAGGACGCCCTGCTCGTGAGGATCCATGCATCGCATCCGTACGTCTTTCGTATCCTTTGCCCTCGTGACCGCCCTGGCGGCGGCGACGCCCGCCGTCGGGCAACAAACGCTCGAACGCCCGCTCCGGGTCTACCTCGACTGCGCCGAGTTCCGCTGCGACCGTGACTTCCTGACCCAGGAGATCCCCTGGGTCGATTTCGTCCGGGATCGGCAGGTGGCGGACGTCCACGTCCTGGGCACGCGTCAGCGGACGGGGGCGGGCGGGTCGGCCTACACGCTGGACTTCCAGGGCCGGGACCTGTTCGATGGCCAGCACCTGAGGCTCCGGGCCACGACGCTGCCCGATGCCACGGACTCCGAGCAGCGGCAGGAGCTACTGCGTGTGATCCGGCTGGGGCTGGTGCCGTTCGCTGAGTCGACGTCCGACGCCCCGGCGGTCGAGGTCCGGCCGGCCGAGGGCGGCGAGGCGCAGCGGGTCCCGACGGTGGTGGAGGACCCGTGGAACCGGTGGGTTTTCCGGATCGGGATCGATGGCAACGCGAGCGGCGAGTCGCAGCAGAGCTCGCTCGAGACGTCGACGGAGATCAGCGCGTCGCGGGTCACGCCGGCGTGGAAGCTGCTGGCAGAGCTCGAGGGGTCGGTGGATGAGGAATAGTATCCGGACGACAACGGCGGCACGTACACGTCGACCCAGGAATCGTACAGCGGCGAGGCGCAGGCGGTGAAGTCGGCGGGCTCGCACTGGGGGATCGGCGGCATCGCGGAATGGCGCCGCTCGACCTACAACAACTACCTGCACAGCGCCGCCATTGGCCCGGCCATCGAGTACAACGTCTCGGGCCGCGCCACAACGTCTACCAGGACAGCACGATCTTCGAGGAGAAGGAGGAGCTGCTGATCCACCAGCTCTTCGTGGCCAGCTACGACGTCACGCAGCCGTGGGGCGAGATCGACGTGGCGGCCACGCTGGATCACTACGTGGTCAAGTTCAGCAACGGCGTGGACTGGGATGACCCCCAGTACAACGCCACCTTCTCCGGCAGCGTCGAGGTCCGGCTGATCCAGGGACTGTCGGCCCGGATCCGCGGCCGGGTCACCATGGTACGGGGGCAGATCCAGCTCCCGGCCGAGGGGCTGACCCAGGAGGAGATCCTGACCCGTCAGCGGGAGCTCGCCACCGACTACCGGTACTTCATCGGGTTCGGCCTCTCGTACCGCTTCGGCTCCATCTTCAGCGACGTGGTGAACCCGCGCTTCCAGTCGTACTGAAGCCCGGCAGGCTTCCTGCACCGGCCGTGGCGTGGATCCTACCCAGGAGGCGAATTGGCGCGGAGCGGCATCGACGTACTGATCGGGCACCGGGCCCGGGAACTGAGCGGCGCGCGGTTGGGCGTGGTGGCGCACCCGTCATCGGTGTTGTCCGACCTGCGGCCGACCGTCGACGTCCTGCTGGAGCACCCCGACCTGGAGCTCGCAGCGGTCTTCGGCCCACAGCACGGGCTCCGGGGCGAGAAGCAGGACAACATGATCGAGAGCGATTCGTTCCGGGACCCACGGACGGCGCTGCCCGTGTACTCGCTCTACGGCGAGGTTCGACAGCCGACGCCGGAGATGCTGGACGGGCTGGACGTCGTGCTCTTCGACCTCCAGGACGTGGGGGTTCGGGTCTACACGTTCGTCTGGACCATGACGCTCGCCATGGAGGCCTGCCGGGACGCCGGCATCCGGTTCGTCGTGCTGGACCGACCCAACCCCATCGGTGGGGTGGAGCGGGAGGGGCCCGTCCTACGTCCCGGCTACGAGTCGTTCGTCGGGCTGTACCCGGTCCCACTCCGCCACGGACTTACGGCCGGGGAGCTGGCCCGGCTGGCCAATGACGCGTTCGGCATCGGCGCCGACCTGGAAGTGATCCCCTGTGAGGGTTGGAGGCGCGACGTCTGGTTCGACGAGACCGGTCTCCCCTGGGTCCTGCCGAGCCCGAACCTGCCGACGCTGGACGCCGCGATCGTGTACCCCGGCATGGTCCTGCTGGAGGGCACGAATCTCTCCGAGGGGCGGGGCACGACTTGCCCGTTCGAGCTGGTCGGCGCGCCGTACCTGGAAGCCCGGGACCTTGCGGGCCGGCTGAACGGAGTCGGGCTCCCGGGCGTCGTGTTCCGGCCTCATACGTTCGAGCCGACGTTCAACAAGCACGCGGGTCGGCTGTGTGGTGGCGTCCAGGTCCACGTGACGAACCGGGCAGCGTTCCGATCCGTCGATGCCGCCGTCCATCTGCTGGCCGCCGCCCGGGATATGGCGCCCGACGCGTTTGCCTGGACGGAGCCGCCGTACGAGTACGAGACGGAGCTGCCGCCCATCGACATCCTCTGGGGCAGCGACGCGCTCCGGACCGGTCTCGACCGCGGCGAAGACCCGGCGTCGATTCTCACGGATGCCGGGGCGGGCCTGGACGCGTTCGAGGCACAGGCTCGTCCCTACCTCCTGTACTGAGACTGGCCGCGTGGGCGGCTCCCGCAGTCGCCGCCCGCCCCCGGCCGCGGGTGGCGGGCCGTCAGCCGTCGGTATCCGCCGTCAATCGCGCAACGTCCGGGGCCGTCCGCTCGAGCCGATGCCGGTAGAACTCGAGTCGCGACCGCTGTCCGGCGGTGGGCGGACCGGTCCAGCCGCTCACCTCGAAGTAGAGCCGTGCGGTCCGGCCGAACAGTTCCTCGACATCCTCGGCAACGGCCTCGATGGCAGACATCCGGGCAGCGGGGATCTGAGTTCCGGTCACGCCGGAGCGCTCACCGGCGTCCTCGACGCTCGCGGCGTCTCGCTGCCGGCGGATCCGCTCCAGGAGCGGCTCCAGCGCCTCGAGCTGCGACACCGCCTCGCCGTAGACGTCGGCGATGTCCCGGAGCGCGCTGGCCCAGGCGCGCCGATCGGCCGTGGATACTTCCAGCCGCGGGTCCTCCCGCACCTCGACCGCCTGCTCGCGTACGGGGCCCCGCGGGTGGGCGACGGCCGCCAGGCGGACGGTGTACGTCCCGGGTGCGACGAGCGGACCCGGCAGCCCGCCGCCGAACCAGCCGCCGTCCTCGCCGGGTCGACCGGGGAGGTCGTGCTCCCTGAGGTTCCAGACGACCCGGTTCAGGCCCGCATCCCGTCCCGGCTCCGCGATGGCGGCCACCTCACGGCCCGCGATGTCGTGGACGGTGATCGAGACCGTGCCGCTGTCCGCCGGCTCGGCGAGCCAGTAGTCGATGATGGCGCCGTTGGGCGGGTTCTCGCCCCGGAAGACCATGTCGCCGGCGTGGGCCTTCTCGCCGGCCAGCCGGATCATGTGGGCGGGCTCGATGGTGAAGAGGTGGGCGGCGCCGCGGCGGACGTCGTCGTCGAGCTCCTGGAAGGCGTTGACGTTGTCGAGGATCCAGACGCCGCGGCCGTGAGTGCCGAGCACCAGGTCGTTGTCCCGGGGGTGGACGACGAGGTCGTTCACCGCCACCGTCGGCAGCCCGTTGCGCAGCTCGGTCCAGCTCCGGCCCCGGTCCATGGAGACGAACAATCCCAGCTCGGCGCCGAGCCAGAGGACCTCGGGATTGCGCGGGTCCTCCCGGAGAGTGCGGAGCACGCGCTCGGGCGGGAGGCCTCCGGCGATGGACGTCCAGCCGTGCCCGCCATCGGTGGTCCGCCAGGCGTAGTTGCCGAAGTCGTCGTCCCGGTAGTGGTTCGCGACGACGTAGGCCACCGCCGGGTCGTGGCGGGACGGCTCGATCCCGCTGATCCACGCGTCAGCCGGGAGCCCGGGCATGCGGTCGGCCAGGTCGGTGAAGGAGCGGCCGCCGTCGGTGGAGAGCCGGAGCCGGCCGTCGTCGGTCCCGACCCAGACGTGGCCGGGGCGGAGCGGCGACTCGGCGATGACCGTCAGGGTGGGCCAGTAGGGGATCCCATCGCCGATGGAGGGGACGAAGTCGTCCACCGGCTGGCCCATGATCTCGAGTTCGCGGCGGTCGGTGCCGGTGGTCATGTCGCCGAGATCGGTCCAGGAGGCGCCCCGGTCGGTGCTCTTCCACAGCCGCTGTGTTCCGGCATAGAGGACGCTCGGGTCGTGGGGCGAGATGATGTACGGCCCGTCCCAGTTGGCGGGCTCCATGGCGTTGGACAGGGAGTCCACCGACTCGTCGGCGAAGAACCAGTCGAAGTTGCGCCGGGGGCCAATGGCGCCGTACGGGTCGCCGGGGCGGATGTCGCGCCGCTCGAGGGTGCTCCGCCGGAGCCGGGAGAGGCCGAGGTACTGGGACTCGGCGTAGAAGACGTCGTCATCGGTGGTGTCGGGGAGGGCGATGAAACCGTCGCCGCCGCCGATCCGGGTCCAGTCCTCGTTCAGGATCCCCTCGCTCCGGTACGTCGCGCTGGGCCCGACCCAGGAGCCGTTGTCCTGGAGCCCGCCATAGATCCGGAAGGGGACCGCGTTGTCCACGGCCACCCGGTAGTACTGGCTGACGGGGAGCGAGGTGACGTAGAGCCAGCTCTTCCCGGTGTCGTAGGAGATGCCGACGCCGCCGTCGTCGCCCTTGATGACGTGGCGGGAGTCGGCGGGGTCGACCCAGAGGATGCGGTCGTCGCCGTGGAGCGACTGCCGGACCCGCTCGAAGGTCTCGCCGCAGTCGGTGGACACGCTGTACGCGTTCATCATGTAGACCCGACACGGGTCGTTCGGGTCGACCAGCGGCTGGCTCGCGTACATGGGCCGGGGGTTCCAGTCGCTCTTCCACTCCCACGTCTCGCCCCGATCCTCGGAGCGGTAGACACCGGCCCGGCGCTGCGTGTAGGCCGTCGAGGCGTTGTACCGGTAGCCCTGCTCGATGGAGACGTAGAGGATCCGTGGGTCGGCCCGGTGGATGGTGAGGCCGATCCGGCCCCACTCGCCGAGCGGGAGCCCGGTGACGGAGTCGTGGACGGTGGGCGGCTGCTCCGGGCGTTCGTGCTCCGGCGTGTCCCGCCACGCCGCCACCGGGGCCGGCAGCTCGATCGACGACGGCCCCAGCTTCCGCCACGTCTCGCCGCCGTCGGTGCTCTTCCAGAGCGCGCTCCCGGGCCCGCCGCCGTGGAAGCCGAACGCCTTCCGCTGCCGCTGGTAGCTGGCGGCGTACACGATATCCGGGTCCTCGGGGTCGATGGCGACGTCGACGAACCCGGTTCGACGGTCCACATGGAGCAGCCGCTCCCAGGTCGCGCCCCGGTCGGTGGTGCGGTAGAGGCCGCGCTCATCGTTCGGGCCCCAGAGGTGGCCCATGGCCGCGACCCAGGCGATGTCCGGGTCGGCCGGGTGCAGCGCGATACGGCCGATGTGGTGGGAGTCCCGGAGCCCCACGTTGCGCCACGTCCCGCCGCCGTCCTCCGAGAGGTAGATGCCGTCGCCCCAGGAGCTGCTCTGCCGGTTCGCCCGCTCCCCGGTCCCGACCCACACGATGGCGGTGTCCACCGGGTGCACGGCGATGTCGCCCACCGAGTGGGTCGCCTCGTCCTCGAAGACCGGCTCGAAGGTCACGCCGTTGTTCGTGGTCTTCCAGACGCCGCCGGTGGCGGTGGCCACGTAGAAGACGAACGGGTCCGACTCGACCACCGCCAGGTCCACGATCCGGCCGGACATGTTGGCGGGTCCGATGGCGCGGAAAGTCGGGCCGTCGAGGAGCGTGTCGGTGGCGGGTCGGGCCGTGGCGGGCTGCGCCAGGGTGGGGGTGGGGAGCCCGGCGAGGGGCATCGTGCCGAGGAGGAGGGCGATCGAGGTCAGGGCGCGGGCGCGTGGCATGTTCGGTCTCCGGTGGCGTCATGCACGGGGTCGTGGTATCGGCTGGGCAAGCTAGCGAGTCCGACGGTGGCCGGAAACGTGGCACCCTGCCGCATCGTATGGGGTAGGGACAACGGTGTGGCGGCGCTGGCGACGCGACCCGGCGCGATGCACATTGGACTCAACGGACGGGCGCCGAGCGGCCCACGGACGGAGCGGACCCATGAGACCCTTCCTGCGTTTCACACTCACCGGACTCGCGGCCGGCACTCTCATCGCCGCGCTGGTGGCGGTGGCCACGCCGGTCTGGCTCCTGGTCCGCGTGCCGGGGGCGGTCCTGTCCCTGGATCGGGAGTCCGGGACGAGATAGGGGGGCCATGACGGACCGCAACCAGGAGCTTTTCCGCGACGAGCCGCCGAAGCCCTCCCTCTATCGACCCCGGGAGAACCGGCTGATCGCCGGCGTGTGCGCCGGCATCGCCCGCTGGTTCGGCTGGAGCCCCACCAGCGTGCGGATCGGCTACGTCGCCATCTCCGTCCTGTCCGCCGCCTTCCCCGGTATCCTCGCCTACTTCATCCTCTGGCTGCTCATGCCAGGCGACCCCCGTGGCCCCCGGTCCTTCCGGCTCGAGTAGCCTCCCCGGACGCGGCTGGCCCGCCGGCGCCCGGGCGCCCGGGTTGACGGCGTGACGCCCGCCGCCGTCCGGACCCGCGGACTCTCCAAGCGGTACGGCGATGTCCTCGCCCTGGACGGGATCGACCTGTCCGTGGCCCCGGGCGAGCTGTACGGCTTCCTGGGCCGGAACGGGGCGGGGAAGACCACCTATCCGGAATTGACGGTCCGGGCCGGAGGCGGCCGCCATGGGGGCCTGGACCTACGTCCTGGTACTGGCTGTCTCGGGCGCCGGGATCGTGGCGACGCTGGCGTGGTGGGAGCGGGCGGACCACACGACGTAGGGGCCGGGACGCTCACGGCCGCGGCCAGGCCTGTGTGCCCCGAAGGCGGCGGTTGTCGGCCTGCAGTGGAGGTCGGGGCTCGCGGCGGCGACGGGCTTCGCGGCGTTCCCGCCGGGTCACCGGGCACGTCCCGGGAGCGGGATCCGCGGCGGCAGCCCGGTGCCGGGCGCGTCGCCGGCTCATCGGCCGTTCGGGAGAGTGGAGGGCGAACAGCCCACCGGGGCGTGCCCTGCCGTGAAGCCCTCCACGCTCCACCCTCGGGTCAGGCGCGATGAGGGCGGACGCCAGGCCGGATCGCGGCCCCGCGACGAATCCCGATCCTCCACCCCGTCGCGGCGGAGACAGGGGGGCTTCGGCAGAGGCCTCTCCGGCGGACAGGGGCGGTCAGGGGCCACGGCCCTCGATCTCCCGCTGCCAGGCCCGGAACGCCACCTCCGGGTAGCGTGGCGAGAACATGAACCACTCGCCGAGGGTGGCGGGGACGGCGTAGTCGGCGGCGGCTTCGTCGAGCGGGCGGCCGGTCTCGATGGCGTCCCGGGCGGCGGCCTCGACGTGGTCGAGAAGGTCGATGCACCGGTCCAGGTCCCCCCGGTCCGCCACTCCGCCGTGCCCTGAGACCCAGCGTTCCGCGGGACCGTCCCGCAGGGCCCGGACGTGTGCCGACAGCTCGGACGGGATGGCGTCCATGTAGTTCGGGAACATCCCGTTCCAGACCAGGTCTCCCGGGAAGCTGATGCCGTCCACCACGATCTCCAGGTCGCTGGGCGTATGGCCGCGACGGGGTACGAGACGGACCGTCCGGTCCCCGAGATCGAGCGTGGTCGGCTCGCCGTCGTCGGGCAGGACGCGGTCGGGCAGGAGCAGCGCACGCGCCTCGGCCCGGTCCGCCGGCAGCGCCGCCTCCTGCTCCGCGATCAGCCGGCGGGTGGTGTGCGTCGCCAGCATCGTCGGGCGGGACCCGGCGAGAAGGTAGCCCGCCCCGCCGGAGACGTGGTCGCCGTGGTAGTGGGTCAGCACGACGTGGGTGGGACGCCGGCCGGTGAGGTCCCGGGCCCGGTCCGACAGCCACGCCGCGCCCTCCGGCGACCCGAACGCCTCGACCACCAGCACTCCCTCCCGCCCGGCGATGATCCCGCCATTGCAGAGGGTGCGCCGGGCATCCGGATGATCGACGAGCGGGGTGGAGACCATGGCCCAGACGCCGTCGGCGAGACGCTCCAGCCGGCCCCACGGCTCGACGGCCGAGATCCCGCCGGCTCCCGCTGCACCGGCGGCTCCCGTTGCATGGGCGGCCCCCGCGCCGTCGAGGCGACCCGGTGTGCCGCTGGCGGCGA
>CAYMLW010000063.1:0-15164 GCA_964391035.1 uncultured Gemmatimonadaceae bacterium
GCACGGCACACGGCACACGGCACACGGCACACGGCACACGGCACACGGCACACGGCGCACGGCGCGGCGAGGGCCGGTCCGGGCGCGGTCTGAAACTCCGGCGGACGGTCTCTCGTATCGACATCTGTCAATCACCAACTGAGACCCTGTGGGGCCTCGAGCCGAAGAGCCGACCATGAGCGACCGGATCCCGGATGCCGAGCTGGAGGTGCTGGCCGCGGTGCAGCGCCGCGGTGGTGCGACGGCGCGTCGGGTGCGGGAGGACCTGGCGAGCTTCCGGCCGCTCTCCCATTCGTCGGTGATGACGCTGCTCGGCCGGCTGGAGGGCCGGGGGCTGGTGCGGCGGGAGCCGTCGCCGGAGGGCGGTCGCGAGTTCGTCTTCCGCGCCACGGCCAGCCGGGAGGAGGCGCTGGCGCCGATCCTGAAGCGGCTGGTGAACCGGGTCTTCGAGGGCGACGCCGTGGGGTTGATGGCGTCGCTCTTCGGCACCCGTCGGCCGGACGCCGAGGAGCTGGACCGGCTCGAGGCGCTGCTGGCCGAGTTGCGGGCGGAGGAGGAGCGAGGCCGTGGCGGTGGTTGACGCCGTGCCGGTGTTCGAGGCCTGGGGCGGGTGGACGCTGGCGACGGCGGCGGAGGCCGGCCTGTTCGGGGCTGGCGTGCTTCTCGTGGGTGGCGTCCTGCGGGCGATCCGGTGCCCGCCACCGGCCCGGTGGGCGGCCGCGCTCCTCTTCGTCGCTCTGCTTCGCTTTCTGATCCCCCCGGTGTTCGAGCTGCCGGTCCGGTCCGCCCGGGTGATTCTCGAGGTCGGCGGCTCGGGGACGCCGGAGACCGGACTGCTGCTGACGTTCCTCGCCGGATGCCAGGCGGTCGGCCTGCTGGTCGGCTTGGTCCTGCTGGGCCGGTCGGCTATCGTTCTGCGACGGACGCTGGCCCGCTCCACCCGGGTCGAGGACGGACAGACGCTCGACGCCCTCCGGGACATCGCCCGACGGCTCGGCATCCCGGTGCCGCGCCTCTTCATCACGGACGACGGCTCCCCGGCGGCGGCCGGGCTCCGACGGCCCGTCATCCTCCTGCCGCGGGCGCTGCTCGGCCTGGACCGCGCCGGGCTGCGCATGGTCCTCGCCCACGAGGCCGCCCACCTCGCGCGCCGCGACCCGCTGGCCGCCGCGATCCGGACCCTCGCCCTGTCGCTATGGTGGGCTCACCCCGTGGCCTGGGCGCTGGCGCGCCGGCACCGGGCCGCCGCGGAGGACGCCTGCGATGACGTGGTCCTGGGCATGGACGCCAGCCCCGCCGACTACTGCGACGCCCTCCTGGCATGCGCCGCGGCCACGCCTCCCCGACGGCCGTTCGGCCCGCCGCGGTCCGTGGGCGTTGCCCTGGGCGGGCACCCCCTCGAGCGCCGCTTCCGCCGCATCTTCCGGACGACAGGCCGTCGGCCCCGCCCCGCCGAGGCCGGACGGACCCGTGCACTCACCGCGGTCCTGGCCCTCGCCGCCCTCGCCCTGCCCGTCCGGTTCCTGGCCCTCGACACCGACACCGTCGGCGGCCCCGGCGACGACATCGTCATCCGCCATGTGATCGCCGATGTACGACGCCCGGCGCGTGCCGTGGAGTAGCGAGTCTGTTTTGCACGTCCCATGAATCGACAGATGTCGATCAGACACGGAGGTAGCATGAGCAAGGCATTACGAGTGCTGGCGGCGATCGTTCTCGGAGCGGTGCCGGGCCTGTGGGATCCCGCCGGGTTGGCGGCCCAGTCCGAGCCGCGGTGGGAGCCCTACCACCTGGAGGCGGGGGACGGGCGGGTGGACACGGTGGAGCTGGGTCTGCTGGAGGTACCGGAGGTCCGGGGCAGGGCCGGGTCGTCGGCGTCGGGTGGGGACGCGGCGGAGCCGTCGGGCGAGGTGGAGCTGGCGTTCGTGCGGCTGCCGAGCCGGGCGGAGTCGCCGGGCTCGCCGATCGTGTACCTGGATGGCGGGCCGGGCGGGAGCGGTGTGGGGATCGCGAGCGTGCCGGCGTACCACCGTCTGTTCGACCGGCTGCGGGAGGTGGCGGACGTGATTCTGCTGTCCCAGCGTGGGACCGGGCTGTCCCGGCCGCGGCTGGTGTGCGGGTTGTCGTCACCGTTGCCGGCGGACGTGTTCACGACGCGGGAGCGGATGGTCGAGGCGCTGCGGCCGTCGGTCACGGTGTGCGCCGAGCGCTGGCGTGCGGAAGGCGTGCGTCTGGAGGGCTACACCACGGCGGAGAGCGCGGACGACCTGGAGTCGCTGCGCCGGGCGCTGGGCGCGGAGCGGATCAGCCTGCTGGGCTTCAGCTACGGTACCCACCTGGGGCTGGCGGCGCTGCGTCGGCACCCGGAATCGATCGACCGGGCCGTGCTGATCGGGACGGAGGGCCCGGACCACACGTACAAGCTGCCGGAGACGCTGGATCGCCAGCTCGACCACCTATCGGCGCTGATCGCGCGGGACCCCGCCGTTGTCCCGGACATGCCCGACCTCCATGCCGCCGTGGACACGCTGTTCCGCCGCCTGGATCGGGAGCCCGTCGATCTGGAGGTCGGGACACGGGAGGGGAGCCAGGTCATCGAGCTGGGAGGCGACGGAATGCGGTACCTGCTGCGTCGCGACATCGGCGACACGAGCGACCACCCGCTCTGGCCGGCGGCGATCCGGCTGGCGCTCGACGGCGACTACCGGTTCGTCCAGCGCCTGGCGGGTCGTCGGTTCCGCGAGCTCGGGGGCGTGCCGCTGATGGGGATCCTCATGGACTGCGCCTCGGGGGCCAGCCCCGAGCGGCTGGAGCGGATCCGGAGCCAGTACGAGCACACGCAGATCGGCGCCATGACCGACCTCTGGTATCCCGACATCTGCGAGGAAGTCCCGGAAGCCCGCCTGGACGACGACTTCCGGGCCCCCTTCGTCAGCCGGGTTCCGACCCTCTTCCTGGCCGGCACCCTCGACGCGAACACGCCGCCGTGGCAGGCCCGGGAAGTGGCGTGGGGCTGGGCCGAGGCCACGCACATCGTGGTGAAGCAGGCCGGCCACGAGACCCTCATGCCCTACGGCCCGGCCCAGGAGGTGATCGTCGACTTCCTGGCCGGCCGGGACGTGAGCGGGCGCACCATCGAGCTCCCGCCGCTCCGGTTCATGAGCGTGGAGGAGGCGCTGGCGCTGCTGGAGCGGTAGGCGGATGCGGGTCACGGATTACGGTTTACAGATCACAGATGACGGATCACGGGGCACGGATCACGGATCACGGATCACGGGGGCGATGCGGCCGCGTGCGGGGGGGCTGGCGGCTTCGCCGGACGGTCGGGCACTACCCGTCCGCCGCCGTGTCCGGGCTTGTTCCGCCCCGTACCGTCAGGCTCAGCAGCCCGCCGATGACCACGGCGGCCACGGCGCCGATGACGTTGTGCCAGAGGAAGGAGATATCGGGGGCGAGGACGCTCACCATCGCTACCGAGCTCATCCCGCCGATCAGGCCGAAGAATGCGCCGCGGCCGCGGGCGAGGGGGATGAACGCGAGGATGAAGACGCCGAGGATGGAGCCGTAGAAGAAGGAGCCGAAGCGGTTCACCACTTCGATGAGGGAGCCGAGGGCTACGGCGTAGAGGGCCACGCCGCAGGCGAAGAGTCCCCAGAACCCTGTGGCCAGCTTCGAGAGCAGGAGGTAGTGGGCGTCGGAGGCGTCGGTGCGGATGTGTCGGCGGTAGAAGTCGATGACCGTGGCGGTGGACAGCGAGTTCAGCTCGCTGGAGATGGACGACATGGCGGCGGCCAGGACGGCGGCGATGAAGAGGCCGGGGATGACGATGGGCAGCTCGCCGAGGACGAATGCGGGGATGATGTAGTTGACGTCGCGTGGGTTCTCGCCGGTGGTGCGGCCGGCGAGGTCGAGGGCGTCGGTGCGGACGGCCTCGAGGTCGTCGTCGGCGGCGAGGAACTCCTCGACCATGCGGTCGGCGAGGGCCCGGTCGCCGGTGGAGCGCGCGGTGGCCAGGTCGACGGCGGCGGCGCGGCGGGCCTGGAAGGCGTGGTCGTAGCGGGAGCGGAGGGCGTCGTACTCGGCGGGCGCCTCGGCCTGGACGGTGCCCTCGTGCTCGACGTTGTAGAGGAGCGGCGGCGCGCTGAAGAGGTAGTAGACGAAGACCAGGACGCCGATCATGAGCACCATGGCCTGGAGCGGGATCTTCCAGTAGGCGCTGATGAAGAGGGAGGAGCGGGCCTCGTCGATGGAGCGGGCGGTGAGGTAGCGCTGGACCTGGCTCTGGTCGGTGCCGAAGTACGACAGCATGAGGAACGTGCCGCCGATGAGACCGGACCAGAAGGTGTAGGTCTCGTCGAGGGAGAAGGTGAAGTCGAAGGTGTCGAGCCGCCCGGTGGCGCCCGCCACGCTCAGTGCGCCACCGACACCCACCTCGTCGGGGATGCCCAGGAGCAGGATGACCAGGAGCGCGCCGAGCCCGCCGATGATGAGCACCATCTGCTTGACGTCGGTCCAGGTGACGGCCTGGACGCCGCCGAACATGGTGTAGACCACGGCCGGGACGCCGATGAGCGCCACGGCCAGGGGGAAGCTGAGCCCCAGCGTGGCGGACATGATCACTGCGGGGGCGGAGATGACCACGCCCACGGCCATGCCGCGGGAGAGGAGGAAGAGCCCACTGGTCATGGACCGGGTGCGGGCGTCGAACCGCTTCTCCAGGTACTCGTACGCGGTGTAGACCCTCGCCCGGTGGAAGAACGGCACCAGCGTGACGCTCAGGATCAGCATGGCCAGCGGAAGCCCGAAGTAGAACTGGACGAAGCGCATCCCGTCGGTGGCGCCCTGGCCGGTCGTGCCCACCAGCGTGATGGCGCTCATCTGGGTGGCCATGACGCTCAGCCCGACGGCCCACCAGGGCAGGGAGCGGTTGGCGAGGAAGTAGCCCTCGATCTCGTCGGTGCCCTTCGAGCGACGCAGCCCGTCCCAGACCACGTAGGCCAGGTAGGCGAAGACGATCGTCCAGTCGATCCAGTGCATCAGCGGCGGGCGGCTGGCGGCTGACGGCTGTCGGCTGGCGGCTGACGGCTGACGGCTGGCGGCTCACGGGAAGCGCGCATCAGCCACTGCCGAAGCGGGTTTGCAGCAGCCAGAGCGCGGCGAGGGTCACCGCCTGCACCACGAGGACCCGGACGGCGAGCCAGCGGCTGCGACTCACCGGTCCCCCAGCGAGATCAGGTTGGCGAACAGCCGGTACGCGCCGGGCACGCCCTCGGGGAGCTGGCGGAAGAAGGCCAGCCCGGTGTAGACGTATGTCCCTTCGCCCAGGGGCGCGACCAGGAGCCCGCCGGTGAGGGGCTCCTCGCCGGGGTCGGCGAGGGCGAGGAGCGGCGTGAGGGGCCCCTCCCAGCTCTCCCAGAAGTAGAGCCCGCGCTCCTGGACCCAGCCCTCCCAGTCGGCGGGGCCGATGGGGTTGGGAGTGGTGAAGGCCGGGTGTCGGGGCTCGAGGACGGTGACCGGCGCGGTCTCGTCGGTCACGCGGCCGTGGGGGCGGTCGATGGTGACGGGCCAGGGCGCGTAGTCCCGATCGAGGGCCGGGTACTTGTTGTACTGGACGATCAGGGTGCCGCCGTCGCGGACCCAGTCGAGGAGCCGCTGGTTGTGGGCCGGGAGGTCGTCGCGGACCTCGTATGCGCGGATGCCGGTGACAATGACGTCGAAGCGGGATAGGTCGCCACCGGCGAGGTCCTCGGTGTCCAGCGGCGCCCATTCGACGCCGAGCTGGTCGAGGGCCCCGGGGACGCCATCGCCGGCCCCGGCGACATACCCGACGCGGACACCGGCCACGTCGACCTCGAGGGCGCGGACCCGGGTCCGCGCCCGCTCATAGAAATGGTGGGGCGCGATGTGGGGGTAGGCGACGACGTCGTAGCCCAGCTCGTAGCGGTCCTCCCCGGCCACGACGTGGGCGCCGACCTCGTACTCGCCCGGCTCGACGCCGGGGCCGGGCGTGACCCGGACGGTGAGGTTGGCCCCGGCGCCGGGGGCGAGCCGGACCGGGGTGACGGTCGGGTCCGGGGTCCAGCCCGCCGGCACGTCCAGGCGCAGCTCGCCGGTCACGGTATCCGGCGACTGGCTCCGGAGCCGGACCGAGAAGGGCAGCGGGCGGGCGGAGCCGTTCACCTGGAAGACGGCGAGTCCGGGCTCGATGCCGACGGATACGGCGGGCACGACCTTGACCGGTTCCCGGTACTGGCCGTCCCGGGCATCGACGGCCACATGGGTCGCCTCGAGCTCCGCGGTCACGACATTGGGACCGACGCCATCGAACATGAGGGCGAACGCGCCCCGGACGGGGGGTGGACCGAAGGGCAGGCCCCGGAGAGCCGGGTCATCCGGCCATCGGTACAGGGCGTCGGGCCGGGGAGCGTGCGGGTCGAGGTAGTACGGCATGGTCGGCGTCGCCGTGTCCGGTACGGTTACGGTATACACCGCGGTCCCGCGCTCACCGGGATCCACCTCGAGGGTGCCATCGCCCTCCACGGGGACGGCGCTCCAGCCGGCCGGGAGCCGGGGCTCCGTCCCGGCCGTGACCGGCTGCTCCCCGCCGTTCCAGACGGACAGTTCGAGGCGGAAGGTCTGACCGGGGATGACGAGCGGCTCCTCGGCGACGACGTCCAGCCGCACGTTCGCGGCGTGACGGATCGCCAGCTGCACGTCCTCGAGCTCGGCCCTGGCGTGGAACGCCAGGTGGTGGAGCCCGTCCGCGGGCCCGCTGCCCATCCCGGCGAGGAGCGCGATGGCGGTCTCGAGCTGTCGCCCGGCCCGGACCAGGGACGGCAGGAGCGTGCCCGGATCGAGGGGGGTGTAGCGATCCCGGGCGTCGCGAACGAGGGCCTCGTACTCCCGGAAGCTCGTGAGCACCCGCTCCCGTAGCGGCCGGGCCGCGGCCGTCCGGGGCAGAAGCCGGTCCGCCCGTTGTGAGAGGAGCGTGTCGACGCCCTCGAACAGCGACGCGGTGGAGCCCGGTGGGCCCTCCCCGTAGCGGCCGAAGCTCCGCCCCTCCGCCACCTCCACGGGTGCGGCGGGATCGACGCGGTCGAACGAGGTGTGGCGAGGTCCCGGCGTCAGCGAGCGACCCTGGTCCTGGCTCCGGTGCCGGCTTCGGCTGGCCATCGCGAGCTGGTGATACGAGGCCCCGAGGAGCGGGTCCAGGGCCCCCGTGTTCAGCTCCACGTCCGGCGGATCGTCCGAAAACCACGCGGACCGGTAGTACAGGGCCGGGCCGTGTGGACGGAGGCCGGCCGCGATCTGGTCCGGGAACCGGGTGGGGTCGCCGGCGGCGAGCGTCGCCTCCCGGGCGATGATCCCGGACGCCTCGTGCTGGCCGTGCCCGTCCCGGGACGTTCCGCTCCACACGCTCGCCACCACGTCCGGTCGATACCGGCGGATGATCGCGACCACGTCGGCCAGCAGCGTGTCCCGGGGCCAGTGACGGAACGCCTCCGCCGCTTCCTTCGAGTAGCCGTAGTCGATGGCCCGGGTGAAGAACTGGGCCCCGCCGTCCAGGCGACGCGCCGCCAGCAGCTCCTCGCTGCGGATCACGCCCAGGGCCACGCCGAGCTCCGGGCCGATCCCGTTCTGGCCGCCCTCGCCCCGGGTGAGGGATAGGTAGGCCGCGTCGACGCCACGACCGAGGGCCAGCGGTGCGAACAGAGCCGTGTTCTCGTCGTCCGGGTGCGCGCCGATGTGCAGAACCCGGGCCGTGGTCCCCAGGCGGCGCAGCGCCAGCCCGGTGGCCGCGGCGCCGTCGTAGTCGTCGCCCATGGACGCGGACTGACCCCCGACCCCGGCCGGGCCGAGAACGAGGAAGACCATGGCTGTGAGGAGGGTCCGCCGGAAGAGCATCCCGGAAGGTAGAAAGACGGAGTCGGAACAACAACTGTTCGCGCCGCCGCCCCCGTCGTCTCGCCGGGCCCGGACCCATCGGCACCGTAACTGCACGGTAACGGGCCGGTAGCAGGACCCCGCCGCCGCCGGTGGCCGGTGGCGAGCCCCCGGTTCCGGTGACATCCTTCGGCCGCGGACCTCGAAGAGGCCGCCCCCCCGAGCCAAAAGCACAGAGAAGCGAGAGGAGACAGGTGCATCCACTGCCGGCGCGCGCGCCCGAGGCGGACCGCTCGTTCCCCATCCGCGTGTCCGCGGTGGACATAGGATCGAACGCCATCCGGTTCACGGCGGCGGAGTTCCTGGATTCCAGCCATCACATAGACCTGGAGTACCACCGCGTACCGGTGCGGCTGGGCCAGAGCGCGTTCCTGACGGGCCGGCTGACGGACCGGAACATGGACGCGGCGGTCGAGGCGATGGCTTCGTTCCGGCGACACCTGGACACGCTGGGCGTGAAGGAGTACCGGGCGGTGGCGACGAGCGCCGTGCGGGAGAGCCGCAACGGCGGCGAGTTCGTCGAGCGGGTCCGTCGGGAGTCGGGGATCCGGATCGAGACCATCACGGGGAGCGAGGAAGCGCGGCTGGTCTGGCTGGCGGTCCGGGACCGTTTCCCTCCGGAAGGCCGGTGGATGCTGGTCGACCTCGGGGGCGGGAGCCTGGAAGTGTCGGTGGTGAGCCAGGAGGGGATTGAATGGACCGAGTCGCATACGATGGGGACCGTGCGCCTGTTGGAGGACCTCGGCAGCACGGATCCATCGCCCTTCGAGATGAACCGGTTGCTGGAGGAGTACGCCGGCACGCTGCGGCTGCCTCGCCTCGGGGAGGAGGGGCTGCGAGGCCTGATCGCGACGGGCGGGAACATCGAAGCGCTGGCCGATCTGGCCGGGGCCGAGCCGGACGGATCGGGCGTGAGTCGCCTGTCGCTGGCGGGGCTCGGGTCGACGACCGAGCGGCTCGGTTCAATGACGAACGAGGAGCGGATCGAGGCCGAGGGCCTGCGCGAGGACCGCGCGGACGTGATCGTGCCGGCGTTGAGGGCGGGCTCCGTGGGGTCTCAGAGAGCACCCTCAGCGAGCGGACGCTGACCTCGTACCGGTCCCTCGACTACTGGGAGTCGGGGATGGACCTGGGTCTCGACCGGGACTGGTTCACCAGCTTCGAGAAGTACCAGCTGCTGCTGCGGGAGGAGTTCGACAAGATCGGCCAGAAATACGACTTCCAGGTGGTGGACGCCGACGGGGCGCTGGAGCGGATCCAGTCATCGCTGCGCGAGGCGCTGGAAGAAGTCCTCCAGGCCTCGTACAAGGCGCCAGCGGAACAGCCCGTGCCGGAGATTTCGAAAGCGCCGTCCCACATGAACCTGGAGCTTTCCTGAGGGCGTAGTCCCGGCGGCGACGGGAGGCCGGCGAGGGGAAGGACCGGCTCAGCTCGCCGGCACCACCCCACCGAGCTCGAGGCGGTCCGGCGTCACCCGGCACCGGCGACCCAGCACGCGCACGCCCGCGGCCTTCGCGTCCGCCAGCGCGTCCGCGAACTCCGGGTCGATGGACCGGGCGGCCTCGATCCGTACGGCGTCGTCCCGCTGGAGGACGAACAGGACCGCCGCCTCCCACCGGATCCCCTCATCGTCGGTCGTGCCGGCGATCCCGGTGAGCTCGCGCACGTGCCGGGCGCCCCGGGCCGTGACGGCATCCGGGAAGAGGGCGACGCCGTCCTCCACCAGTGTCACGCTCTTGACCTCCAGCGCCAGCCGGGCCGGACCGGCGGCGCCCGCGCCGTGGTGGGTGAGCAGGAAATCGATCCGGGAGCGGCCGAGGGGGAACTCGGCGCGTTCCAATCGCCACCCATCGAGCTCCTCCAGGGCGTCGGCCTTCAGCGCTTCGTGGATCAGCCGGTTCGGCATGGTCGTGTCGACCGACACCAGCCCTTCCCCGTCGGGCGCCTCGACCAGCACTGCGCTCCAGTCGGTCCTGCGTGTGGGGGCGGCGGCGTAGCGGATCCACACGCGGCGGTCGGGCAGGAGCAGTTCCCGCAGCCGACCCGGGTCCGCCATGTGGACCTCGACCACGTCGCCGGCCGCGCCGCCCCCGGCCCCCGGGAGCCGGCAGCGCAGGAGGAAGCGGTTGGGTCGCTCGACGAACCGGGCCTCGACGAGGGGGCCGGGAAGCGGGACGTGGATACGAGGGCCGGGCGTCATGGGGCGAGAAAGGTCACGCCCGGGGCCGGAAGCCACAAGCGTCCGGGCCGTGTGCGGAACGGGTCCGACCCGCCCATCCAGGGAGCGACTCGCGCGGACGCGGCCCGGCCCCCACCTTTCCCGGGACTCGATCCACTCGTCCAACCCGGAGGTCTTCCATGTCGCGTTCGGCTGCGGGGCTGCTCGCCGCGCTGGTCCTGTTCGTTCCACTCACGGCCTCTGTCGGGGTCGAGAACTCCGGCGCGGAGGGCGCCTGGCGCGTGGCCGTGTTCGCGTACTCCCACGAGACGTGCACCTTCTGTCCCGGCGGCGATGTCGAGATCGAGGACTGGGGTGAGCCTCGCCCGGGGGAGCGAGTCCTGCGGGGCGGGTCGTACGTCCGCGGGTTCGCGGATCGGGCCGACGAGTACGACGACATGGAGCTGGTCGGGCTGACCTCGCCCGGCGGCGTGTTCGGCGGCTCGTCCCGGAGCTGGAACTCGAGGGCGAGCTTCGACCACTTCATGGGGCTGGCCCTCGACGAGCTGCGGGAGAAGGGGCCGTTCGATGCCGTCTACCTGGCGCTCCATGGCGCCATGGCCGTACGGGACGTGCCGCGGCCGGAAGCCGAGATCGCCCGGCGGATCCGGGAGGTCGTGGGCCCCGATGTGCCCATCGCCGGCACCTTCGACCTCCACGGCAACGAGGACGCCGAGTTCCTCCGTTGGGCCGATGGCGCCTTCGTGACCAAGCGGTACCCCCACTACGATGCGTACATCCAGGGGGAGCGGGCGGCCCGCTTCCTCCGCAACGTCATGCGCGGCGAGTACGACCCGGTCTCCGCCACCCGCAAGCCGCCCATCATCACCGCAACGGTCCTCCAGTGGACCGGGGCCTCACCCTCGATGGACATCATGGAGCGGGCCCGGCGGTGGGAAGCCCGGGAGGACGACGTCTACGTGTCGGTCTTCTACGGGTTCCCGTGGTCCGATGTCCCCGACGTGGGCACCACCGTCCACGTGATCGCCGACGGCGACCAGGCCCTGGCCGACCGCATCGCCGACGACATGGCCGACTACATCTGGCGGGTCCGGGAACGCTTCGCCCACGGCGACTTCCCCATGCCCGACGAGGCCGTGCGGCGGGCGAAGGCGGCCATCGCGCAGGGCGCCACCCCCGTGGTCCTGGGCGACTACTCCGACCGCCCGGGCGACGCGACCTGGATTTTCCGGGAGCTCATCGAGCAGGGCGTCAGCGGCGTCTACTACGCCGCCCTCACCGACCAGCCGGCGCTGGACGCGCTGGCCGAGGCCGGCACGGAGGCGGGCGACCCCTTCGACATGGAGGTGGGCGGCTACACCGGCCCCCAGGCCGGCGACCCGGTCCGGGTGCAGGGTACCGTGCGGCACTTCGGGGAGCTCTGGGGCTATGACCGGGGCGCGGTCATCGAGTTCGGCGACGACCCCGACCACCCCAACCTGCTGGTTCTCGCTCCGACCTACACCCAGATCACCAGTCCGGATCGGCTCCGCTTCGAGGGCTTCGACCCGGACGACTACCGGCTCTTCGTGGTCAAGAGCCGGGTCCACTTCCGCCGCGGCTTCGACGAGACCGGATACGCCCCGACGATACTGGTCGTGGATGCCCCCGGGCCGTGGGTCGGGACCACGCGGCTGGACGCGCTGCCCTACGAACACGCGCCCATCGACCGGCTGTATCCGTTCGGCGAGACGGACCGGCCCTGACGACTCATTCCCGGGGACGGAGGAGCCCATCGTACCAGCTGATGGTGCCGGGCCGGATGATGGCCCGGGTCGTGTCCGGGGCCAGACCCCGGGCCCGGATCACCACCCGGACCGTGCCCTCCGGGACGTTGCAGAACCAGAACGCCCCGGACGCCGTGGCCGGGCGTGTGCGGACGGCGAAGGTGTCCGGAGGCAGCGGCTCGAGCACCACCAGCGCCTCCGGCACCGGCTCCATGGTGCGACGGAGCCGGACCACGCCCAGCAGCATACCGGCCTCCCAGGGCCTGAGGTGCTCCCGGCAGAGCTCGTCGAGGGGGAGCTGGAACGCCGCCTCCCGGCTGATGGCCTCCCTCATGACCAGCGCCGCGGGGACCGAGACGAGAGGCATGGAGATCCGCATCGAGACCTCGTCGCCGGGCTCCACCCGGATGCGCTCCGTGTAGGTCAGGTGGTCCTCGAACTCGACCATGACCACGAGATCGCCAGGCGAGGCCGCCAGCCGGAACCGGCCGGCCGGGTCGGTCGGCCCGGAGTCGACAGCCACGAGGGCGCTGTCGAGCAGGGTGACCCGCGCCCCCGCCAGGGCACGCCCGTGATCGGCCTCGACCACCGTGCCCTCGACAGCCTCCTGCGCGATGGCGGCAGACCCTGCCGCGAGAGCCAGGGGTACGGCCAGAACAGCGATACGCCGTCGCACGGTGGGGCGGGCCGGCGCCGTCAGTCGGCCGCGGTGGCCTCCCTCGCGTCGCCCAGCTCCACCGGATCGCCGACCCGGACCACGCCGTCGTTCAGGATGATCCCGTAGACGCCCCCGTTCCACGGCGCGGCCATGGCACGGCGCAGACCCGGGTACGCTTCGTCCATCCGCTCGCACGGACGGGTCTCGCCGACGATCTCGATCCGGACATCGCCGAGCCGCAGGGTCCGGTGGCGTGAGTCGGCCAGGTCGCAGCCGCTGACCATGACATTGGCTCGCCGGGCGGACGGATCGACACCGGGCTCGCCCAGCTCCGCCATCATCGCCTGCCACCGCTCCTCCTCGATGATCGTGACCTGACGACGACCACCCCAGTCCGCGTTCCCCTTGATTCCGGTCCGCCGGACCACCGCGAGCTCCGCCGCGGGGTCCATGGGGCCGCGCTTGGCCCGCTTCGTCCAGAGAGCCTCGACGCGCCCTGCCACGCTCAGTCACCCCTCTCGTGTTGCCCCGCCTTCATCGGCTCGCCCGGCTTCCACGCCGTCACGTACCCGGCGATGGCCGAAGCCGCCACGGCGTACGGGCTGGCCAGGTAGAGCTGGCCGGGCCCGGAGCGGCCGGGGAAGTTGCGGTTCTGGGAGCTGATGGTCACCTCGTCGGGCGTCGCGCTGGTGCCGGGTCCCGCGGCGATGCAGGCGCCGCAGCCGGGCTCGATGAACTCGGCGCCGATCTCGTCGAAGAGGTCGAGGTAGCCCTGGTCCCGGCAGTACTCCTTCACCTCCTGGGATCCGCACTGGATGTAGAGCCGCACGCCGTCGGCCACCCCGAGCCCCTGGTCCCGGGCCTCGGCCAGCACCCGGGCGTACATGTCCATGTCCTCCTTCTTCCCGGCGGTGCACGAGCCGGCGTACGCCGCGTCGATCGCCACCGGCTCGTCGGCCAGCTCGTCCATGTACAGCCCGTTGCCGGGGTCGCCCGGGAGCGCGACCATGGGCCGGATCGCCGCGGCGTCCAGCTCGATGACCTTCACGTACTCGGCGTCCGGATCGGAATGCAGCCCCTCGACCAGCGACTCCGCCTCGGCCCGGTCCATTCCCCGCTCGGCGACGAGGTAGTCCGCGGCCTTCCCGTCCGGCGCCACGATCCCGGTGAACGCGCCCACTTCCGCCGCCATATTCGTCATGGTCGCGCGCTCGTCGATGCTCAGGGCCTCGACCGCCTCACCGCCGTACTCGATGATCTGGCCGATGGCGTGCCCATCCTTGATGTACGGGTGGCGCAGGATCTCGAGCATGAAATCCTTGGCCGTGACGTGCTCCGGCTTCTCGCCACGGATCACCACCCTGAACGACGGCGGCACGCTGACCCGCACGTCCCTGGTGATCCACGAGTTGAAGATGGCCGTCGTGCCCACCCCGAAGGCGATACAGCCGATGGCGCCGGAGTGGGGCGTGTGGGAGTCGGTGCCCACGATGAGCTGGCCCGGCTCGGCGTACTCCTCGAGCATCTTCGAGTGGCAGATGGCCTCCGAGCCGAGCTGTGCGCCGACCCGCTCGCCGTATAGCCTGATCCCCTGCTTCTCGGCGAACTGCTGCTGCTTGTCCTTGAGCTCCGTGGCCACGTCCAGGAGCCCGAGCTGGACCCGCTCCCGGGGCATGACCTGGTGCAGGTAAGTGAGGTGGTCCCGGAACATGAGGATCGTCGACGGGTCCGTGACCTTCGCGTCCTCGCCCAGCTTCTCCTCGAAGAAGATGGCCGCCATGGGGGTGACGTACTCGTGGCTGAACCGGTAGTCCGTGCGCACGAACCCGCTGTCGCCGGGCTTCACCCACGGCACGCCGTGCTCGCCCTTCGCCGCGTCCAACACCCAGTTCCGGGCGAAGATCTTCTCCGCCACCGTCATCGGTCGGCTCCCGACCCGGTGCGTGCGATGGCCGGCACCACCCGGCGGCGGGGTGGGGTTGTTCGGCTGCGACGTGGTCGTAGCCTCCTGCGCCGCCTCCTCGGGTGACCAGACCACCTGCCCCGCCTCGTGCTCGCTGGCACCGCGGAGACGGCGGACCTCGTCGGGGTCCCGGGGGGCGCCGTCATCGCCCTGGCCCCCGGTCGCCTCCCTTGCCCCGGACCACCGACCGGCCGCCCCGTCGGTGGCCAACCGCTGGCTCTCAAGCATCGGGATCTCGACCCTGCCCTGGAGCCGCGCCACGTTGAACTCGAACAGCCCGCCGTACTCGATGATCGCCCGCGTGATGGCGTCCACGCCCTCCGTGAACTCGGCCAGCGGGATCTCCTCGCCGCTCCGGATCCGCTCGATCAGACCGAAGTCCGTGCTCGTCAGGATCCCCAGGTTCTGACAGTTCTCCTCGTAGATCCGCTCGATGTTCTCGGCGATGACGACCCGGATTCCCGCCATCATCTCGGCGTACGGCGACTGCTCCCGGGAGCTGCCCTTCCCCCGTCGCTTCCCGGCCACACTGCACACGAACCCGCCCCCCCTCACGCTGCCCCGCTCGATCGGCGCCTCGCCCCCGGCCCGGAGCCCCAGGTACGGGAACTCGCCCAGCGTCTCGTCGAAGTAATAGCAGATGTAGGCGGGCGT
>CAYMLW010000064.1:0-8454 GCA_964391035.1 uncultured Gemmatimonadaceae bacterium
GAGGCGGCTCGGGAAGGTCATCGGGTTCGGTGGATGCGGGTCGGTCCCGCCGGGTCGCGCCGGACGTGCCCGTCCCTCGCTCCCCGGGATCAACGGCCCAAAGATGTCCCGACGGCCGGGAGCCCGCCAGCAGCGCGCTCCATCACCGGTGTCCTCCGCGCCCCGCAAGGAGGCCGCGGTCGAGGCCGGCCACGGGGCGGGCTACGGGGAGCGGCGCCGACCGGCCAGGTACCGCAGGAACCGCCGCACCGGCTCGGTGTCCCAGTCGGCGGCGCCGCGGTGGCGCAGCACGATCCGGCCCTGTCGATCCACCACCCAGGTGGTGGGCAGCGCCTCGAGGCCCCAGGCGTCGGGCATGCGTTCGTCTTCGACCAGGACCGGCAGGTCGCGGTAGCCGTAGCGCCGCAGGAACGCCCGCACCGGCTCGGGATCCTCGGGGCTGATGAAGAGGAAGCGGACCCCGGTGTCGGCTTCGAAGCCCCGCCGCAGCCGGTCGAAGGAGGCGAGCTCGGCCACGCAGGGGGCGCACCAGGTGGCCCACGCATTGATCACGAGCACCTCGCCGCGGTACTCGGCGAGGGAGACGCCGCGCCCGTCGAGGGTCTCGAGTGCCCAGTCGTAGTCGGCGAGGCCCACCACCTCGAGGGTGTCCTGGGCGGCGGAGGCCGGAGCCCCCGCCGCCATGAGCACGAGGAGGGTGAGGAGCACCCTCCCCGTGAGCCGCGATCCGCGGCCCGTACCCGCCCGCATCAGCGACCCAGGAGGTACCGCCCGCCGACCACCAGGCTGCGCCCGTAGATCGGGCCGTAGACCCAGGCGGTGTCGAAGTGGTCGCCGAAGGGGTTGGCCGGGTCGACGATGGGGCTGGGCTGCGTGTAGTCGAAGACGTTCTTCACGCCGCCGTAGAGCTCGATGCCATCCCCGGCCTCCCAGGTGCCCGTGAGGTTGTGGACCGAGTAGGTCTCGGACCGGGTGGGACGCTGGAACGGCGCGTCGTAGGCCGGGAGCCGCATGGGGCCGACCACCGTGCCGGTGTAGTCCAGCGTGAGTCCGAGGTCGGCCAACCGGTAGGTGACGCTCCACACCCCCTTGTAGTCCGCCGCGAACAGCTCTCGCTCCCGCACGCCCCCGTCCACGAAGAACACGTCCTGCACGGTCACGCCGAGCGTGTAGTAGAGGGGCAGGACCGTCATGTTCTGGTTCACCGAGATCCCCACGCCCCGGGTGATGCCGTACCCGTCCAGGTTGTGGTAGATGATCCGGTTGGGATCCGTGTCGTAGTCGGGGATGATCCGGTTCGTGAAGTAGGTGTAGAAGCCGTCCACGTCGATCATCATCGGGTTGTTCCCGAACCGGACCATCTGGTTCAGATTCAGCGTCAGGTTGTACGACCGCTCCGGATCCAGGTCCCGGGCCGTGGCCAGGCGACGCTGGTGCATCAGCGTCGCGTAGTCCTCCGTGAACAGGTCCACCACACGGAAGCCGGTGCCGGCGTTCAGCCGGATCGTGGTGGCGTCGAACGCCTCGAGCTTCAGCGCCAGCCGGGGCGACGCGATCCAGCCGTGGTTCTCGTGATGGTCCAGCCGCATCCCTCCCAGCACCTTCAATCCGCTGCCCGCCGAGTACTC
Organism: uncultured Gemmatimonadaceae bacterium; assembly: GCA_964391035.1. GTDB lineage: Bacteria > Gemmatimonadota > Gemmatimonadetes > Longimicrobiales > RSA9 > JAWVYT01. Next base: position 1,629 of record CAYMLW010000064.1, read on the forward strand.
GTTCTGGACGAACACGCCCGGCGTGACGTGCGAGACCGGCTCGGCCGTTGCCGGCGACTCGTCATCGAACCCCTCGTAGTCGGCCCCGATCCCCACCAGGAGGTCGTTCCTCTGCCCGACCGTCCTGTCCCACACCATGGTGCCCGACAGGACCCACTGACGGGCGTCGTAGGGCATGTCGCCGTACGCCGCGTCCTGCTCGTGGTGCACCGCCGAGAACTCGAGCCGCACGTCCTCGCTCTCGAGCGGCAGCCCCCAGTTGCCCAGAAGCTCGAACCGGTCCGTATAGATCGACTCGCCGTACACCTCGCTGCTGCCCCGGTCCGCCTCGGTCCACTCGCTCACGCCGCCGAACCGGTCCTCGGTGTAGTACTTCCCGATCAGCGACAGCCCGCGCCCACCCTCCACCGCCACGTGCACCTTCCCGAACAGCGTCAGCCGCGTGTCCAGCGACAGGTCCGCGAAGTTGTCGTCGTTGCTGTCCAGGAACTCGCCCTGCCGGAAGAACGATCCGCTCAGCAGAGCATCCACTCCCCCGACCGACGGCGCCAGCGCGAACTCCCCGCTCGTCGCCCCGTGGTCCGTCCGCTGCACGTCCACCGTCAGACGCGGCGCGAACCGCGGGTCCTTCGTGATCACGTTGATCACCCCCGCCATGGCGTCCGACCCGTACAGCGGCGAGCTCGGACCCTTGATGATCTCGATCCGCTCGATCAGCGCCGGGTTGATCCCGTTCAACCCGTACACCGCTGCCAGCGAGCTCATGATCGGCTGCCCGTCGATCAGCACCGACGTGTACGGGCCCTCCATCCCGTTGATCCGGATGCTGTTCGTGTAGCACACCGCGCAGTCGTTCTGCGCGTACAACCCGTTCACGTGCTGGATCGACTCCATCAGGCTCGACGACACCGAGCTCTGGAGGAACCGGGCCGGCACCACGTCCACCTTCACCGGGCTCTCGCTCACGAACGTCTGCTTCCGCGTGGCCGTCACCACGATCGGGTTCAGACCGATGGCCTCGCTCTCCAGCTCCACATCCACACGCGCCGTCTCGCACGCCTCCACCGTCACCCCGACCTCCGAGGTCCCGTAGCCCAGCGACGACACCAGCAGCGTATACGACCCCTCAGCCAGCCTCGCCAGCAGGTACCGCCCGTCCGCGTTCGCCTCCGTCCGCCTCGCGTACCCCTTCACCGCCACCTGCGCGAACGGCACCGCCTTCCCCTCGGCCAGGACCATCCCCATCACGCGACCCTCCACGACCTCCGTACAGCTGGTGTCCGCCGACACCGCCGCCCCCACCTCCAGCCCATCCGCCGTCGCCGATCCCGGCACCAGCACGAGCAGTCCGATCACGAGTCCAACCCGATATCCCCGCATGAGCGACCTCGCCGTCAATGTGAGAGTGATTCTCAACCGCAATGCAAGATACGCCCCGGACCTGGCCCCGAAAGACGGGAAATCCACCAAGTTGCTGTGGGGGAAATCCGTATCGGCGAGAGGGCGCGGGCGCGGGCGTTCGAATCCGGCGCCCAGCCGGGCGGCGGGAGCGCAGCGGGCGGATCGAATCCCGTGAAGCGGGGCGGTGAACAGCGGGCCTGGTCGGTCGGGTCTAGGCTCGAGGCCACATTGCCCGTCTCCACCGTCCCGAAGCCCAGGCGACTCGCCACCACCGTCTGCTCGCCCGACGGGACATCCACGATCCGGAACCCGCCGTCCTCGTTCGACAGCGTCCGCCGGCCCGCTTCCGCCAACGTCACTTCCACCCCCGCCAGCGGCTCGCCGGTCTCCGCGTGCGTCACCCGCCCCTCGATCGCCCCCGTCTGAGCGGCGAGGTCCATGGCCGAAAGCGAAAGCAGGAGCCCGACGAGAAGGGCGAGGCCGGGAACACAGTGGTAGCGCATGGTCATCCAGGGGTCCGGGTCGGAGTTTGAGATTGAGAACCAATTTCAACCATCGTACCCGCCACGGGCCAGACCGTCAAGAGCGCCGGGCCTGGCAGCGGGAACCGGGGCTGTTGAACGGGGCGACTTGACAATCGACAACGATTCCGGTTCTATTTTGGACATGCCCGAGACTCGCTGGTTCAGCCGCCTGGTGCCCGCGCTGGTGCTGGTGGTGCAGGCCGCGGTGCCCGTAGGGGCGGCGCTGGCCGATGCCCCGCCGGCGCCGGTGGTGCACGCGGACCACGTCTCGTCGGAAGGCGAGGCGGGGTGCCAGCTGTTCCATGACGAGCTCGAGTGCATGCTCTGCCGGGTCCTGTCGGCGCATCCGCTGGCGGGGCAAGCGGCTCCGGTGCCGAGCGCCGAGGGCCTGGAGATCCTGGTGGAAGCGGTGCCCGCGGGCACGCTTCCGGTGCAGAGCGCTACTCCCTCCACCCTTCACGCCCGGGCGCCACCCATCTCCTGAGAACGATCGGATAGCTGCCCGGCCGCCCGCCGGCGCTCGTTCTCGTACAGGAGATGACCATGAGTGGCGAACCCGCTCGCCCCGTGAGGCCATGCGCCTCCGGGACGCCGTACCTACACATCCTCGTTCTCGTTTCGCTGGCGACGGCCCTGGCCGTGTCGGTGCCCGGCCCGGTCCGGGCGCAGGTCCGACGGACAGCCGACGCGCCGGGCCTCACCGGGCCCGACACGATCCTGGCGGCGACGGCCGCGCCGGACACGTTGACGCTGCGCGGGATGGTGGTGGACTCGGCGACGGGGGAGCCGCTTCCTGCGACGTCGGTCCGGCTGGTGGAGGTGAACCGGCAGGATGTCACGCACGAGGACGGCGCGTTCCACCTGCGTCGCGTGCCGGCCGGGCGGTACACGCTGATGGCGGAGCACATCGGCTACCGGACGGCCCGGCTGCCGGTGGAGGTCACGGCCGGGCGCCGGGCTGTGACCGTACGGCTGGCCAGCTCGGCCATCGACCTGCCGGGGATCCTGGTCACGGCGGCCATGGGCGCGCGCACGCGAGCGGAAGCCCACCGGCTGTCGCAGGTCCTGGGCGGCCGGGAGCTGGATCGCCGGCTCGACGTGACGGTGGCGGAGACCCTGGAAGGCGAGGCCGGGCTGTCGTCGGGGAGCATGGGCCCGGGTCCGGCGAGGCCCGTGATCCGGGGGCTGAGCGGCGACCGGATCCTGGTCCTGGAGGACGGGGAGCGGGTGGGCGACGTGTCGTCGGGGAGCGCGGACCACGCGGTGGCGGTGGAGGCGTCGTCGGCGCAGCGGATCGAGGTCGTGCGGGGCCCGGCGGCGCTCTTCTACGGGAGCAACGCGCTGGGCGGCGTCGTCAACGTGGTGCGTGAGGAGATCCCGGGGGAGCTGCCGGACCGGCCGCTGGGGACGGTCCTGTTCCAGGGGCAGTCGGTGAATCGTGGGGGCGCGGCGTCCGGGACCTACCGCCAGGCCGTGGGCGACTTCGCGCTGCGGGCGGAGGCGTCGGGCCGGTGGACCGACGATGTGCGTACGCCGGACGACCGACTCCCGAACTCGTGGATCCGGACGTACAGCGGCGCCCTCGGCGGCGGCTGGGTCCGGGACTTCGGGCACGTGGGCGGCGTCGCCCGGCTCTACCGCTCGGAGTACGGGATCCCGCCGGACCCGGTCTCCGGCCACGCGGCGGGCGTGACCATCGAGCTGGAGCGTGACGCCCTGCGGGGCGAGGCCGTGGTGACGGAGCTGGGTGGCCTGGGACAGCTCACGGCCACGGGGAGCTACACCCGCTACGACCACCGGGAGATCGAGGCGTCGGGGGCCGTGGGCACGGCCTTCGGCCAGAACACGGGGGTCGGCGAGCTCGTGCTCCGTCACCGCGCCCTGGGGCCGTTCACCGGCGGCGGGTTCGGGATCCGGGGGCAGTGGCAGGACTATGTCTCCGACAACGGTCGGACGGTGGTCCGCAGCGACGAGCTGGCCGGGGCGATCTACGGGATCGAGGAGCTGGAGCTGGGCCGCTGGTTCTTCGAGGTGGGCGCCCGCTACGACAGCCACCGGATCAGCCCCCGGGGGGTGACGGATGTCAGGGGCGTGCCCGTACGGGAGCGGACGTACCAGAACCTGTCCGGCTCGGTGGCGGCGCTCCGGGAGCTGGCCGACGGCTGGCGGCTGGGCGCGGCCGTGGCCCGGGCGTTCCGGGCGCCGTCGTCCGATGAGCTCTACTCGCAGGGTCCCCACCTGGCGGCCTACACCTACGAGGTGGGGAACCCGGATCTGGAGTCCGAGACCGGGGTAGGCGCCGACCTGTTCGTGCGGGTCGACCGGCCCGGGATCAGCGCGGAGGCCGGCGTCTTCTGGAACGAGATCTCCGACTACAGCTACCCGATCAACACCGCGGAGCGGCGCGGCAGCCTCTTCGTCTCCCGCTTCGTCAACACCGATGCCCGGTTCTACGGCGCCGAGGTCTCCGGCCGCTGGGAGGTGACCGGCGACCTCGTGCTGGACGGCGACGTCTCGTACGTACACGCCAGCAACCTCGCCCTCGACGAGCCGCTGCCGCTGATCCCGCCTCTCAACGGCCGCCTCAGCCTCGGCTACGACCGGGAGCGCTGGTTCGTCGAGGCCGGCTGGAAGGGCGCCGCCGAGCAGGCTCGCGTGCCCGAGCGGCCGGAGCTCCCGGCCGGCAGCCCCGGCTACTGCGACCGCGCCTCCGAGCCCGGGTGCCGGCCCGTGCCCGGAGAGTTCCTGCCCACCGACGGCTACGGGATCTTCAATGCCGCCGCCGGGTTCCGCTGGTTCCCGGGCCACCAGGCCCACTCCATCACGCTGCGCTTGGAGAACCTGACCAACGAGCTGTACCGCAACCACCTGTCGCGCATCAAGGAGCTGAGCCCCGAGCCGGGCTTCGGCGCCACGCTGACGTACAGGGCTTCATTCTGACTGCCGCCCGGGTCCCGGTGATCGGGGCCTGACGGGCGGGACCACGGTCGGGCGCCGGAATGCGGCGCCGCCGTGGCCACAACCAACGAGGAGAAAACCATGACACGCAAGACCATGACGAACCGGATCCTGCCCCTCCTGGCCGCCGGGCTCCTGCTCGGCGCCTGCGACGACGCCACCGGCGTCGAGGAGCACCTCGAGGTGGAGGGCGTCGCCATCATGGTGGAGGGCTCCGAGCTCTACCGCTACATGCTCGACGACGGAGCGCCGTCCACGTTCACCGTCCCCCAGGGCACCCACGAGGCGGCGTTCGTCCTCCTCGACCACGACGGCGAGCCGCTGGAGCACGACCACGACCACGAACACGACGGAGAGGAGCTCGAATTCGAGGTGAACATTGACGACGCGAGCGTCCTGACGTGGACGCCCGAAGACCACGGCCACGAGGAGGAGCACGAGCACCTCGAGTTCCACGGCGAGCTCGACGCGCTCCAGCCCGGCGCCACCACCATGGAGCTGTGCGTCCCCCACGGCGACCACTGTGACTTCGACGCGGACGTGCCGGTGGTGGTGACGGCGGGCTGACGGAGGCCATCGGGGACCCGCCTGCGAGACGCGGTTTCATCCGGGCGAGTGCGATGCGTACCGCGGCGGGTCTGCTCGCCGTCCCGGCTCCGCTTCGTCCCATCCGGCCATGGCCGTGCCCCGGAATGCGGCTGATACTCGTGCATGGGCGCTTCCCAGCCGGACATCCGGATCCTGGAGATCGCAGCACGGCAGCACGGCGTGGTCTCCCGGGAGCAACTGCGGCAGGCGGGGCTGTCGCGGGGCGTTGTCGAGCACCGCCTGCGGAAAGGGATCCTCCAGCCCGTGCACCGAGGGGTCTACCGGACGGGGCCCACGAGACCGAAGCTCCAGGCGGAGACCGCCGCGCTCTTGGCGTGTGGCGACGAGGCCGCGTTGACCCACCGCACGGCCGCCGGGATCCTGCGCATCCTGCCAGAGCCCCGACCGGAACAGCCCGTCGACGTCTCCGGCCCACGCTCCCTGCGCGGTCCACGCTCCGGTGTCCGGCTCCACCGGGTTGGGCAGCTGCCCGCTCACGAGGTCGAGCTGCGACACGGGCTCGCGGTCTCCGCTGGGCCTCGCACCATCCTGGACCTCGCCGCCTGCCTCGGCCCCTATGACCTCGAGCGGGCTCTCGCCCGCGGTGAGCGGCAGGAACTCGTTACCCTCGACCAGGTCAGGGATATCGCCGATCGGTATCCCGGCCGACCGGGCCGTGGCAAGCTCATGACGCTGCTCGACGACGTCGTGGAGCCTGCTCTCACCCGGTCACCCCCCGAGCTCCTGCTCCTGAAGAAGCTGCGAAAGGTGGGGGTCCCCCGGCCCAGGACCAACGCCAGGATCGCCGGAATGGAGGTCGACCTGCTGTTCCCGGACCACGGAGTGGCCGTGGAGATCGACGGCTACAGGTTCCACCGTCAGCGCCCCGTCTTCGAGAACGACCGCGACCGCGGTAGCGCCCTCGCCGCTCAGGGGATCATGGTCCTCCACTTCACCCCGCGACAGCTTGCCAGAGAGCCCGACAAAGTCCTCGCGCGCTTGTGCCTCACCCTGGGGGCCCGGAGGCCCGGGCGCTGACGAACCCGGAGGCCCGGGCGCTGACGAACCCGGAGGCCCAGGCGCTGACGAACCCGGAGGCCCAGGCGCTGACGAACCCGGAGGCCCGGGCGCTGACGAACCCGGAGGCCCAGGCGCCGTGAGCTCCGCTGGCGGCGGCCAACCATGCGATGACACCCACGCCGTGGTCGCGGCGGGTCGGCGCGGTGGATCGTGGTGGCCGACCACACCCGGTCATCGCCGCCGGCGCGGGGACAGGGTGATCGCGGCCCGCGCGGGGATACGGTCATCGCCGCCGGCGCGGGGACAGGGTGATCGCGGCCCGCGCGGGGATACGG
>CAYMLW010000064.1:8554-15145 GCA_964391035.1 uncultured Gemmatimonadaceae bacterium
TCATCGCGCCCGGCGCGGGGACAAGGTGTTCGCCGCCGGCGCGGGGATACGGTCATCGCGGCCGGGGCGGGGACAAGGTGTTCGCCGCCGGCGCGGGGGCATGGTCATCGCGGCCGGGGCGGAGCGGTCCCGGGAGAGTCGGTGGCGAAAGCCATGATAATCATGGGCTTTGTCGCCCTGAAGGTCCGCCGACCTATTCGTTGCCGCGAACGCCATGATAATCATGGACTTAGCAGCCAACGCACTCCGTTTCCCTGACCCTGGCTGCGAACCCCACGCGGACGCGCCGTGCCCCAACCGCCACCCTTGCTGCGGACCCTACGCGCACACACCGTGCCCCGACCGCCACCCTGGCTGCGAACCCCACGCGGACGCATCGGGCCACGCGGCCCGTCGCCATCCGTCTCCGCTACTCGCCCCGGTCACTCCCCGAGCATCTCCTTCATGTCCTTGAAGAAGTTGCTGCGGAGCTCCTCGGACTCCTCGGGCGTCAGGATCTGCTCGGCGGACTTGAGGTTGAGGTGCTCGTCGGGGAGGTCGTCGAGGTAGCGGGAGGGCTGGGTCTCGACCGCTTCCCCGCCCCGTCGTCGGGTCAGGGCCCGGGACAGGGTCAGCCGCTTCTTCGCGCGCGTGAAGCCGACGTAGAGGAGTCGTCGCTCCTCGGCGAGAGGGTCGCCGGGACCGGCCTCGTCGATGGCGCGGGCGTGGGGCAGGATGCCCTCTTCGAGGCCGACCAGGAAGACCTCCTCGAACTCGAGGCCCTTGGCGCTGTGGAGGGTCATGAGTACGACGGCGTCGGCCTCCTCCTGGTCGTCGTCCTCGTCCTCCTCCTGGTCGAGGGCGAGACGGGCCAGGGCGTCGTGGAGGGTGGGCGGCTCCCACCCCTCGGGCGCGAGTGCCGGCCTTCCCTGGTAGGCCTGCTCGGCGTCGGTCCGCTCGGCCCAGCGCTTCCGCTCGTAGCGGGCGATGGCGCCCACCAGGTCCTTGACGTTCCAGACCCGGTGCTCTTCATCCGCGATGGCGTCGATGAGGCCGCAGCCGTCGCGGAAGAACGCGAGGGCCCACTCGGCGATGGGGGTCAGCTTCGAGCCCGGTGGGTAGGTGGCGGTGTGCTCCTCGGCCTTCACGAGCTGGCGGCGAGCCCGCTGGAGGATCTCCTGGAAATCGGCGATGGCCCGGACCCGGGGCGCGCCGAGGAGGTCGAGGGCGCCCGAGCCGCCCGACCCGCCCGACCCGCCGAACCCAGCCGACCCGCCCGAGCCGGCGGACCCGCCCGAGCCGTCCGACGCGCCGGCCCCGGCGCCCCCGGCCGCCGCGACCCGCCGGAGGGTGACGCAGAACCCGGCCCCGCTGGAGCGGGCGAGGTCGGCGATCCTCATGACGGTGGTCCGACCGATCCCGCGGGTGGGGACGTTGATGATCCGGCGGACGGCGATCTCGTCGTTCGGGTGGGCGATGGCCCGGAGGTACGCGACGGCGTCGGCGACCTCCTTCCGGTCGAAGAAGCCCGTGCTCCCGACCACCCGGTAGGGCACACCGCGCTCGCGCATGGCCTCCTCGAGGACGCGGGACTGGACGTTCGTCCGGTAGAGGACGGCGTAGTCCTTCCAGTCGGTGCCGTGGCGGTAGCGGCGGAGCCCGATCTCTTTGGCCACGGTCTCGGCCTCGAGCTGGTCGTCCTCGTGCTCGTAGACGTCGATGGGTGCGCCGACAGGGTTCTCGGTCCGGAGCGTCTTCTCGTGGCGGTGCGGGTTGGCGGCGATGATGGCGGTGGCCGCGGCCAGGATCCGCTTCGTCGACCGGTAGTTCTGCTCGAGGTGGATCACCTCGGCGCCGGGGAAGTGGCGCTCGAAGTCGAGGATGTTGCGGACGTCGGCGCCCCGGAAGGCGTAGATCGACTGGTCGTCGTCGCCCACCACGCAGAGGTTGCGGCGGGCGCCGGCCAGGTGGCGGGCCATGTCGAGCTGGACGCCGTTGGTGTCCTGGTACTCGTCGATCATGACGTAGTGCCAGCGCCGCCAGAGGGAGCGGCGGGCCTCCTCGTTCTCCTCGAGGATCCGGACGGGCAGGAGCAGGAGGTCGTCGAAATCCACGGCGCCGCACGCCCGGAGCACGTCCTGGTACCTGCCATAGGTGTCGGCGGCCAGGACGGCGTAGTCGTCGGCCCGGGTGCCGGCGCCAGGCTCGGCCATGACGCGGCGGCGGGCCTCGGCGGGCGCGATGCCGGCGGTCTTCCAGTCCGAGAGGGTGCGGAGCACGCGCTGGAGGTCGAAGGCGTCGTCGTCGACGTGGACCTCGGCGGCTGCGGTCTTCAGCGCGCCGAGCTGGTCCCGGGTGTCGTAGATGGCGAAGCGCCGGGGCAGCCCGAGCGTCTCGCCGTGCTCCCGGAGGATGCGGACGCCGAGGGAGTGGAAGGTCGAGATGACCACGTCGTGGGCGGCGTCGCCGGCGAACGCCGCCACCCGCTCCCGCATCTCGTCCGCCGCCTTGTTCGTGAACGTGACCGCCAGGACCTGGCGCGGCTCGGCCTTCCCCGACTCGATCAGGTGGACGATCCGGTGGACCAGCATCTTGGTCTTGCCGGAGCCGGCGCCGGCCAGCACCAGCACGGGCCCGTCCGTGTGGAGGACCGCCTGGCGCTGCTCTGGATTGAGGCCGCGAAGGTGCTTCGGAGTGCTGCGCATGAAGGGCCGGAAGGTAGCGGAGGCGGCCGCCGCTTTCCAGCGTCCAGCATCCAGCAACCGGCGTCCGGCGTCCGGATACTGGATACTGGATACCGGTACCGGATACGACCGGACCCTCGACAACCCGGCCTCTCGTGACAATGATTCGCGGTACCCGCTCCGGTGACGGGAAACATACCCGAGACGCCCTGAATTCATGTCCATCGCGACCGAAAGCCATGTCGACAACTTCGCCGACCTTCTGCGCTGGCGTGCGCAGGCCATGCCGGACGCACCGGCCTTCGCCTTCCTGACAGACGGGGACGAGGTCGGCGCCCGGCTGACGTTCGGCGACCTGGAGCGGCGAGCCCGGATCCTGGCCTCCGGCCTCGTGGAACGCGATCTGGAGGGCGAGCGCATCGTGCTGCTCTTTCCCACGGGCCCCGAATACGTCGTCTCCCTGTTCGCCTGCCTGCTGGCGGGAGCGGTGGCGGTGCCGGCGTACCCGCCCGGCTCGATTCCCCGGGACCGGGGCATGGAGCGGATCCGCGCCCTCGTGCACGACGCCGACGCGGCCGCCGTGCTGGCCGCGGACGCCGGCCCGGATCCGGACTCGGTTCGGCGGGCGCTGGGCCGGGAGACACTGCAATGGCTGACGGCGGAGCCCGTCGAATCCGAACCGGGCTCGTCGGGGCCCGGCTCGTACGGATCCGCATCGTCACGGCTCCCGGACATCCACGCCGGAACCCTGGCCCTCCTGCAGTACACGTCGGGCTCCACGGCCGCGCCGAAGGGAGTGGCGATTCCCCACTCGAGCCTGATGGCGAACTGCGAGCTCATGCGGCGGGTGTTCGAGGCGGAGCCGGGGGATCGGCTGGTCTACTGGGTCCCCCTCTATCACGATTACGGCCTCATCGGTGTGGTCCTCGCCGGGGTCTACGGCGGCTGCGAGTGCTACCTGATGTCGCCGCTGCACTTCCTGCAGCGCCCGGCCCGCTGGCTCCAGGCGATCAGCGACCACCGTGCGGCCTACGCCGGGGCACCGAACTTCGGCTACGAGCTCTGCCGTCGGAAGGTCACGGACGAGCAGCGGGCCACCCTGGACCTGAGCTCTCTGAAGGCCGCCTCGACCGGCGGGGAGCCGATCCGTGCGGCGACGCTGCGGGGCTTCGGGGAACGCTTCGCGCCCAACGGGTTCCGGCTGAGCATGTTCCTGCCCGCGTACGGCCTGGCCGAGAACACGCTCGTGGCCACCGCGGTCCCCAGGGGAAATGAACCGACGATCCTCGCGGTGGACCCGGCGGCGCTGGCGGAGGGGCGGCTCGAGCCGGCGGCGAACGGGAGGACGCTGGTCGGCTGCGGGCCGGCGGCGCCCACACAGGAGGTGGTGGTGGTCGATCCTGAGACCCGGCGACGTCGCCCCGACGGCGAGGTCGGCGAGATCTGGCTCCGGGGCCCGAGCCTCGCCCGCGGCTACTGGCGACGCGCCGAGGAGACGGCCCGGACCTTCGACGCCCGTCTGGACGAGCCCGGCGACACCGGCGGCTTCCTCCGCACCGGAGATCTCGGGGCCCTGGTGGACGGCGAGCTGTTCGTCACGGGCCGGATCAAGGACCTGATCATCCTCGGCGGTCGAAATCTCTATCCCCAGGACATCGAGCTCACCGTGGAGGGGTGCTCGGACGCCCTTCGGCCCGGCTGCAGCGTGGCCTTCGCCGTCGAGGACGGGAAGGCGGAGCGGCTCGTGATCGCCGCCGAGGTCCGGGGAGCGCCGGACGAGGACGAGCTGCGCGGCGGGATCCGGGCGGCGGTCAGCCGGGAACACGGCGTGGGCGTCCACGCCGTCGAGCTGCTCCCCGCCGGGGCGGTGCCCAAGACCACGAGCGGCAAGCTGCGTCGCGGAGCCGCCCGGGACGCCTGGGCACGGGGATCCTGGTAGTCGGGTGCCGGACATCGAGCAGCCGACAGCGCGGCAGATCCGGGACTGGCTGGTCCGACGGATCGCGGAAGAGCTGGAGGTGTCCCCCGGTGACATCGCCGCCGATGCACCCCTGGAGTACCTCGGGCTGAGCTCGCTCCAGGCGGTCGGGCTGTCGGGCGAGCTCGAGGACTGGCTCGGCCGGCGCCTGCCCGGAACCCTGACCTGGGACCACCCGACCATCGACGCGCTGGCCGCCGCCCTCGCCGACCAGGAGCGGTCGCCCCCGCGGCCGGACCGGAGCCCCGACGCCGACGCCGAGCCCATCGCCGTGATCGGCCTCGGCTGCCGGTTCCCCGGCGCCGATGGCCCCGACGCCTTCTGGCGGCTGCTGCGAGAGGGCGCCGACGCGATCCGCGAGGTCCCCCGGGAGCGCTGGGACGCGGACGCCCTGTACGCGCCGGAGCCGGGGACGCCCGGCAGGACCAACTCGCGCTGGGGTGGGTTCCTCGACGGGATCGACCGGTTCGACGCCAGCGCCTTCGGGATATCGCCCCGGGAAGCCACCCGGATGGACCCCCAGCAGCGCCTGGCCCTGGAGGTCGCGTGGGAGACGCTGGAAGATGCCGGCGTCCCGATCGACGGGCTGGCGGGGTCGAGCGCCGGCGTGTTCGTCGGCATCAGCAGCGGCGACTACGCCCACCTCTACCTGACCGACCCCGCGGACGCGGACCTGTACGCCGGCACCGGCAGCGCCCTGAGCATCGCCGCGAACCGGATCTCGTACGCCCTCGACCTGCGCGGCCCCAGCATCGCCGTGGACACGGCCTGCTCCTCGTCGCTGGTCGCCCTCCACCTGGCGTGCCGGAGCCTGCGGGCTCGGGAGTGCGACCTGGCCCTCGCCGGCGGCGTGAACGTGCTGCTGGCCCCGGAAGTGACCGTGGCCTTCTCCCAGGCCCGGATCCTCGCCGGCGACGGCCGCTGCAAGGCGTTCGACGCCCGGGCCGACGGCTACGTCCGCGGCGAGGGCTGCGGCATGGTGGCGCTGAAGCGCCTGGACGACGCGCGCCGGGCGGGCGACCACGTCCTGGCGGTGGTCCGCGGCTCGGCGATCAACCAGGACGGCCGCACGCAGGGCCTCACGGCGCCGAGCGCCAGCTCCCAGCAGGCGGTGATCCGGGCCGCTCTGGCCGACGCAGGCGTGGACCCCGCCGCCGTCGACTACGTCGAGGCCCACGGGACGGGGACCGCACTCGGCGATCCCATCGAGGTCAGCGCGCTGCGGGCCACGTACCTGGACGGACGATCCGACACCGAGCCTCTGGTCATCAGCACCGTGAAGACCAACATCGGCCACCTGGAGGCGGCGGCCGGCGTGGCCGGTCTCATCAAGGCCGTGCTGGCCCTGGGCCATGGAGAGATTCCGGGGAACGTGCACCTCCAGCGGCTCAATCCCCTCCTGGGCGCCGACGGCGAACCCCTCGAGTTCCCGGACCGCATCCGGCCGTGGCCCGGCTCCACGGCACGACCCAGGATCGCCAGCATCAGCTCCTTCGGCTTCGGCGGCACCAACGCCCACGTCGTGGTCTCCGATGCCGGTGCCTCCGTCGACGCCGCTGCCGGGAACGCCGCGGATCCGGCCGACGCCCCCGCCGTCGACCCGCGCCCCGGGATCCCGCGAACCGATGCGCGACCGCCCGACTCCGCATCCGACGGCACAGGCGAGTGGCTGCTGCCCCTGTCCGCCCGCAGCCCGGCGGCGCTCCGGGCGCTGGCAGCCCGCTACGCGGAGAGGGTCGGGGACCCGGCCGGCCCCGAGCTGGACGCCCTGTGCGCGGCCACCGCGCTGGAGCGCGCCCACCATCCGTTCCGCTTCGCCCCGGTGGCCCAATCCAGGGCCGAGCTCGCGGAGCGCCTCACCGAATTCGTCGGTCGGGGCGAGCCGGTCGCCCGGCGCGTTCTCTCGCCGGGGCGACAGGGCGGGATCTCCATAAAATAGCCCGGAGCTTC
>CAYMLW010000065.1:0-14998 GCA_964391035.1 uncultured Gemmatimonadaceae bacterium
CCAGGTCCTGCAGCTGCTGCCGTGCTACACCTTCGGCGGCTCCGGCGAGTACGCCGCGTCTGGCAGCACCTACAACTACCCGTCCGAGTCGTAACGGATCGGGATCGCAGGGCCGGACGGGCCTGACACAGCAGAGGGGGGATCGCTTCGGCGATCCCCCCTCTCGCTTGTGCGCCGCCCCCAGCCCCCGCGGCCGCGCCGCGCCGGAGCCTGGCGCGTCGTCGTGGTCTCGGATGCGCGACCCGTAGCCAGAACTTGCAGCGGGCCATTACATTTCCGTCAGTCCGTCGCTGGTGCCGTCAGGCCTTCCAGCGCTGCGGTGGCGGTCGATAATCCCTGGTCGCTGGCGGGCCAGGGCGCCAGCCGATCGACCCACCCGTCCTTTCCGGGGGCGGATCCGCAGCGAGGCCGTGGCGCCCCCCACCTCAGCGTCGACACGGCCCATGGGGGGTGGCGAGCGGCGACTGGTGACTCGCCGCCGGTCCCGCGTGGGCGTGAGGCCACGAGCACTGCACAAGGCCATCATGATGATCGAATACAGCGCACCCATCCGGTTTCTGGTGGTGGAGGACGAAGGGCCGACGAGACGGGCGATCCGACGTCTGCTCGAGAGCGATCCGGACGTGAAGGTCGTGGGCGAGACCAGCGGAGCGGACACGCCGCGAATGATCCGGGAGCGAGCACCAGACGTCGTGACGCTGGACGTGAACATGCCGGGGATGAACGGGCTGGAGGCACTGGCGGAGCTCACGCCGGCGGAACGGCCGCTGGTGATCTTCGTGACGGGGCAGGAGGAGCACGCTCCGCGGGCGTTCGACCTCGAGGCGGTGGATTACGTGCTCAAGCCCTTCGACCCCTCGCGTCTGGAGAAGGCCGTTGGGAGAGCGAAGGACCGGATCCTGAGGGAGCGTCGGGAGGCAGTCGGACGGAAGCTCCTCGGCATGTCCGATGCCCGACCCGATGGCAGGGGCCGTCCGGTCCTGCGATCGGACGACAGCACGGGCCCGGAGGACTCCCGGATCGCGCTCCGGGACGGCGCCCGCATTCTCCTTCTCGACCAGCACCAGATCCTCTGGATCGAAGCGGAGGGCTCGTACTCCCGGGTCCACACGGAGTCGGGCTCGGAGCTGGTGCGAGCGACACTCGGGTCGCTGGAACAGCAGCTGGACGAGCGCCGTTTCTTCCGGATCCACCGGTCGGCGGTGGTGGGCCTGGACCATCTGCGGGAAGTCTCGCACGACTCCCACGGCGACTACGTGGTCCGTCTGAAGGACGGGACGAAGCTGCGGCTGGCCCGGTCCCGGAAGGAGGAGTTCGAGACGCGGCTCGGGGTAACGTAGGGCGTCGCCAGCAGGCCCCCCGGTCTACCGTTCCGCAGGACCAGCTCGCCTCGCTTCGGTCCGGTTCACGCCAACCGGGGCGCCACGCCCCGGGGCTCCCGCTAGCTTGCTCGTGTACCTCCCTGGCAGGGGGACACAGAAGGGCGGTGCCTCCCGGGAAGCCGGGAGGTGCCGCTTTCCTGCGTCCAGCCGCGGCATGTTCGGTTCCGGACCTATCACCGGGCGGCCCCCTCACGTCCCTGCGTCTCGCATCCACTGCCGGTCGGCCGAAGTCTTGCACGACTTTCGTCGCCATGCCGACCGACCGATACTGGACGGTCACGGGGGACAGCGAACCAGGTTCGAGCCATGCACCATCCAACCCGAGGCGCGTCGTGAACGTGCTGGTCGTGGGAGGCGAGCGGGCGGAGGCGGAGGCCGTCCGGAAGCTGCTGCGCGCCGCGCCGGGGTCGTACGCGGTCGAGATCGCGACGAGCCACAAAGCGGGGCTGAGCGTGCTGGCCCGGGGCGAAACCGACGTCGCACTGGTCGACTACCGGCTCAGGACGGGCTCGGGGCTCGACTTCGTCCGGGACGCCCGGGACATGCTGCCGGAGGTGCCCGTCGTGCTGCTGTCCGACGGCCGCCGGGTGGACGAGGTAGCGGTCGACCGGAGCGCCGCGGCCGTGGGTGCAGTGAACCGACTCGAGAGGTCGGAGCTGACGCCGACGCTGCTGGGTCGAACGCTCCGGTACGCCGTGAGTCGAGCCCATCGGTACCGGCCCGCGGACCTGGACCAGGTGCGCTTCCAGGCGGGACTGCTCGCCGCGGTCGGCCAGGCGGTGATCGCGACGGAGCTGGACGGCACGGTATTCTACTGGAACCGGGCGGCCGAAGAGATCTACGGCTGGACGCCGACGGAGGCGCTGGGCCGGAACGTTCGTGAGCTGGTGTTCCCGCAGACCGGGATGGAGAGGGCGGATCAGATCCGTACAGCGCTGCGGGCGGGGGAGTCCTGGAGCGGCGAGTACGAGGTCCAGCGAAAGGACGGCAGCAGGTTCTCCGCGTACGTCACGAACTCTCCGGTCCTGTCCGAGGATGGTGCGCTGATCGGAATCCTGGGCGTGTCGTCGGACGTGTCGGAGATCAAGGCGACGGAGTCGGCGCTGACGGAGCGGGTCAAGGAGCTCCGGACGCTGTACGAGGCGGGCCGGATCCTGGCCGCCGCGGACCCGTCGCTTGAGACGCGACTCCAGGCGGTGGTCGAGCGGATCCCGCCGGGCTTCCTGTACCCGGAGATCACGGAGGCCCGACTCACGCTGCCGGACCGACGGTTGCGCACGGCGGGTTTCCGGGAAACGGAGTGGGCGATCACGGCCCCGGTCGATGCGGGTCCCGGCGGCACCGGCCGGCTGGAGGTGGTGCTCACGGAACCTCGACCGGAGCGCGACACGGGCCCGTTCCTCCGGGAGGAGCAGGAGCTACTGGACAACCTGGGCCGAATGATCGGCGACGGGATCAGGCGCGAGGTCCTTTCCCGCACCTTGAACCGGACCTTCGCCGCCCTCGACGAGGCGGTGGTGATCTCCCGGGAAGCGACCATCGAGTACGCGAACCCCGCGGCGGAGAGGATCTTCCGCCGCGGTCCCGGCGAGCTGATCGGGAGAGGACTGGAGGAGTTCCTGGTGGAGGGTACCGCCCCGCTCGAGGAGTCGACCCCCATCCTGGAGCGGGAAGGCGTGTACCACGGATCCCACGAGATGCGTCGGACGGATGGCACCACGTTCCACGCGGAGCAGTCGGTGAGCCTGATCGAGCCGAGCCAGGGCATGGGCGGGGGCGCGGTGGCGGTGATCCGCGACGTCACGGAGCGATTCGAGTCCGATGCCCGGCTGCGGGCGAGCGAGGAGAGGTTCCGGGAGATCGCGCGACATATCAAGAGCGTGTTCTGGATCGCGGAGCCGGACCTGTCCCGGATGACGTACGCGAGCCCCGCCTTCGAGAGCATCTTCGGCCGGCCGGTCGACGCGCTGCTGGACGACGCGAACGTGTGGCGCAACGCCATACTGCAGCGCGACCGGCCTGGCGCCACACTGACGCAGCCTCCGACCGAACCCTTCGAGCGGGAGTACCGCATCGTGCGCCCGGACGGTGAGGTCCGCTGGATCCTGGATCGGGGGTACCCGGTGGAGGAGGGGGGCGCGGTGGTACGGGTGATCGGGCTGGCGGAAGACATCACGGACCGAATCAGGGCCGAAGAGCGGCTCTCGCTCCTGGTCCAGGAGATCGCGGAGGGGATACAGATCATCGCCCCCGACGGCCGGATCCTCTTTGCGACACCGGCGAGCCAGGCGCTGCTGGGATACCCGCCAGCCGAGGTCGTCGGACGGAACGCGTTCGAGTTCGTGCACGAGCAGGATCGATCGGAGATCGAGAACCTCCTGGGCTCGATCGCTCTCGAGCCGGAGGCAGAGACGCGGGCCCAGTACCGGGGCGTGCGGAAGGACGGGACGGTGCGCTACCTGGAGTCGGCGGCCCGGAACCGGATCGATCACCCGGCCATCGGCGGGCTGGTCGTGACCACACGGGACATCACGGAGCGGCGCCGGCTCGAGGAGCAGCTCCGCCAGAGCCAGAGGCTGGAGGCGGTGGGGCGACTGGCCGGGGGAATCGCCCACGACTTCAACAACCTGCTGACCGTGATCCGGTCCGAGACCGATCTTCTGACCATGCAGCTGGACGATGATGGGTCCCGGGATCCCGCGTTCCGGGAGGCGCTCGACAGCATCGGCTCGACGGCCGATCGGGCCGCCGAGCTCACCAAGCAGCTGCTGGCCTTCAGCCGCGAGCAGGTCCTCCAACCCCGGGTGGTGAACCTGTCGGCGATCGTCGATGACGCCTCCCGGCTGCTCCGGCGAGTCATCAGCGAGGACGTGCGCCTCGACCTGCAACTCGAGTCGGAGCTCCCGGCCATTCGCCTGGATCCGGGCCAGCTCGAGGCCGTGATCGTGAATCTGGCCGTGAATGCCCGGGACGCCATGCCGGGCGGCGGGACGCTCCGGATGCGTACCTACGAGATGGACGTCACCGACGGGAATCGGCCGGAGCATCCGGGGCAGGAGCCCGGCAGGTACGTCGTCCTCGAGGTCAGCGACACCGGTACGGGGATGGACGCCCGGACCCTCTCCCACCTGTTCGAGCCGTTCTTCACGACCAAGGAGAAGGGCCGCGGCACAGGGCTCGGGCTGGCCATGGCGTACGGCTTCGTGACCCAGAGCGGCGGCACGATCCGGGTCGAGAGCGAGCCCGGCCAAGGGTCGACGTTCCGGCTCTGCTTCCCCGCCGTCTCGGAGGCACCGGACACCCTGGCGAGGGACGAGCATTCGACGGAATCCCTTCGCCGGATCACCGGTGCCCGGGTCCTCGTGGTGGAAGACAACGCGGCCGTGCGCAGGGTGGCCGTACGGGTGCTGGAGCGGGCCGGGGTCGAAGTGGTGGCCCGGGGCTCGGCGGAGGAAGGGCTCGGGGCGATGGAGGCCGGCGGGTTCGACGTGCTCGTCACCGACCTCGTCCTCCCCGGCATGTCCGGCCGGGCGCTGTTCGAGCGCGTATCGGAGCTCGACCCGGAGCTGCCGGTCGTGATCATGTCGGGGTACGAGGAAAGCTCGGTCGGCGAGGAACGGGAGCTGCCCGACGACGTTCTGTTCCTGGAGAAACCCTTCACGCCGGACCAGCTGGTCCAGGCCGTACGGGAAGCGTTCGGATCCGGAAGGTGACGCGATAGTCGCTCTGGGCGATGGGCGCATCCTCATGCGGCGGGGGCGCCGCCATGGCCACCACGGCGTCGCCGGCCCATACACACACCACGTCGACCCGCCGCACCGGCGATCCGACCGGGGCGCGCTCCTTGTCGACCCGGGAGCGGCGGACTATGCTTGGGCAGGCCCACCCACAGGCACGAGGGCCGTGCCGAACCACAACCAACCCCCGGAGAACGAGATGAACCCGACGAACGGGACGGCACTCAACCATAGCCGGACGCGCTGGACGGCGGTCGCGGTCCTGGCACTGGTCGCGGGCGTCGCCGGCTGCGATGAAATCGTGCAGGCGGTGGGCTGCGCCGCCATGAGCGAGTTCGATGTCGACGTGAACCTGACCACGTCGGGCGTTCAGCCGACGGAGGCGGGGGTCGTGTCGGCGAACCCGAGCGGCCGCAGTGACCTGCCGGACGTGGATCTCGAAGCGGTGGGGATCTCGGAGGACCAGATCACGTTGAGCGTGAGCGGGACCGGCTCGGTCCGCTACATCGTGGCCGTCAACGACACGGTGATCGGCTACGGCACGGCCACGGTGACGGACGGCACACTGACGGATCCGCCCGGGCGGATGACCTTCGGCCAGGCGACCCAGGCCCAGATCGACGACGTCCTGAACACGATGCCGGCGGGAGAGCGTCCGAACTGGGTGGTGGTCTCGGCGAGCGTGGCGCGCGGCGTGGTCACCCGGGCGGTCAACGCGAGCCGGTTCACGATCGCGGCCGCGTACATCTCCACGGGCAACGTGACCGGTACCGGCACCATCGAGTCGGTGACGTTCTACCTCGACTGTTGAGGTCGGGGCGCACCAGCGACCGCGGAAACCGCACCGGACTGCTCCCGACTTCCTGTTCCCCCTGCTCCAGAGCGAGCCGATCCCCACGGAGACGGGGGAGGCGATGCTGGCCACGGTCGTGGGCGACAGCGTGCGCTACCTGAGCCCGCTCCGGAAGCTGCCGGCGGGCGAATGGCGCGGGTTCGCGGCGGAAGGCGAGGAGCTGGCGGCGAGGGCGGGGACGGTGGTACCCGAGTCCGGGGGCAGGTTCCGGGACTACGCCGGCGAGCCGGTGCTGGCGGCGACCCGGCCGATCGACGGGACCGGGTGGAACCTGGTGGTGAAGGTCGATGTGCGGGAGGCCCTCGCCGGGTACCGGGCGAACCTCCGGATCGTGGAGGCCAACCGGCGAGGGTAGGACTTCTACGGCCGTAGCCGGGAGGAGCTGATCGGGCTGCCCGCCCGGGAGCTCCGCCCCCCGGAACTGCGCGCCGACCTCGACGGGCTCGTCCCGGAGCTCGAGGAGGCGGGCGCCGGTCTCGTGGAAACCGAGCACCAGGCGGCGAACGGTGAGCGGGTTCCGGTGGAGATCAGCGGGCGGCGTGGCCCACGACTTCAACAACGTGATCAGTCGATCCAGGGCCACGCGGCGCTGGCCGCCGACGGGCTGCCGGCAGACGACCCGCTGAGGAAGGATCTCGAGGAGATCGCCCGATCCGTCGGTCGAGCGTCGTCGCTGACGCAGCAGCTCCTGGCCTTCAGCCGGCGCCAGATCCTGCGCCCACGGGTCATCGACGCCGGGTCGGTCGTAGGCGCCATGGAGTCCATGCTGCGACGGCTGATCAGCGAGGACATACGACTGGTCCTCTCACGGCCTCCCGCACCGGCGCCCGGTTCACCGTGTGGTTCCCGTACGTCAATGCCGATCCGGAGCCGGAGCTCTCGTCCCGGTCGGGGGTGTCGGCCGGGTCGGAGGGCGCGGCCGGCGGCCGGATCGTGATCGCCGAAGACGAGGACGGGGTACGGACCGTCGCCGCCCGGGCGCTGGAGCGACAGGGATTCGCCGTCCTGGCGGCGAGCTCGGGCGACGAGGCCCTGGTCGCGATCGAGGAGGCCGGCGGCACCGTGGACCTGCTCATCACCGACGTGGTGATGCCCGGCAGGAGCGGGACCGCGCTGGCCGAGACGGTCACCCGCATCCTGGACGACATCCGGGACTGACGGCGGACCGCTCTACCGCCGCAGAGTCCGCCGAGCCCGCGGACCGCCGAACCCACCGGGCCGCCGAGCCCGCGGAGCCTTCGGCCCTCAGGCGCCGCTCAGCCCTCGGCCGCCATCTGTTCGGTGGCCCATTGCCAGGCCATCACGGCCCGGGGGAAGCCGACGGGATTCACGGCCAGCGCCACGGCCTGCTCCACCTCGTCCCGCGTGGCGCCGTGCTCCAGCGCCCGGCGGACATGGCTCTTGGCCGCCGATTCCAGCCCGGCACCCACGCACACGCCCAGCTTGACCAGCTCGACCACCTTCCGGTCCAGGGGTCCCGCCGCGTCACCGGCCTTCCCCTGGGCGACATGGGACGCGGCGATGTCCGGGAAGCGGTCGGTGAACCGCTGGTACGTACGGGGCACGTCCGCGCCCGCCGGGATGTCGAGGCCTTCACGCTCCTCCATGCTTCGCTCCTTCCTCCGATCCGGGGTCTGAACCCACAAGGTATGGGCAAATCCGTCCCATTCCGCCATGGATGGGCCCCGTATCTTGGGACATACCTGGGTGCGAAGGGTCGGCTTGTGCCCCATTCGAACCCAGGAGGAGATCATGACGAAGCTCGTGATGGCGCTGGCGCTGGCCGCTGGCGCACTGACGTTCGCACCCGGCCAGGCGGCCGCGGCGGACTGTACGAAGCAGTACGTGAAGTGCCTGAATGACAGCTACCTGTACGAGGGATCGCTCCAGCACATGGCGGACCTGGAGTGCTCGGCCGAGTACGCTGGCTGTGTCGTGAAGAAGTGGCTGTCGCTGTAATCGATCCCAAGGAGTGAACCCAATGCGCAAGTCGATCCTTCTCTTCATCTTCCTGGTCGGTCCAGCGCTCGCCGCCTGCGACGACGCCGAGCCGACCCCCTACGCGATCATCGACGCGGTTCCCGATCGGGCGACCGCGCTCCACTGCGAACCCTTCACCCTCCCGGACTCGCCGGCCCCGACCGAGATCCGGCTGGCGTCGGACTCGACATGGACGCTGCTGGACGGGTCGAGGCGACAGATCCTCGAGCTGGACGACGGGCTCCGGATCGTGTCCCGGACCCCGATCCCGGACCAGGGGCCGGGCGCCGCCGAGCATCCGGTCAGCGTGGCGGCCGTGGGCGACTCGGCGTGGGCAGTCGCCGCCCGTGGCGGACTCCGGCTGGTGGTACTCTCCCGTGGCGGGGAGGAGCTGTCCACGGTTCCCCTCGACTTCATCCCCCACTCGCTGGAGGCCCTGGCCGAGGACGAGTACCTGGTCTCGGCGATGCCGTTCGGGACCAAGCCGCCCACCGCCCTCGTACGCGTCCTGGGGAGCGCGCTGCTGCCGGTGCCCGTACCCAGGCGCACGTACGAGGACATGACGGTCAATGCCCTGGGCAACACGACCCTCGTCGAGGCCTTTCCGGACGGGAGCGCGCTGGTGGTCAACCAGTTCCTGGCGCCCCGGGGCTACCGGGTCGACCGTAGGGGAGACGCGACCCCCGTGACGGTCCCTACCCCGGCCGGTACCCGGGAGGCCATCGACTTCGTCCCCC
Organism: uncultured Gemmatimonadaceae bacterium; assembly: GCA_964391035.1. Classification (GTDB taxonomy): domain Bacteria; phylum Gemmatimonadota; class Gemmatimonadetes; order Longimicrobiales; family RSA9; genus JAWVYT01. The sequence goes on from CAYMLW010000065.1 coordinate 8,690, forward strand.
GGTCCCCGCTGACCGATGAGCAGATGCCGCGTACGCTGGTTCCGGCCATGGCCATGAGCGTGGACGTCGGGCGGAGCGAGGTGTACCTGCTGACCCGCTCCGGTCGCGAGCGCGGCGGCCGGCCGGAGCGGGCCCTGCTGCGTCTGACCGACACGCTGGAGTTCCTCGATGCCTTTCTGCTCGATGTCCCGGCGGCAGGCATGGTGTACCTGCCCCGGACCGGGACCGCGGTGGTCCACGACGACGCCGACAGGTTCTACTCCTGCAGGCTGGCGGATCCCGATGCTTGAGCTCATGGGTGTGACCATCGAGCGGGGCCCGAACCCGGTGGTACGGGACCTCGACCTGGCCATTCGGCCCGGCCGGGTGTTCTGGGTGGTCGGCCCGAACGGGGCCGGGAAGAGCAGCCTGCTCCGGACCCTGGCCGGACTGGACCGGCCGAAGGCGGGACGGGTTGTGTACCCGGCGGGAGGCTGCCTGTACCACCACAGCGAGATGGCGATCCCGGGAAGCGCGACCACCGGGGACTGGCGACGACTGGCTCGTCGGCTGAGCCGTGACGGGGACAGTCCATCGCCGGGCCTCTGGCCACCCGTCGAGAACCGGGCGGTGCGGAGGCTCTCGACGGGCGAACGGAAACGACTCCTCCTCGATGTCCTCCTGCGGCGGCCCGGCCCGCTGCTGCTGGACGAACCGTTCGAGCACCTCTCCCCCGATGCCAAGGACATCCTGTCGGACCGGCTGCGAGTGCGCGCCCGGGAGACGGTGGTCGTAGTGGCGACCAACCAGGCCACCCACCGGGCTGGGCTCGGGGGCGGGCTCCGCCTGGAGGCCGGGACCTGGGAGCCACTCGGAGTCACTTCGCCGGCGTCGGAGCCGGTCCGGCAGGAAGCGGGGCCATGACGGCCGGCCACGTGTGGGCCAGCCGCGTGTGGGCACTGGGGGTCTTCGGGTTCCGCTCGAATCTGCGACTGTGGCTCACGCGCGCGGGGTCGGGCGCCGGAGCCGGCATCCTCCTCCTGGGCCCCGTGGTCTCTCTGATGACGGGTCGGGGCTGGATAGTCGACAGCACGCTGGCGTTCTACGGACTCGTGATCGCCCTGCTGTTCGGACTCCGGTCCGGACTGGCCCTCCAGCGCGGGGGGGACCTCGATCTGTTCCTCGTCCACAACCTCGTGCCCCGTGTGGTACACGCGGCGGGCATGGTCGTGAGTCTGCTCCTCACGTGGCTCGCGACCCTCGGCGGGACCTTCGGGGCCCTCACCCTCGTCTCCGGCGGCGACCTGGGCCTGGCCGCGTGGCATACCACCGCCTGGGGGCTGCGGAGCGCCGTGCCCCTGGGCTTCGTCGTGATCGCGGAGCGCGTCTCTACGCTCCGACTTCCGCTGGTCCTGCCCGTATTCGCATACGTGCTCACGGTCGTGGCGGCGACGGTGCTGATCGGAGAGGAGCAGGCACTCGAGCTGTTCGTCATGACGGACCGGGCGGACCCGGGAACGCTGGTCCCGCTGGCCCGCCAGGCGATGGTGCTGACGGCGGTCACCTTCGGCGGGTTCCTGGCCGCGGCGGCGCTGCAGGACCGCCGTGGGCGCCGACGCCGCGGAGACCGCGGAGGACGTCGGCGCGAATTCGTCCCATCCGGCCATGGAGGTGCCCCGGACATGGGCTGATCGTGGCTCCGGGTCGATCGTTCACCCGAACCCGGAGGAGACCATGATGTCGAAGCGACCCGTAGTGACCACCCTGACCGTGCTCGCCCTGGCGAGTGTCCTTGCCCTCCGCCCGCTCCCGGCCATGGCCGGCGATTGCGGCGCCGACTACGTCGAGTGCCTGGCGGACAGCGGTGCCCTGGGCACCTCCGATCAGCTCCACGAGACCGAGTGCTACGCCGAGTACTGGCGCTGCGTGGAGCGCGCGCTCCGCGTCTACTGATCGACGGCGGATCGGCATGAGGCCGGCGGCGGTGGCGCAGGAGCCCCCCGCCGGCCCATGTTCGGCCCATGAGCGAGCCCAATGCGCCCCCGATGGTGTGCATCGTGGGGAAGAAGAAGTCCGGGAAGACCACCACGGTCATCGCACTCACCGCCGAGCTGCGCCGACGCGGACACCGGGTCATGACCATCAAGCACGGCCACCACTTCGACCTGGACCGGGTCGGCACGGATTCGTTCCGACACCGGGAGGAAGGCGGCGCCGAGCGGGTCGTGCTGGCCGGCCCCGGCCAGTTCGGCGTCATCGGGAGCTGGCCGGAGGGGCGAGAGCTGGGCCCGGCGGAGCTCGCCGCCCGGCACCTGCCGGAAGCCGATGTCGTGGTGGTCGAGGGGTTCAAGGGCGAGCACCTGCCCAAGATCGAGATCTTCCGCAGGGCCGTCCATGACGCGCCGGTGTGGGACCCGACCCGGGACGACGCCGACGAGTACATGGCAGGCGTCACGGACGACCCCGACTATCGGGTGCGGGCGCCCTTCCCCACCCTGGATGCCGACGAGCCGGACCTCGCGGCCCGGCTCGCCGATATCGTGGAGGAGGCTCTCGGGCTCGAGTAGGTTCGGTACCTCGTACCGGGCACCCGTATAGCAGTACACCAGCACCGGCTGGTCCGTCGAGAGAGAGCAGGGCTTTCGACTGCTCGAACGGATCTGTCGCGACCTTTCCCCACGCACGGTTCGGCCCTGAATCCGAGATGTGGTGGGGCCCCGAGCCCGGTTCGGGATGTCAGAAGATCGCCGGCGCGGCTGGAGTGCGCCGCGCCGGCGTAGTCCCTGGGCCTGGTCTAGCAGCCGCCGCGTTTCGGCTTCTCGCCGGCGGCGGAGGAGGGGATGACGGGAGGGGGTGCGACCTGCACCGCCTGGGTCCCCTCGCCGGAGAAGAACGCGGACAGCCCGTTCTGGTATCGGACCCCCTCCATCTCGGCGGCGGTGCGGTTGGCGGGCGCGGCGGGGGTCAGGACCCTGGTCTCCCAGCCGTTCCAGCCGCCTTCGAGCAGCCGGTAGCGGGCCCGGTCCGGCCAGCTCGCGGGGATCGCGTCCAGAGAGCCGTCATCGTCGACGATCACCACGTCGGTGTCCTCGCCGGCGCCCGCCAGGATGGGGGCGGCCGTGCTGTCGAGGGCGACGGGGTAGGAGCCGGGGACGCGCGTCCCGGCGTCGCCCCGGACGTCCACGATCATGAGGCCGGGATCGCCGGCCACGATCCGCTCGGCGAGGTCGAGGGGTGCGACGGGCGGCGCCGTGACCACGCGATGGGCGGGTGGAGCACCCGGGGCGGGCCGAAGCCCGAGCCCGACCAGCAGGACCAGCCCGAGGGCTCCGGCCAGGCCGAACTTCATGATCGGGAGGGGGCGGGGGGTGTGCTCGACCTGCGAGCGACGACCCGTGAAGATCCGCTCGACGGCCTCCGCCCCGACGAAGGCGGTGCCGGCCACGATCACGATCCCGAGGACGAACGGCAGGGTCGGCAGTCCGAGGACCTCGGGCAGGATCGAGACGCCCATGTCGCCGGCCGAGTAGAGTGCCTCGAGGGCCGGGAAGACGTCGATGGCCACCGCGAACACGGCGGTGCCCGCGAAGATGCCGGCGACGGTGACCAGCCCGTCCCATCGCCCGGACGCCGCGGACACGACGGACGTGCCGGGGCAGAGTCCGCTCATGATGAAGCCGATGCCGAGGAGGAACCCGCCTACCACCTGGGCCCACATGAAGGTGGGGTTCACCCACATGCGGGCCATGTCGACCCAGCCGATCCCCACCAGGGTGTAGAGCCCGACCATGGCCACGAGGATGGCGGTGAACATGACCTTGAAGACGGTCATGTCGTGGAGGTAGAACTGCCCGGCCAGCTTGCGGGCGTTCCCGAAGCCGCCCCGCTCGAGGCTGAAGCCGAAGAGGAACCCGAGTACGACGGCGGTCAGGAGCCGGACCTCGTCGTTGGCGAAGACCAGGGGGAAGATCTCGGTCATATCCACTGCCTCCTCACGAACCACGCGGTGGCGTAGCCGCCCGCGAACACCATGAGCATGAAGACCCAGCTGCCGGTGGCCAGAAGCGCCCCGCCGCTGAGGGCCTGGCCGGAGGTGCAGCCCCGGGCGATGCCCGCGGCGAGCCCCATGATGATGCCGCCGGCGAGGGCGTAGCCGAGACGGCCCCGGGTCGAGATCCGGGGCCCCTTCTCGACGGTGGCCCTGAACCGGCCGGCCGAGACGGCGCCGATGAAACCGCCCAGGAGCACGCCGATGACCTCGATGACCAGCCAGTTCCGGAGCGGGTTGCCCGCCTCCACGTAGCCGCCCAGGGCGGGATTGGCCGCGGTCCACTCCGGCGAGGTCGTCAGCGCGCCCAGCGCGATCAGCCGCTTCGGGAGGGCCGTGGCGCCCAGGCCGCCGCCGGTCACGAGGAACGTGGCCAGAAGCGTGAGGCCGAGGAGCACGCCGGCCGCGTACGGGTTCCAGTACTTCTTCGCTTCCATGGTTCTCTCTCCCCTCACCCGTGCTCGAGCACGGCCATCATCCAGTTGGTGTGCTGGCCGGCATAGACCAGGATCCAGCGCAGCGCGAATCCGCCGACCAGCACCAGCACCGCCGCCAGGCGACCCGGCACGGCCCGGTGCCGGAGCTCCAGCCACTCCGCCGTCAGCGGCGCCAGCAGCCCCAGCGTCACCACCAGCGTCCAGAACGCCGCCGTGTAGGGCCCGCCCAGGACCACGCCGGCCGCCCCCCTCGCCGCGGCGCCGCCGGTCACCAGCCCCGTCAGCCACAGCCCGATGAGCGCCAGCTCCACGACGATCAGCGCCATGTCGATTCGTCCGAGGGTGATGCGCTCCGAGTCCCGGAGGCCGTAGAGCATCATGAACGCCGCGCCCGTCGACAGCCCCGAGACCAGGAAGAGCGGACCCAGGATCGCCGAGCTCCACAGCGGCCGGGCGCCCAGTGAGCCGAGCAGGATCCCCGTGTAGATGCCGAGCCCGATCCCGAAGACCACGTTGGCCAGGGCGATCTCACGCGTGCGCGTGTCGGTCCATCGAAAAAGCCGGCTCGCGCCCGTCTCGAGCCGCTGGCCCAGGGCACTCGCGCCGAGCCGCCGGGCCAGCTTCGACATCGGGCACGCCCGCAGCTCGGCCGGCAGCATACGGATCGCCAGGAGGATCGATGCCGGGTAGATCGCCAGCAGGAGCCAGGAACCCCACGACATCGGCGACCCCGGCTCGAAGGTCAGGTAGAACCGGAGCACGTTGAACCGGTTCTCCAGGTCCAGCCAGAGGAAGAGCATGCCCAGGGACAGGAGGATCGGCGCGGCCCAGGGCAGGAGCGCCAGGGCCCGGGACCGGGCGCCGTCGGGGGAGCGGAGCAGCCAGAGCCCCGAGAGCACCATGATCCCGGCCACCAGCCCACCCAGGAACAGGTAGGCCGGCACCTCGTAGTGCCAGACGTGGAGCCCCGGGTCGATGAGGGCGTTGCTCCGAGTGGTCGTGTATTCGCTCATGCCGCCCTCACTCCAGGAAGTAGAGCTTCGGCCTCGTCCCGGCCTCCGGGAGCAGCGTCTTCCACTCCCGCGTGGCCAGCAGCCGGGAGACCTCGCTGTCCGGGTCGTTCAGATCGCCGAAATGGATGCTCCGGGTGGGGCAGACCGTCTGACAGGCCGTGGTCCAGCCGCCCGGATCCTCCGCCCGGTGGGCGCAGAAGGTGCACTTGTCCACCGCGTTGGTCCGGGGGTCCACGAACCGTGCGTCGTAGGGGCACGCGGCGATGCACGCCTTGCAGCCCGTGCACTTGTCCGCGTCCACCTGGACCGTGCCCCCCGGCCCGAGGTACGACGCCCCGGTCGGGCAGGCCGTCACGCACGGCGCGTCCTCACAGTGGTGGCAGCGCTCGCTCCGGATCTCCATGCCCAGATTCGGGAACGTCCCGGTGGTCTCCGTGGTAATCCAGTCCCGGGCGTAGCCCTCGGCCACGTCGTTCTCCGTCTTGCAGGCCACCACGCACGCCGTGCACCCCACGCACGTCCGCGTATCGATCGCCATCCCCATCCGCGCGCTCATGCGGACACCTCCGACTCCCGCACGAACGTCACGAAGTTCACGTTCATCCCGGTCCCGCCCATGAGCGGGTCCGTCCTGTACTTGGTCACCAGCTCCGCGTCGTCGATGCCCCGGCCGTGGACCAAGCTCAACCCCTTCGCCCTGCGGCCGTAGCCGTGCACGATGTAGACGGCGTCCGGCCGGATCCGCTCGGTCACCTTGACCGGCGCCGAGAAGCTCGAGACCACCCCGTCCTGGTTCTTCAGGTGGACCCGGTCGCCGGGCTCCAGACCCCAT